>NZ_JAECZP010000001.1:0-449802 GCF_019691255.1 Pseudomonas sp. USTB-Z
CCATCAACCCTGGGTAATGGAGCTGGGTGCAGCGCTGGGCATCAAGGTCGAGCCGGCGCTGGAAGCCCTGAAAGTCGCCGTACACATCTAAAGCCTGGCGCAGTCCTTGTGTGGCCTTGTGTCGCGATTGGGCTGCGCAGCAGCCCCAAAATTTCAGCGCAGATGCACACATTGCTGGGGCTGCTGCGCAGCCCAATCGCGACACAAGGCCGCTCCCACAAAGGGCCGGTACCGGCGCAAGAAACAGGTACTCCCATTGCAGTCACCCGTCATGGCAAGATCAGCACTGGCCCTGATTGCGACCCCATCCATGCCGTTGCCGTTGATCTACCACGAAGATTACAGCCCGGAGTTCCCCGCTGAACACCGCTTCCCGATGGACAAGTTCCGCCTGCTGCACGACCACCTGGTTGGCAGCGGGCTGACCACCGACCAGGCCCTGCTGCGCCCGGACATCTGCCCCAACGACATCCTCGCCCTGGCCCACGACCGCAGCTACATTGAGCGCTACATGAACGGCGAGCTGTCGCGCGAGGACCAGCGCCGCCTCGGCCTGCCCTGGAGCGAGGCCCTGGCCCGGCGTACCGTACGCGCCGTCGGCGGCTCACTGCTGACTGCCGAGATGGCGCTGCAGCACGGCATCGCCTGCCACCTCGCCGGTGGCACCCACCACGCCCATTACGACCACCCCGCCGGCTTCTGCATTTTCAACGACCTGGCGGTCATCAGCCGCTACCTGCTGGAAGCAGGCCGGGTACACCGGGTGCTGATCTTCGACTGCGACGTGCACCAGGGTGACGGCACCGCGCGCATCCTGCACGACACGCCCGAGGCCATCACCGTGTCGCTGCACTGCGAGCAGAACTTCCCCGCCCGCAAGGCACAAAGCGACTGGGACATCCCCCTGCCCCGAGGCATGGGCGACACTGCCTACCTGAGGGTGGTGGACGACGCCCTCAACTACCTGTTGCCGCTTTATCAACCCGACCTGGTGCTGTATGACGCCGGTGTCGATGTGCACAAGGACGACGCCCTGGGCTACCTGCAGCTGACCGACGCAGGCGTTGCCGCCCGTGACGAAGCCGTGCTGCGCCACTGCCTGGGCCGCGATATCCCGGTGATGGGCGTGATCGGCGGAGGCTACAGCAAGGACCGCACAGCCTTGGCCAGACGCCACGGCATCCTTCACCACAGCGCGGCACGTGTCATAGGTTGTTCACAATGACTGTGGAACCGCTTGTGGATAACCTGCGCGAAAGGCGCTGTAGCCCTTTACTGGCAAGGCCTGCATAACACTGGCTATTTTTTGATCAGTGCTTCCATGGGCAGCGCTGCGGTAGAATGCGCCTCTTTTCCACAGCCTGCTGCCCACCATGCCCGATCTGACCCCCGCATCCCCTCCCCCCGCTGTCGTCATCGGTGGCGGCCCCGCCGGCCTGATGGCTGCCGAAGCACTGGCCAAGGCAGGCCTGGCGGTCGAGGTGTTCGATGCCATGCCTTCAGTGGGCCGCAAGTTCCTGCTGGCGGGCGTCGGCGGCATGAACATCACCCATTCCGAGCCCTACCCGGCGTTCGTGGCACGCTATGCCGAACGCCAAGGCGAAATCGAGGCCCTGCTACGCGACTTCGATGCTGACGCGTTGCGCCAGTGGATTCATGGTTTGGGCATCGAAACCTTCGTCGGCACCTCGGGCCGGGTGTTCCCCACCGACATGAAAGCCGCGCCGTTGCTGCGTGCCTGGCTCAAGCGCCTGCGCGACAACGGGGTAGTTATCCACACCCGCCATCGCTGGTTGGGCTGGAACACCGAAGGCAGCTTGCGAATTGCTTATCCACAGGGCGAACGTCAGGTGAAAGCCTCGGTCGTGGTGCTGGCGCTGGGTGGCGCCAGCTGGGCGCGCCTGGGTTCTGACGGCAGCTGGCAACCGCTGCTGGCAGAACGGGCTGTGGATATCTCGCCTTTGCAGCCGAGCAACTGCGGTTTTGAAGTAGAGGGCTGGAGCGCGCTGCTCAAGGACAAGTTCGCGGGCGCACCGCTGAAGAACATCGCCCTCAGCGTCCCGGGCAGCGCACCGCGCAAGGGCGAGTTCATCCTCACCGCCCAAGGTGTGGAAGGCAGCCTGGTGTACGCCTGGTCGGCACCGGTACGCGAGGCCATCCACCGTGAAGGCCGCGGGGTGTTGTTGCTCGACCTGCTGCCGGACAAGCCTGTGGACAAGATTGCCCAGGCATTGGCCAAACCACGCGGTTCACGCTCCATGGCCAAGCACCTGCACAGCCAGCTGGGGATTGATGGGGTCAAGGCCGCACTGCTGCGCGAACTGACCGATCAGGCGACCTTTGCCGACGTTGATGCTTTGGCCCGGGCCATCAAGGCGTTGCCTATCACCCTGGTACGCACGCGGCCGCTGGATGAAGCCATCAGCAGTGCCGGCGGGGTCCGCTTCGAGGGGCTGGATGAGGGGTTGATGGTCAAGGCCGTGCCGGGGGTGTTCTGTGCCGGCGAGATGCTGGACTGGGAGGCGCCGACCGGGGGTTATCTGCTCACGGCGTGCTTTGCCAGCGGCTTGCGCGCCGGGCGGGCAGCGGCGGATTGGGTTCGGGCTTCCTGACAGCTTGCCGGGGCGGCTTCCACAAGTACTGCGTCAATCCAGATTGCACAGCCCATGTGGGAGCAACTGTCTTGCTCAATTTCTGAAAGCTGGCGCGATCCGTGTGGGAGCGGCCTTGCGTCGCGAAAGGGCTGCACAGCAGCCCCGGGGTTTCAGCGTCGATGCAAATAATGCCGGGGCCGCTTCGCGGCCCTTTCGCGACACAAGGCCCCCACAGGCCAGTGTTCAGCCTCAGCCCAGCCCAGTGTCGAGAAACATCATCACCGCAAACCCGCCCATCAACCCTGGGTAATGGAGCTGGGTGCAGCGCTGGGCATCAAGGTCGAGCCGGCGCTGGAAGCCCTGAAGGTCGCCGTATTCATCTAAAGCCTGGCGCAGTCCTTGTGAGAGCGGCCTTGCGTCGCCAAAGGGCCGCAAAGCGGCCCCAAAACCTCAAGGCTTGCGCTTGCGCGGCCCACCATTGAAGCTCGGCACCTTGCGTACAGCCTTCACCGCCGGTTCCGCACTGCCAGCTTCACTGCTGTCCATCCAGCGCCCCAGCCCGCGCTTGGCGCTGTTTTCTTTCGGCTTCTTGGGCTTCTTCGGTTTCTTGATAACCTGCCCACTGGCATCGGTCATCGGCACCCGGTGCTCGGGGATGAAATCCGGCTCTTCATGACGCGGCAGGGTCTGCCGGGTCAGCACCTCGATAGCCGCCAGCAGTTGCACTTCATCCGCACACACCAGCGAAATCGCCTCGCCCTTGTTGCCCGCCCGCCCGGTACGCCCGATGCGGTGCACGTAGTCTTCGGCAACGATCGGCAGGTCAAGGTTGACGACCAGCGGCAAGTCATCGATATCCAGGCCGCGGGCCGCCACATCGGTCGCCACCAGCACTTGCACCTCACGGGCCTTGAAGCTGTCCAGCGCACGCTGGCGGGTCGCCTGTGGGCGATCACCGTGGATGCCGTCGGCATTCACGCCTTCGGCCAGCAAGCGCTCCACCAGCTGATCGACGCCATTGCGGGTCTTGGCGAACACCAGCACCTGCTTCCAGCGCTGCTTGCGCAGCAGGTGGCAGAACAGGTCGGCCTTGCGCTTCTTGTCCACAGGCACCAGCCACTGCTTGACGCTGGTGGCCGTGGCGTTGCGCGGGCTCACTTCGATACTGAGCGGGTCATTCAGCGCCAGCCCCGCCAGCATGCGAATCTGATCGGAGAAGGTGGCGGAAAACAGCAGCGTCTGGCGCTTGCGCGGCAGTGCCGCATACACCGACTGCAGCTCTTCGGCAAAGCCCAGGTCCAGCATGCGGTCGGCTTCATCCAGCACCAGGGTCTGCACCTGGTTGAACTTCACGGCGTTCTGCCGGAACAGGTCGAGCAAGCGGCCAGGGGTAGCCACCAGCAGGTCGACACCCCGGCGCAGGCGCATCATCTGTGGGTTGATACTGACCCCGCCATACACCGCGTAAGTACTCAGCGGCAGGTTCTCGGCGTATCCGCGCACGTTGTTGTGCACCTGCTCGGCCAGCTCGCGAGTGGGCACCAGCACCAAGGCGCGGATCGAGTTGCTGGCCACCTTCTCGCCCTCCAGCGCCAGGCGCTGCAGCACAGGCAGGGCAAAGCCTGCGGTCTTGCCGGTACCGGTCTGGGCTGCGGCCATCAGGTCGCGGCCGGCCAGCACGGCGGGGATGGCTTTGGCCTGCACCGGGGTCGGGGTGGTGTAGTCCAGTTGCTGCAGCGTGCGCAGCAGCGGTTCGATCAGGCCGAGTTTGGCGAAATTCATGGCAATACCGTCAGGGGGTTCAGCGAAGGCGGCAAGTTTACCGCATCGCCCCTGCCTACTTGCAGATTTCACCTTTCAACGGTTGCACAGGGTCAGGCGCCTTGCGCCACTGCGGCAGGCCGATCAGCACCACCGCACCGATGATCACTGCCATCGCCACACACTCTTCAGCGCCAATCTGCTCACCGGCAAAGACGATCCCCAGCAGCACCGCCACCGCCGGGTTGACGTAGGCGTAGCTGGTGGCCGCTGCCGGGCGCACGTGCTTGAGCAGGTACATGTAGGCACTGAACGCCAGGATCGAACCGAAGAACACCAGATAGGCCAGCGCCCCCCAGCCAGCGGCGGTCGGCAGCTGTGTCATGCGTTCGCCCGATAGCACACTGCCCAGCAACAGCACCGCACCCCCGGCCAGCATTTCCGCTGCGCTGGCCATCGGCCCCTGGGGCAGCGGCAAGGTCTTGCTCCACACCGAGCCAAACGCCCAGGACGCCGCCGCGAAGATGATCAGCGCTGCACCTATCGGGCTTGCCTGCAGGTTGGAGCCCAGGTTCAGCAGGCCGATGCCCACCAGCCCAAGGGCTATCCCCGCCCACTCCAGCTTCGAATTGCGGTGCCCGAACAACAGGCCGAACAGCAAGGTGAACAGCGGCACCGTCGCCACCGCCAAAGCCGCCACGCCCGAAGCCACGCCGGCATGCTCAGCCACGGTGACCCCGCCGTTGCCACAGCTGAGCAACAAGAAACCGATCGCCCCTGCCGCCCGCCATTGTGGCCAGGTAGGTGCCGGCACGCCGCGCCAACGCAGGAAGCCGTACAGCAGGCCACCGGCGATCAGGAATCGCACACCGGCCATGAGCATCGGAGGCCAGCTCTCGACGCCGATGCGAATGAACAGGTAAGTGGAACCCCAGACCAGATACAGGGCCAGGAAGGCGCCAATCAGCAGCAGCGGGAAACGACGGGAGGCAGGCATGGGGAAAACTCGAAATCCGTTTACGGGTGCCTCAGTTTAACGGCCTGCCTGGGTGAAGGGACGTTACAGAACGGGTGCAAATGAGCGGCACAATTCTGGTGCATCCGGTGTGGTTGGCTTATCGCCTGGGACGATCACCTGCCAGCCCCTGACCGTACTTGGCCAGCGCTTCGCGCACTTTCGCAGCCGGGGTCTTCTGCAGCCGGCAAAGCAGCTCGTGCGACAGTTGCTGAACCCCGTGGTCCTGGCGCAACACACCCGCCAGATGCTGCAGCAGGTTGGCGGCCATTTCGGCATCGGCCATGGCCCGGTGCGCGGTCCCCGTGTCTGGCAACCCAGCCCAGCGTGTCAAAGTGCCCAGCTTGTGGTTCGGCGCGGCGGGCAGCAGGCGCCGTGACAGCAACAGGGAACACGCGAAGGGCTGGCTGCGGCTGCGGCCAATACGGCTCAGCTCGTAGTCCCAGAACTTCTGGTCGAAAGCAGCGTTGTGCGCCAACAATGGGGTGCCGCCGACGAACTCGGCCACCTCGTTCATCACCTTGTCCACCGGCGGCGCACTGCGCAGCATGGCGGTGGTGATGCCGGTCAGCCCTGCGACGAAGGCCGGCACCGGCACGCCAGCGTTCATCAGGCTCTGGTAGCGCTCGACAATGCGCCCACCTTCAAGCATTACCACCGCCACCTCGGTGGCACGGCAGCCGGTACCGGGGGAAATGCCGGTGGTTTCAAAGTCGATGACAGCGATACGTTCCATGAAAAGACCTTAGTGTTTGAGCAACAGCGCGCCTTCGATGGGCACGTAGCGGGTGGCAGCACGGATCAGTGACAACGCCGTCAGCCCCGGCACGCCATACACCACCGCTTCGGTGCCATGGCGCTGGATTACCCGCTCCAGCAGCAGGTCGAAGTCACCGTCACCGGAGGCCAGCACCACCTGGTCGACCCGGCTGGCCGCGTCGATCACATCCAGGGTAATGCCCACATCCCAGTCACCTTTGGCCGAGCCATCGCTGCGCTGGATGAACGGTTTGAGGCGCACCTCGAAACCGAGGTTGCGCAAGATCTGCTGGAACTGCTGTTGTTTGCTGTCGCCACGGTCGATGGCATAGGCCACGGCCTCGACGATCTGACCTTCGCGGCTGACATCGGCCCACAGGGCGGTGTAGTTGAAATGGCAGCCGTGAGCCTGGCGCACGGTGTAGTAGAGGTTCTGCACATCGGCGAACAACGCGATCTTTTTCACCTGGGAACCTCATTTTTGGTCTGGAGTGCTGCGGGGGCTGCTGCGCAGCCCTTCGCGGGCACGCCCGCCCCCACAGGTATCGCGCGTACACCTGTGGGAGCGGGCGTGCCCGCGAAGGGGCGCAAAGCGCCCCCGGAAATGCCAGCAGTATGCCAGACCTGTCAGACGTAAGAATCGTCGTCCGAGAAGAACCCACCGTCATCGCTGCCAAAACCACCGTCGGCGTATCCGCCCTGGTCACTGCCCCAGCCACCGTTGTCAGCCACTTGCTGCTGCCCGCCCTGGTCGTTCCAGCCACCACTGTCGCTGGCTGGCGCCGGCTCTTCCTTGATGACCTCGACGACTTCTTCCGGTTGCGAGTTGTGGTTGAACAGGCTGCTGATACCCTGCGCCAGCAGCACACCACCGGCCACACCGGCGGCGGTCTGCATGGCCCCGCCAAGGAAGCTGCTGGCCCCGCTGCGCGCAGGCGCGGCGCCATAGCCAGGCTGCGGCGCCTGAGGTTGGCCAAAACCAGGGGCCGACGGCTCGCGCCAGCCACCACCGGACACTACAGGGGGCGCCGAAGGGCGCTGTGGCTGCACCGCCGGCGCTGCGTTGCGCCCACCCGAACCAAAGATGCTGGACAAGAAACCACCCCCGCCATTGCTCGGCGCACTGCTGGTGGCTTGTGCCGCCTGAGCCTGGGCACGGGCCTGCTGCAGCTCGGCTTCCAACTGCTTGTTCTGTTCGTCGAGGCGTTTGATTGCGGCCTCCTGCACCAAAATCGCCTGGGCCATGTAGTAAGGCGCCGCCGGTTGCTGACGCACGTGCTGCTCGATGCACGCCTGGGCTTGCGGGTCACGCGGCTGGCTGGGGTCTTCGGCTTGCTTGAGGCGGCCGAACAGGCCGTCAATCAGGGTTTGTTCTTCAGTGTTCATGGGGCGACCTCGTGGGGTAGCGGGACATCGGACAGCGTCAAAGATGGGGCGTACAGGCGCGGGATTCAATCACTGCTGCGGTGAAACTTTTTTCAGCAAGTGACAGCCCCAGGCCTGCTTTGGGCTAAAGTTAGGCCCCTGTTTTTACTGCCATGCGATGTTGACTGATGAATCCGCTGAGCGTTTTGCGCGACTCCTTGTACTTCTTCCGCCGTCACCTGCCAAACATCCTGCAGCTGTGCCTGCCGCTGGTGGTGGTGGAAGCCCTGGTCACCCAATTGCTGTACCGGCAGCTGGGCGACCAGGCATCACCGGCCTACGGCATGCTGGTCAGCCTGTTGTTCTACCCGCTGTACAGCGCAGCCCTGATCCTGTACCTGGACACGCGCAGCAACGGCCAGGAAATCGCCAAGCGCGACCTGTTCGCCCGCGCCCTGCAGCTGTGGCCGCAACTGGCCCTGCTGATCCTGATCAGCTCGCTACTGATCATGGCCGGCCTTGCGCTGTTCATCTTCCCGGGGGTGTGGATCATGATCAACCTGGTGTTCGCCGAGTACCTGCTGGTGCTGCGCGGCCGGCCGGTGGTGCAGGCGATGCGCGAAAGCGCAAGCATGACCACCGGGCATTTCATGCGCATCATGGTCTGCGTGGTAGGCGTGCTGGCGCCGATCTGGCTGATCGACGGGCTGCTGCTGATGGCCTTCCCCGAGCCATCACCTGGGATGGAACTGGCCATGGACAGCCTCAGCGGCTTCCTGCAACTGTTCAGCACCGTGGTGCTGTATCGCCTGTTCATGTTGCTGGAAGGCGAAGCCAGCACCTGAGGCCACCGGGGAATGTTTTCGGCCTGCCGGGCTGCCCAGCCTTGGCGCCAGAGTGCACATCCTCAATGCTGTTCTAGGAGTGCACCATGAACGAAACCATTCAGGCCAGGTACGCCAGGTCTTTTCGCGGCAAGCTGTACATGCGCGCCGTCGACCGGGACATCCCACTACGCCTCAGCCGCAGTTCAGACAAGTTCAGCTGGGGCATTACCCCAGAGGATGACTGGTTGCAGGCGGGGGGAAGGCAGGACTCGCCGGTGATGGACTTTCATTACCACTCGCGGACCAACGATCGCCTGCACTACCGCATCAGCATGCCTGGGCGCCCGGAGACCAAGAAACTAGGGGTCAGCCGCAATGGTTATCTGGGCTTTTACTGGCATGCAGACGTTAGCGAATACTGGAAAATCGAGCCGCTGGCGCTGACAGATGAAGGCCTTGTCTGCCATCTGCGCGACCAGCGGGGCTACAGGGTCGGCGCCCTCACGGATACGCCGCACAGGAGTGGGGAGTGGGTAGCCTTGCTCAACGTCGAGGAAGGCGAAGTGATCACTTTCCTATTGAGGCAGGCAGATCAAGCTGCACTGGCGGGTGCAATACGATGAATGGCACGACCACTGACACGTCGTGGCCAGCGCATGATTTTTTCGGCCTGCCGCACTCGGTGGTGTGCATCAGCTCCCTCTCGGCTTGGCCCTGGCGGTAGCCTCGGCCACCAGAGGGTCGTCCGGCCAGTAGTGCTTCGGATATCGCCCTTTCAGGTCTTTCTTCACCTCGGCATAGGTCGTGCGCCAGAAGCTGGCCAGGTCCTGGGTCACCTGCACCGGCCGACGTGCCGGTGACAGCAGGTGCAGCTTGACCTGCTGCCGGCCGTTGGCGATGCGCGGGGTATCGGCAAGGCCGAACAGTTCTTGCAGACGCACGGCGAGAATCGGCGGGGTTTCGCTGTAATCCAGGCGGATGTTCGAGCCGGAAGGCACGGCCAAATGCGCCGGGGCCTGTTCTTCCAGGCGTTGCGGCAGCGGCCAGGGCAGCAGGTTGCGCAGGATCGACGGCAAGTCCAGCGCGGCAAAGTGGCTGAGGCGCGATACTTTGCTCAGGTAAGGCTGCAACCAGTCTTCCAGGCTGGCCAGCAGGGCCTCGTCCCCCAGGTCAGGCCATTCGCTGTGGCCATCCTTCTGCAGGTCGAGCTGACGCAACAGCGCCACACGTGCCTGCCATTGCCGCAGTTCCGGCGTCCAGGTCAGCAGGTTCAAACCTTTGCGCCGGACCAGGCCAAGCAGCGCTCGGGCCCTGGCTTCATCATCCAGCCCGGGCAGCGGCTCACGGCTGAGGACCAGTTCGCCAACCTTCACCTGGCGCTCGGCGCGCAACACCTGCTCGCGCTCGTCCCAATCAAGGATATCGACCCGCTCGACCTGTTCGGCCAGCACACCCTCGAACAACGCCGGATCGAATTCGGCGGCCAGATAGATCCGCTCCTCACGCTGCCCCTGGCGGCTACCCAGGTCGGCGATCACCAGCCATGGGCACTTCATCAATGCATCGACTTCGCCAAACAGGGCCGCACGGCCGTTGGCGAGCCGATACTCCGCCCCGCCCGCCCGGCGCTGCTGGGCGACCCGGTCAGGGTAGGCCAGCGCCAACAGGGCGCCCAGCCAGCGTGGGTGGTCCGGGTCGGCAACCGGTGCACCGACCTTGCCACGCAACAGGCCACGGTATTGCCGGGCCAGCTGACGAGCACGCTGCACACCACCCTGGCCGCCACGCGCAGCCTTGCTCTCACCGCTGACCAGCGCAAGCCGGCTGTGCAAGTCGGCACCACCGCCACGCTGGATGTCCCGCTCCCCCAGCAGTGCAGCCACATCGCATGCCATCTGTGCCAGGCCCAGGTCCTGGCCGCGCAGCAACAAGTGCGCGATGCGTGGGTGAGCCGGCAGTTCGGCCATGGCCTGGCCATGTTCGCTGAGGGTGTCGCGGCTGCCCGGCCGGAAGGCGCTGAGTCGCGCCAACAGGTCCTGTGCCTGGGCGTACGCTGCAGCTGGCGGCTGGTCGAGCCAGCGCAACTGCTCGGGGGTTACACCCCAGCGCGCCAACTGCAGGGCCAGCCCGGCCAGGTCGGCCTGGAGAATCTCGGCACTGCCATGGGCGGCCAGCTGGTCATGCTGGGCCTCGGACCAAAGGCGGTAGCACACGCCGGGTTCCAGGCGGCCGGCACGCCCAGCGCGCTGGGTGGCACTGGCGCGGGAAATGCGCTGAGTGTCCAGGCGGGTCATGCCGCTGCCGGGGTCGAAGCGCGGCACCCGGGCCAGGCCTGCGTCGATCACCACGCGCACGCCATCGATGGTCAGGCTGGTCTCAGCGATGTTGGTGGCCAGCACCACCTTGCGCGATCCCTTGGGCGGCGGATCGATAGCGGCACGCTGGGCATTGAGGTCGAGTTCGCCATGCAGCGGGCACAGCAGAATCTCGGGGCGCGCGCCCAGTACCTCCTGAAGGCTTTGGTGAACCCGGCGGATCTCGGCTTGCCCAGGCAGGAACACCAGCACGCTGCCGGCCTGGTCAGCCAGCGCATGCAGCACGCTGTCCACCACCCGTGGCTCGATGAACTCGCCTGGCTGGAACGGCCGCCCCCAGCGGATATCCACCGGATGCATGCGGCCTTCGCTGCTGACCACCGGGGCATCGTCCAGCAACCGCGACAGGCGCTCGCCTTCCAGGGTCGCGGACATCAGCAGAATCTTCAGTGGCGGGTCGTCACGCAGCAACTCGCGGCCGTTAAGGCTCAGCGCAAGTGCGAGATCGGCATCCAGGCTGCGTTCGTGATATTCGTCGAAAATCAGCAGGCCCACCCCTTCCAGCGCCGGGTCGGCTTGCAGGCGGCGTGTGAGGATGCCTTCGGTCACCACTTCAATACGGGTTTTCGGGCCGACCTTGCTGTCCAGACGGATGCGGTAACCCACCGTTTCCCCAACCTGCTCGCCCAGCTCACTGGCCAGCCGTTCGGCCGCTGCCCGCGCAGCCAGGCGCCGTGGCTCGAGCATGAGGATGCTCTGCCCGGCCAGCCACGGTTCGTGCAGCAGCGCCAGTGGCACGCGGGTGGTCTTGCCAGCGCCAGGCGGCGCTTCAAGCACCACTTCGTCACGGTTTTCCAGAGCCTGGCGCAGGGCGGGCAAGGCAGCATCAATGGGTAATGAAATCATGGTGGTCCTCGAACAGTCTCGCGAGTATAACGGCGAACCCAGCCTGCTCTATCATGGTCTTAACATCAGGTGCAGGCGCTTCGCTTGTCCTGCTGAACACCTTTTCGGAGATTTACATGCGCATCTCGACCCGCGTCATCGGTGGCGCCCTCATCGCCACCCTGCTGACCCAACTGACGGCCTGCGGCACCATTTTCTACCCGGACCGGCGCGGCCAAATCGGCGGCAAGATCGACCCTGTGGTTGCCGCCATGGATGCCATTGGCATCCTGTTCTATGTAATCCCGGGGCTGATTGCCTTCGGTATCGACTTTGCCACCGGCGCCATCTACTACCCAGGTGGCCGTACTGCCCAGGTTGACCCGGCCAAACTGCAAGAAGCCGTCAGCCCGGATGGCAAGGTCGACAACCTGAAGCTGCAAGCCATTCTGGAAAGCGAACTGGGCCAGCGCCTGCCGCTGAACGACCCACGGCTGATCCAGCACCGCGGCAGCATCGAACAACTGGCCAGTATGGGCCTGGTACCGGCAGCCTGAGCCACACGGACACTGACCACGGATGATCACTACTCCGGCTGAACACCAGCGCCTGCTCCGCCTGGCCACGCGCGCGTCACTGGCGGTGGCCAGCATCCTGGTGCTGAGCAAGGCGCTGGCCTGGTGGCTGAGCGGTTCGGTGAGCCTGCTGGCCGGGCTGACTGACTCGGCACTGGACGCCGTGGCCTCGTTCCTCAACCTGCTGGCGGTGCACTACGCCCTGCGCCCGGCAGACGACGATCACCGGTTCGGCCATGGCAAGGCCGAGGCCTTGGCCGGTATGGCGCAGGCGCTGTTCATCGGTGGCAGTGCGGTGCTGATCGGGGTGCAGGCGGTCGAGCGCCTGTCCACCCCGCAACCGCTGGGTGATACCTCAATCGGAATCGCGGTGATGCTGCTGTCGCTGGTGCTGACGGTCGCCCTGCTGGCGCTGCAGTACAAGGTAATCCGGCTCACCGGCTCTACTGCGGTACGGGCAGATTCACTGCACTACCGTTCTGACTTGTTGCTCAACGGCAGCATTCTGCTGGCCCTGTTGCTGGCGCGCTTTGGCTGGCCGCAGCTGGATGCGCTGTTCGGCCTGGGCATCGCCTTTTACATCCTCTGGAGCGCGCTGCAAATTGCCCGCGAAAGTACGGCGATTCTGATGGACAAAGCGTTACCCGGCGACGTTGGCGAGGACATGGCTGCGCTGGTGCTGGCCGTTGCAGGCGTGAAAGGCGTGCATGACCTGCGCACGCGCGTGTCGGGCAACCAGTGGTTTGTGCAACTGCACCTGGAGCTGCCGGGGCAACTGCCGCTGCATGAGGCGCACAGCTTGTGCGTGGAGGGCTCGCGGGTGATCCGCCAGCGTTACCCACAGGCGGACGTGATGGTGCACGCCGACCCGGTATGAGGTAACCCCCCATGCCCCACCGATTACGCAATCCCTTGTAGGCGCGGGTTCATCGCGAAAGGGCCTGGGCTGCTGGCCAATTTCCACCTGCCGATCACCGTTGCCGCCGCTACCGTATTCGCGGGTAAACCCGCTCCTACACGCGCACAGGCCGTTGTAGGAGCGGGTTCACCCGCGAATGGGCCGGGCCTGCTGGCCAATTTCCACCCGCCGTTCAGCGTTGCCGCCGCTACCGTATTCTCGGGTAAACCCGCGCCTACACAGTTCCGCGCAGGGTTCAGTTGATGCTGTAACCCCGACCACTGAAGCAAGCCCCCAGCGCCCGCTGGTAGTGGCTGAGCACAGTGGCCGCCGGTGCGTACGTCGCCGTCGCCGGGTCGAAGCCTGACTGGCTCACCGCCCAGCGATGGCACTGGTAGCGGTCCTGCTCCTGCTGTTCCTGACCCTGGCCATACATCGGATAGGCCTCCACGTCATACCCGCCATTTGCCGGGGCCACCGGCACGGGCGACGGCACGCCGACCGGCGGATTGACCACCACATATTCCTGGCTGTCTGCCAGGTACTGGTAATAGGTATCGGCCACCAGAAAGAACAGCGCACCACCCAACCACACTTCCCGCGCATAAGGCGGCAGGTAATTGACCCGCACGCCGTACGGCGGGGTCACCACGATGTAACTGCCCCCGTGCGGGCGGTACCAGTAACCCCCGGAGTAGAAATAGTCAGCGCCCCGGTAGGGTACTTTCCAGTAGCGGTCAGAAAAATGGTCCACCGTGTGCCCCGGGCGATACTGCGGCCCAGGCCCCCAGCCATTGCCGTGGCCATCCGGGCGCCCGTGCCAGTCGCCACCGGGTCGTTGCCCCGGGCCACCGGCTTGCCAGTGGTGATCATCACCGTGGCGGCGGGGAATGTCCTGGTAATACCCCTGGCGCGGCGGTTGGGTCTGGCGCACTTCGTCGCGCGAGTTGAGCGAGCGCCCCGGCCCACCCTCACCTTGCACCTGCTGGCCACGTTCACCGGGCCCTTCGCCGGGCCCTTCAGCCAAGGCCCCAAGGCTGATGCTCAAACCCAGCAAACCAACACCTGCCAACTGCCAGATGCGCGACGTCATGGTGTTCCTCTCGGTAGAAAAAACTGCAACCAACGCCAGTCTACCGCGCCCACCACACAGGCAAATTAAAATTCCCGACATGAAAAAAGGGAGGCCACAGGGCCTCCCTTCAGGAATTGTCGTCCGTGCTCGGCACTTGTGGCGCCGGCTCACCTCACACCGTCTTCTGGAAGGTGTGTAGCCCGGGGGCCTGCAGATCCTGTTGGATGGCTGGCCGCAACCGCCCGCCTAGGGCGCGTCGCCGTGGACTGATGTCCGGGCAGTGATTCTGGTGATAAAGATACCGGACGGGTTGC
This sequence comes from Pseudomonas sp. USTB-Z, assembly GCF_019691255.1. Taxonomy (NCBI): domain Bacteria; kingdom Pseudomonadati; phylum Pseudomonadota; class Gammaproteobacteria; order Pseudomonadales; family Pseudomonadaceae; genus Pseudomonas; species Pseudomonas sp. USTB-Z. The sequence continues at coordinate 14,384 of NZ_JAECZP010000001.1, forward strand.
GACAGAGGATTGCGAATATTGCTCAGATAAATAGCACTTGCGCAATTTTTCACCCTCGATTGATAATTCGCAGCAATCCGAACAGAAAAGGCAAATGCCATGAGCAAACTTGACCGCTACGACCTGAGCATCCTCGCCGAATTGCAGCGCGATGCGCGCATTTCCAACCAGGAACTGGCCGAACGCATCGGCCTGTCGCCATCGCCATGCTCGCGTCGGGTCAAGCAACTGGAGGACGATGGCTACATTTCGCGCCAGGTGGCCCTGCTCGACCGCAAGAAGCTGGGCCTGAGCCTGACCGCCTATGTATTGATAGGCATGGACCGCCACACCCCGGAACGCTTTGAAACATTCGAGGCCGCCATCCGAAACCTGCCACAGGTGCTCGAATGCAGCCTGGTCACCGGCATGGATGCCGACTATCAGTTGAAAGTGGTGGTGCCGGACATGGACCACTACCAGAAACTGCTTCTAGGCAGCCTGACCCGCATCGAAGGCGTCACCAGCGTGCGCTCGAGCTTCGTGCTCAACCAGGTGTTGGCCAGCACCGAGCTGCCATTGACCCACCTGCGTTAAATGCTTACCCAGCCGACGTATAATCGGACGCTCAACCCGCCTGGAGAACACCGATGGATCCCGCCGTATTCGAAGAATGGATGATGATCATTCTGGTCACCGTGCTGATCGGTTTCATGGGCTTCATCGTCTGGGACCTGGCAAAAAAGTCAAAGGCGGGTAAGTTCGGGACGCTGATCCTGTTCTTCGTACTGGGCCTGGGGGTGCTGGCCTTCATCATCAAAAGCGTGGTGGTGGGCTTTCTGGAAGGCGTATAAAACATTTCAGGGCCATTCGCGGGCACGCCCGCTCCCACAGGTTGGGCGCAGCCTTCAAGTACTGCACCGTCCCTGTGGGAGCGGGCGTGCCCGCCAACAGGCCCTGACCTGAACTAAAGCTTGGCAGGGACCTCCCGCCAGCAACCCTGCCCCAGCCCATCCAGCGCCCAGTCACCAATGCGCACGCGCACCAGGCGCAAGGTCGGCAAGCCCACTGCTGCCGTCATCCGCCGCACCTGACGGTTACGCCCTTCGCGAATCACCAGCTCCAGCCAGCTGGTCGGCACGCTCTTGCGAAAGCGTACCGGCGGGTTACGCGGCCACAGCTCGGGTTCTTCCAGGCGCCGCGCCTCAGCCGGCAAGGTCGGCCCATCATTCAGCGCCACACCATCGCGCAAACGCTGCAACTGCTCGTCACTCGGTTCGCCTTCCACCTGGACCCAGTAGGTCTTGGCCAGCTTGTGCTTCGGGTCGGCAATCCGCGCCTGCAACCCGCCATCGTTGGTCAGCAACAGCAAGCCTTCACTGTCACGGTCCAGCCGCCCGGCCGGGTACACGCCCGGGATGTCGATGAAGTCCTTGAGCGTCGCGCGCCCTTCACCGTCGCTGAACTGGGTCAGCACGTCGAACGGTTTGTTGAACAGGATCAGGCGAGGCTCGGCAGGTGGCGCCTTGGCCTGGCGACGTGGGCCGGCGGCAGGCCGCGCCTGGGGGCGGCGCGGCTTGTTACGGGGTGGCAGTGACATGAATCCTCAGCGGAACGGCGGCTCATCGAAGCTGCGCAGTTTACGCGAGTGCAGCGAGTTCAGCTCGGTGCGCAGCAGGTCGAGGGCGGCAATGCCGATCTTCAGGTGCTGGCTGACCGCCCGGTTGTAGAAGGCGTTGGCCGAACCTGGCAGTTTGATCTCGCTGTGCAGCGGCTTGTCGGACACACACAGCAAGGTGCCGTAAGGCACGCGCAAACGGTAGCCCTGGGCAGCAATGGTGCCGCTTTCCATGTCCACCGCCACGGCACGCGACAGGTTGATCAGCGGGCGTTCCTGGGCCCAGCGCAGCTCCCAATTGCGGTCGTCGTAGGTCAGCACCGTGCCGGTGCGCAGGCGCTTTTTCAACTGCTCGCCACGCTCGCCAGTGACCTGAGCGGCGGCCTCCTGCAAGGCCATCTGTACTTCGGCCAGGGCCGGGATCGGGATATTCGGCGGCACGACCCGGTCGAGAATGCCGTCACGGCGCATATAGGCGTGTGCCAGCACGTAGTCGCCGATGGTTTGCGACTGCCGCAGGCCGCCGCAGTGGCCGATCATCAGCCAGCAATGCGGGCGCAGCACGGCCAGGTGATCGGTGATGTTCTTGGCGTTGGACGGGCCGACACCAATGTTGACCAAGGTAACGCCATTGCCGTCGGCGGCGATCAGGTGGTAGGCCGGCATCTGGAAGCGGTGCCAGACCACGCTGGCCACCAGAGCCTGGGTTTCGCCATGGTCCATGCCCTTTTCGATCACGACATTGCCCGGCAGCACCATACGCACGAAGCGCGAGTCGTCACGCAGCTGTTCCAGGCCATGGCTGATGAACTGGTCGACATAGCGGTGGTAGTTGGTCAGCAGGATCCACGGCTGTACATGGCGCCAGTCGCTGCCGGTGTAGTGCACCAGGCGGCGCAGCGAGAAGTCGACCCGCGCGGCATCGAACAATGCCAGTGGCATGATTTCAGCATGGTCCCAGTCGTACAGGCCATCAGCGATGTTGTCGGTGGCCGCCGACAGGTCGGTGCTGGGGAACACCCGCGCCAACTGCGCAGCGGTAATGCCGCTGCCAGCCAATTCGTCGCCCTGGTCGACCACATAGGGGTAAGGGATGTTCTGCTCGCTGACGCCGACTTCTACCGTAACGGTGTAGTCATGCATCAGCGGGCGCAGTTGCTCCAGCAGGTAGCCACGGAACGCAGCGGGCTGAGTGACGGTGACGCTGTAGGTGCCGGCAACCTGGACCTTGGCATAAGCGCGGGTGGTGGCGGCGACTTCGCCATGGCTATAGTAGGTCAGGCGCAGTGCCGGGTAGCGGAACAGGTCGCGCTCATCGGTATCGGGCTCGGTACGGTCCTTCAGGTAACGCTTCAGGGCCTGACTCAGGGCACCTGTGGCCTGTTCATGCAAGGCCGCCAGACGGTCGACGGCCTGTTCGGGGGTATCAACGACTACAAAAGCGTGGCTCACACTGTGCTTCCTGTCTGGACATGCATGTGATCCATCTTGCCTGCCTTCTTGGTTAAATACACCCCCATTGATCGGTGTTGGGTGCATTCGCGGGCAAGCCCGCTGCTACAGCGGCCAGGCTGGTGTAGCCCTTGATACCAATGCCGCCACATCCACACCTCGAGGCAGCGCCCCGTACACCCGGCCACCACCGGCCAAGCGGCTGCCGATAAACGCATCACTGACCTCTGTATTCCCCGCCTCCAGCAGCAGCTTGGCCTGCAATGCCAGGGCAATATCCTCGGTCAGTTGCCGCGCGCGGTACTGCATGTCACCGGTGTCGGCAAACGCACCCTTGAGGTTGCCGATATGCGCCGCCAGGCGCGGGTCGCCATGCCCGTCACCCAGCTCGACAAACAGTGCATCGAGTACGCCCGGCTCCTTGGACAAGGCCCGCAGCACATCCAGGCACTGCACGTTGCCCGAGCCCTCCCAGGTCGAGTTGACCGGTGCTTCGCGGTACAGCCGTGGCAGAATGCTGTCTTCCACATAACCCGCGCCACCCAGGCATTCGGCGGCCTCGTTGATCATGGCCGGCGCACGTTTGCAGATCCAGTACTTGCCCACCGCCGTGACCAGCCGGGCGAAATGCGCCTGCTGCGGGTCGTCCAGTTGCTCCAGCGCCTGGCCCATGCGCAAGCTCAGGGCAAGCGCAGCCTCGCTTTCCAGGGCCAGGTCGGCCAGCACGTTCTGCATCAGAGGTTGCTCATTAAGCACCCGCCCGCCGACCTTGCGATGCGCGCAATGGTGGGCCGCCTGCGTCAACGCCTGGCGCATCAGTGCGCTGGAGCCGACCATGCAGTCGAACCGGGTCATGGCGACCATCTCGATGATGGTCGGCACGCCGCGGCCCTCTTCGCCAATCATCCACGCCAGCGCACCGCGGAACTCCACCTCGCTGGAGGCATTGGAGCTGTTGCCCAGCTTGTTCTTCAGACGCTGGATATAGAACTGGTTGCGGTTGTCATCGGGGCGATGGCGCGGCAGCAGGAAGCAGCTCAGGCCTTTTTCGGTTTGCGCCAAGGTCAGGAAAGCGTCGCACATCGGCGCCGAGCAGAACCACTTGTGGCCAACCAGTTCATAGGCCTGCCCCGGGCCCGGCGCACCGACCGGATAGGCCCGGGTAGTGTTGGCGCGCACATCGGTGCCGCCCTGCTTTTCGGTCATGGCCATGCCCAGGGTGACCCCGGCCTTGTGCCGGTCGCCAATGTTGCGCGGGTCATATTCGCAGGCAAGGACCTTCGGCAGCCAGTATTCAGCCAGCTCAGGCTGCAGGCGCAATGCCGGCACGGCGGCAAAGGTCATGGTCAGCGGGCAGCCGGTACCGGCCTCGGCCTGGCTGTGCAGGTAGGTCATCGACGCCCGTGCAACATGGGCGCCAGCACGGGGTTCGGCCCATGGTAAAGAAGGCAGGCCATGTTCGACCGCGGTACGCATCAGCTCATGGTAGGCCGGGTGGAACTCGACCAGGTCGATGCGATGGCCATAGCGGTCGTGGCTGCTGAACTCGGGTTTGTGCGCGTTGGCCAGGAAGCCTGCTTGCATCAGCGGGCCGCCGGCCAGGGCACCATAGGCGTCGATCCGCGACTCGGCCCAGCCCGCGCCAAAACGCCTTGACCATTCTTGCAATGGCAGGTCGAGGCGGTACAGGTTGGCACCGTCGAGCGGCGGCGGCTGGTTGGTGACTTCGTGGGTTTCAGCGTACTGGTGCAGGCTCATCGGGGGGCTCCTGGATCCGGGTAGGCTTGAAAGACCCAGTGAAGCACTGCTTGCGGGGTAGTCAAAGGGGTATTAATGACGAAACGTGTGGTTGCAGGCGCGCGCGCGCGTAGGAGCGGGTTTACCCGCGAATACGGTGGCGGCGGCAACGGTGAACGGCGGCTGGATATCGGCCAGCAGACCCGGCCCTTTCGCGGGTGAACCCGCTCCTACAACAACCTGTGCATGTTTAGGAGCGGGTTTACCCGCGAATACGGTGGTGGCGGCAACGGTGAACGGCGGGTGGAAACTGGCCAGCAGGCGCGGCCCTTTCGCGGGCAAGCCCGCGCCTACAGGCTGTGCGCTACAGCGAGCGCCGCACCTGCAGCAGGTTCGGGCTCATCTGCACCTGCGAAATCGCCACATTCAAACTCAACTCGAAGCGGCTGCCCAACCCGCGCGTCGATTCATGCGCCAATCTGGCCCCCAGCAACTCTCCCATCTGCCGGCAAATCGACAACCCAATCCCCAAACCGCCATACCGCCGGGTCATCGAACCGTCGACCTGGAAGAACCGCTGGTACAGGGTCGACTGCTCCAGATCATCGAAACCGATACCGCTGTCGCTGACGGTAAAGGTCAACGCCAGATCATCCGGCCCCACCCGGCGGCCGCGCACCTGGATCATCACACCGCCCTGATGGGTGAACTTCAAACCGTTGTCCACCAGGCAACCCAGGCAGTGCGCCAGTTTCTGCCCGTCACCGAGCAACCCGTCCGGCAGGTCGGCCGGAATATCCAGGCTCAGGTACAAGCCTTTGCCCAGCGCCTGCCCGGCATAACCGGCGCGCAAGCCTTGCAACAGGGCGCGCAGGCTGAACGGTGCCGGCTGCGCCCGCAGGCGGCCGGCCTGCAATTCGGACAGGGTAAGAATGGCATCGACCATATCCATCATGCCTTGGGCAGACCCTACTGCCGTGTGATGGTACTGAGCCATTTCAGCCCCCATCGGTAGGGTGTGCATCAGCTCGAGCGAGCCAATCACCCCATTCATCGGGGTGCGCAGTTCATGCGTCACGCTGGCCAGGAACTCGTCCTTCAGACGATTGCTCCTGGCCAGTTGCAGGTTCAGTTGCTCCAGCGTACGCCCAGTGTCGCGCAAGGTCTGTGCCTGCTGCTCGCGCAGGCTGTTGATGCGGTCGGCCAGCGCCAGCGACAGCAAAGCCACTTCCAAGGCCGAACCGAGCTGGCTGGCATACATGGTGATGAACACGTTCGGCAGGTAGCCCAGCACCATCAAGGTGTTGACCAGACCACCAAGCAGGAACGCCGTCCAGGCGATGATGAACCAGCGCGCCACTCGAAAGCCGCGCCACCAGGCATAAAGGCCGGCGCTGAAAACGCTTATGGTGAACAGCAGCGCCAGCAGCGTGGCCATGCGCAGCGCAATGCCGTAGGGCATGCTCACCGCCAGTACCATGACCAGCGCGCCACCCAGCATCAGCAGTTGCAACAGGCGGTCGAAACCACGGCTGATGCTGCCCAATTGCAGGAAGTGCCGGGCGAACTGGCAACCGAACAGGCCGGCTGCACCGATGAACAAAGGCGTGGAGGCATTCGCCCACCAAGGGCTGTCTGGCCAGAAATAGGCTACACCGGCGCCATTCACCGAGACCTGGTAAAGGCCGAACGAAGCGATGTAAAGGATGTAATAGAGGTAGCTGACGTCACGCACGCTGAGGTAGATGAACAGGTTGTACACCAGCATCACCAGCAACACGCCGTAGATCATCCCCAGCACATACAGGCGCGTGGGCTGCTCTTCCAGATAGGCTTCAGGGGACCATAGTGCCAGCGGCGCTTGCACCGAACCCTGGCTTTGCAGTCGCAGGTACGCGGTGGTCACCTTGCCAGGTGGCAGTTGCAGTTCGAACAAGTAGTTGTTCTGCCGGATCTGTCGGCTGTCGTAGGGCAAGGCATCGCCCGTGCGCTGCGCCAGGCGGTACAAGCCGCTGCTGTCAGGCAAATACAGTTCGAGGTGATCCAGCGGCGGGTAGGCCAGCTCCAGCAGCCATTGCCGCGGGGCTGCGCTGGGCACGGCAACGGGGCGCAGCTCGACCTTGAGCCAGAACACCGAGGTGGAGTAACCGGCGTTCAGCACATCCTCACGGTGGGGCTGAAAGTATTTGGCAAACCCGGGGGCACTGACCTGAGCGATGCTGGCATTGCCATCGGGGTCTTCATAAACCTGCATGGCCTTGCCCAGTGGGAGATGCCGGGTAGCGTCGTCGAAATCGACCGCTCCGGCCAGCACGGGCAGCAAACCCATAAGCACAATCAGCAAATAGCGCATACAGCCCCAGCATGGCCTGCCCGGTCGCGTCGCGGTAGCCTCCCATCCGTTTGAGACGACGTGATCCTGCAGCACCCGTTTGTCGAGTTATCCGAGCACTCTAGCATAGCCTCACAACCTGGCAATCGGCCACATAAAAACACAAAGAAAAGGCTCTAAATCAATGCTTTCAAAAGAAAACCAATCAGCAACCTGACCGATCGATCAGTAAAACTCGTTTGTCGGACGATCCGCCCAAACAGGTTTGGTGGTAAGCTCGCCGACCATGAATACCTACAGCTCCCGCCCCGTTGTCCTCTGTCTCTCCGGCCACGACCCCAGTGGCGGCGCCGGCTTGCAGGCAGATATCGAAGCCCTGATCGCCCAAGGCTGCCACGCTGCACCTGCAGTGACCGCCCTGACCGTGCAGGATACCGTCAACGTTTCCGACTTCCGCGTGCTCGACCGCGAGTGGGTGCTGGCCCAGGCCAACGCCGTGCTGGCCGACTCCACGGTGGCCGCCGTCAAGTTGGGCATGCTCGGCTCGATCGAGATGGTCGACACCGTCGCCGAACTGCTGGCCGCCCACCCCCACCTGCCGCTGGTCTGCGACCCGGTGCTGCGTGCCGGTGGCGGTGGCCGCCTGGGCAAGGACGAAGTGGGCTATGCCCTGCGCGAACGCCTGCTGCCGCTGGCGACCATCGCCACGCCGAACCTGCCCGAAGCACGCATCCTCGCCGAACTGCCCGAAGGCACCGCTGACGAATGTGCCGAGAAACTGTTGCCGTTCTGTAGACACCTGCTGATTACCGGCGGTCACGGCGACGAAGACGAAATCCACAACCGCCTGTACACCCAGGACGGCCAGCACTTCACCTGGACTTGCCAGCGCCTGCCAGGCAGCTACCACGGCTCGGGCTGCACCCTGGCCAGCGCCTTGGCCGGCCGCCTGGCGCTCGGCGAGCAGCTGGAAAGCGCCGTGCGCACCGCCCTGGACTACACCTGGCGCACCCTGCGTGACGCCGAGCAACTGGGCAAGGGCCAGTACGTGCCGCGCCGCCTGCCCCTGGACTTCTGCTCCTGATACGAGGCCTTCAATGAAGCTACGCGGTCTGTACGCCATCACCGACAGCCAGCTGCTCGCCGGCCGTTTCCTGTCCCATGTCGAGGCGGCCCTGGAAGGCGGCGTGTGCCTGCTGCAGTACCGCGACAAGAGCGACGATGCAGCGCGCCGCCTGCGTGAAGCCGAAGGGCTGATGAAGCTCTGCGAGCGTTACGGCACCCAGTTGCTGATCAACGATGACGCCGAACTGGCCGCCCGCCTGGGTGTCGGCGTGCACCTGGGCCAGACCGACGGCCCGCTGACCCCGGCCCGCGCACTGCTCGGCCGTCAGGCAATCATCGGCTCCACCTGCCACGCCAGCCTCGAACTGGCCGCCCAGGCTGCCAGCGAAGGCGCCAGCTACGTGGCCTTTGGCCGCTTTTTCAATTCTGTCACCAAGCCGGGCGCGCCCGCTGCCAATGTCGGCCTGCTTGAGCAGGCCCGCGCCCAGGTGAAACTGCCGATCGCCGTGATCGGTGGCATCACCCTCGACAACGCCGCCCCGCTGGTCGCCCACGGTGCCGACCTGCTGGCGGTGATCCACGGCTTGTTCGGTGCCGACAGCGCGCAGGAAGTCACCCGCCGCGCCCGCGCCTTCAACGCCTTGTTCGCATCCTGATTCGAGAGATACTTCCATGTCCCGTTCCGAAGCCCTGTTCGCCCAAGCCCAGAAGCACATCCCTGGCGGTGTCAACTCGCCAGTCCGCGCTTTCAAGAGCGTTGGCGGCACGCCGCTGTTCTTCAAGCATGCCGAAGGCGCCTATGTCGTTGACGAGGACGACAAACGCTACGTCGACTACGTCGGCTCCTGGGGCCCGATGATTCTCGGCCACGGCCACCCGGACGTGCTGGACTCGGTACGCAAGCAGCTGGAGCACGGCCTGTCCTACGGCGCGCCGACCGCCATGGAAACCGAGATGGCCGACCTGGTCTGCTCGATCGTACCGTCGATGGAAATGGTGCGCATGGTCAGCTCGGGCACTGAAGCCACCATGAGTGCCATCCGTCTGGCCCGTGGCTACACTGGCCGTGACGCCATCATCAAGTTCGAAGGCTGCTACCACGGCCACTCCGACAGCCTGCTGGTAAAAGCCGGCTCCGGCTTGCTGACCCAAGGCGTGCCAAGTTCGGCAGGCGTGCCAGCGGACTTCGCCAAGCACACCCTGACCCTGCCGTTCAACGACATCGCCGCCGTCGAGAAGACCCTGGCCGAAGTTGGCCAGACCGTGGCCTGCATCATCGTGGAGCCGGTGGCCGGCAACATGAACTGCGTACCACCGGCACCGGGTTTCCTCGAGGGCCTGCGCGAGCAATGCGACAAGCATGGCGTGGTGCTGATCTTCGACGAAGTGATGACCGGTTTCCGCGTCTCGCTCGGCGGCGCCCAGGGCCATTACGGCATCACGCCGGACCTGTCGACCTTCGGCAAGATCGTCGGTGGCGGCATGCCGGTCGGCTGTTTCGGCGGCAAGCGTGAAATCATGGGCTGCATCGCCCCGCTCGGCCCGGTCTACCAGGCCGGCACCCTGTCGGGCAATCCGCTGGCCATGGCCGCCGGCCTGACCACCCTCAAGCTGATCAGCCGCCCAGGTTTCCACGCCGAGCTGACCGACTACACCAGCCGCATGCTTGACGGCCTGCAGCAACGCGCCGATGCCGCTGGCGTGCCATTCGTCACCACCCAGGCCGGTGCCATGTTCGGCCTGTACTTCAGCGGCGCCGACGATATCGTCACCTTCGAAGACGTGATGGCCAGCGATGCCGAGCGCTTCAAGCGCTTCTTCCACCTGATGCTCGACGGTGGCGTGTACCTGGCACCGAGCGCATTCGAGGCGGGCTTCACCTCCATCGCCCATGGCGACAAGGAGCTGCAGATCACCCTGGATGCGGCTGAGAAAGCCTTTGCTGCCCTGAAGTGATGGCCAGCCTGTACCGGCCTCTTCGCGAGCAAACCCACGCCTACACTCATGAAAGCGACGCCCCCTTGTAGGCGCGGGTTCACCCGCGAAGAGGCCGGTACAGGCAATAATTACGCACGCACAATCAGCTGACTTCCCCAACCAAGCAGAAATTCGAGTAAAACTTTGTAAGGTTGGCGCTGCTTATCCCATAATGTGCCACCAGAGACATTGGCCGCAGCTTTGCAGAGGTAAGTCGATCCCCATGAACCGCACCGGCCGCGCCCTGACCCTGGGCTGCCTGTTGCTTCTTCAGCCCCTGCTGGCCCTGGCGGAGGGCGGTAACTCGTTGCTGATTCCGGCGACGGGCCGCTGCACCTTGAACGTTCAGCCTGAAGACCTGGCAAGCGCCCTCAAGGCCTGCGAGCAGACGGCGACTGCGGGGGATGCCCAGGCGCAATTCGAACTGGGCGAGTATTACTACACGCAAACGCCAAAAAACCTGGGCAAAGCCCTGGACTGGTTCCAGAAGGCATCGCTGCAAGGCCAAGCCGACGCCCAATACCGTCTGGGTGCCATGTTCTTCCATGGCGAAGGGGTCAAGGCCAACAACGTACAGGCCTACATCCTGCTGAAAATGGCTGCGGTCAACGGCGCCGAAGATGCGCTGGACATGGCCGACGAAGTAACCGAGCAAATGCCCCGTGACGAACTGGAGCATGCCACCCAGGTGCTCGGCCAGATTTTCCGCAAGTACCTGCTCGAACTGCAGAACGCCGAAGGGCGCACGCCGTTCTCGCCGCTTCCCTGAAGGTCACTTTTCCGGCATTGGCATCGGGAACGGCATCACATTGCCGCCGCCCTTGGCCTCGCTGATCTTCGCCGTGCCCAGGCGCTCCACCTCATCGATGCGCACAATCGAGTGCATCGGCACGAAACTGCGAACCACTCCGTCGAACTGGCTCTTGAGCTTCTCCTCACTCGGGTCCACTACCAGTTGCGAGCGCTCGCCGAACACAAACTCCTCGATTTCCAGAAAGCCCCACAGGTCACTCTGGTAGATCTGCTTGGCGTACATCTCGAAGACCTGACCCTGGTTCAGGAAGATCACTTTATAGATGGCGGGTTCGCGTTTGCTCATGTTCGGCCAGATAACACATGCGTAAGAAAAGGTGGGCATGATACCTGTTCTGGCCTGTTCACGGGTGAACCCGCGCCCACAGGATCCCCACCGGCCTTGCCGGAGCGGGTTGACCCGCGGGGAGGCCAGAACAGCCCGTACATACCGTTGAACGTTTCAGTGCTTTCGCCACTGCCATTCAAGGGTTATTCTTGAGTTCAACTCCATCGCCGTCGAGCGGCTAAAAACGACCTTGAACGCACCCATAGAACCCCATCGCTTCATCCTCGAACCCTTCGAGGCCCACCGTTTCGCCAACTTGTGCGGCCAGTTCGACGAGCACCTGCGCCTGATCGAACAGCGCCTGGCCATCGAGATCCGCAACCGCGGCAATCAGTTCGAACTGATCGGCGAACCCAGGACCACCTCCGCTGCCGAACAGCTGCTGCGCCGTCTCTATCGCGAGACCAAGGCCACCGACCTGTCACCGGAAACCGTGCACCTGTACCTGCAGGAATCGGCTGTCGAAAACATCGACAACCCGGCCGTCAACGAGGTCAGCGTGTCGCTGCGCACGCGCAAGGGCAATATCCGCCCGCGCGGGCTCAACCAACAGCGCTACGTCAAGGAAATCCTGGCCAACGACATCAATTTCGGCATCGGCCCGGCCGGTACCGGCAAGACCTACCTGGCCGTAGCCTGCGCCGTGGACGCGCTGGAGCGCGAACAGGTGCGCCGCATCCTGCTGGTGCGCCCGGCGGTCGAGGCGGGTGAAAAGCTCGGTTTCCTGCCCGGCGACCTGGCACAGAAAATCGACCCGTACCTGCGCCCGCTGTACGACGCCCTGTACGAAATGCTCGGCTTCGAACACGTGGCCAAGCTGATCGAACGCCAGGTGATCGAAATCGCCCCTCTGGCCTACATGCGTGGCCGCACCCTGAACAACAGTTTCATCATCCTCGACGAAAGCCAGAACACCACGCTTGAGCAGATGAAGATGTTCCTGACCCGCATCGGCTTCGGCTCTACCGCGGTGATCACCGGTGACATCACCCAGGTCGACCTGCCCCGTGGCACCAAGTCGGGCCTGGCGCACGTGATCGAGGTGCTGAAGGACGTTCCGGGGATCAGCTTTACCCATTTCCAACCCAAGGATGTGGTTCGTCACCCACTGGTTCAGCGTATCGTCGAAGCCTACGACCGCTTCGAAGCCCGCCAGTCCAAGCCCGAGGCGCCCGGCAAAGATGCTTGAACTTGATATCCAACGGGCCACGGATGCTGCCACGCCAGAAGACGCCGCCTTGCGCCGCTGGTGTGAATTGGCGTTGCGCCAGCGCAGCGCCGACTCGGAAATGACCATTCGCCTGGTCGACGAAGCCGAAGGCCGGGAGCTGAACCATACCTACCGGCACAAGGACTACGCGACCAATGTGTTGTCGTTCCCGGCCGATGTGCCCGATGAGCTGCTCGATATCCCGCTGCTGGGCGACCTGGTCATCTGTGTAGCGGTGGTCGAGCGCGAAGCGGCCGAACAAGGCAAATCGCTGGAAGCGCACTGGGCACACCTGGTCATCCACGGTTGCCTGCACTTGCTCGGCTATGACCACATCGAAGATGAGGAGGCTGAGGAAATGGAAAGCCTGGAACGGGAATTGCTGGCAGAACTGGGTCACCCTGACCCGTATGCCGATGATGAAACCGACTCAATCACACACTGATACACGAAGGATCACGAGAACCGCCATGAGCGAAGATCGATCGAGCAACGGGCAGAAGTCCTGGCTGGGTAAACTGACCCAGGCTTTTGCCCATGAGCCGAAAAACCGCCAGGAGCTGCTTGAGCTGCTGCGCGAAGCCCATCAGAACAAATTGCTGGACAGCGAAGCGCTGACCATCGTCGAAGGCGCCATTCAGGTCGCCGACCTGCAGGTTCGCGACATCATGGTGCCGCGCTCGCAGATGAACAGCATCAAGGCCGGCCAGTCGCCTCGCGAGTTCCTGCCGGCGGTGATCGACGCCGCGCACTCGCGCTACCCGGTAATCGGCGAAAGCCATGACGATGTGCTCGGGATCCTGCTCGCCAAAGACTTGCTGCCGTTGATCCTCAAGGAGAACGGCGACAGCTTCAACATCAAGGACCTGCTGCGCCCGGCCACCTTCGTACCCGAGTCCAAGCGCCTGAACGTGTTGCTGCGTGAATTCCGCGCCAACCACAACCACATGGCCATCGTCATCGACGAATATGGCGGCGTGGCGGGCCTGGTCACCATCGAGGACGTGCTGGAACAGATCGTCGGCGATATCGAAGACGAGCACGACGTCGAGGAAGACAGCTACATCAAACCACTGCCCAGCGGTGATTTCCTGGTCAAAGCGCTTACCCCGATCGAGAACTTCAACGAGTTCTTCGACAGCGAGTTCTCCGATGACGAGTTCGACACGGTCGGCGGCCTGGTGATGAGCGCCTTTGGCCACCTGCCCAAGCGCAACGAAACCACTGAGATCGGGTCTTACAAGTTCCGTATTCTCAACGCCGACAGCCGGCGGATACACTTGCTGCGCCTGACCCCGATCACCCGTTAAGGACAAACATGCGTTGGATCACCCGCCCCGGCTGGCCCGGTAACCTGCTGGCCCTGGCGGCCGGTGCTTCCACCCTCCTGGCCCTGGCGCCGTTCGACATCTGGCCGTTGGCGGTGCTGTCCATCGCAGTGCTCTACCTTGGCCTGCGCGAGCTCAGCCCGCGCCAGGCCATGTGGCGTGGCTGGTGGTTTGGGTTCGGCCTGTATGGCGCCGGCACCTGGTGGATCTACGTCAGCATGAACACCTACGGCGGCGCCTCGCCGCTGTTGGCAATCGTGTTGCTGCTGGCGTTCTTCGCCGCACTGGCCTGGTTCTTCGCCCTGCCCACCTGGCTATGGGCGCGCTGGCTACGCCGCAACGAAGCACCACTGGCCGACGCCTTGTGCTTCGCCGCCCTCTGGTTACTGCAAGAGGCCTTCCGCGGCTGGTTCCTGACCGGCTTCCCCTGGCTCTACGCCGGCTATAGCCAACTGGACGGACCGTTGGCCGGCCTTGCGCCGCTGGGCGGCGTCTGGCTGATTTCCTTCACCCTCGCCCTCACCGCCGCCCTGCTGTGCAACCTGCACCGCCTGCGCACCCGCCCCTCGTTCCTGGCCGTGGCCAGTGTGCTGTTGCTGGCCCCCTGGGGGCTGGGCCTGGCGCTCAAGGGCCATGCCTGGACCATTCCGGCAGGCGAGCCGCTGAAAGTGGCAGCGATCCAGGGCAACGTCGAGCAGGACCTGAAATGGGACCCCGCGCACATCGACGCGCAACTGGCGCTATACCGCGACCTGAGCTTCAGTTCCAGGCCGGTGGACCTGCTGGTGTGGCCGGAAACCGCCGTTCCGGTGCTCAAGGACCAGGCCCAGGGCTACATCGACGTGATGGGCCGCTTCGCTGCCGAGCGCCATTCGGCGCTGATCACGGGCGTACCAGTGCGTGAAGTAGTGCACCACCAGCGCCGCTACTACAACGGCATCACCGTCACTGGCGAAGGCGATGGCACCTACCTCAAGCAGAAGCTGGTGCCATTTGGCGAGTATGTGCCGCTGCAAGACGTGCTGCGTGGGGCCATCGAGTTCTTCAACCTGCCCATGTCCGACTTCGCCCGCGGCCCGGAAGACCAGCCGCTGCTGCAGGCCAAGGGCTACCAGATTGCCCCTTACATCTGCTACGAGGTGGTCTACCCTGAGTTCGCCGCCGGCCTGGCTGCGCGTAGCGACCTGCTGCTGACCATCAGCAACGACACCTGGTTCGGCAAATCGATCGGCCCTTTGCAGCACCTGCAGATGGCGCAGATGCGCGCGCTGGAAGCCGGCCGCTGGATGATCCGCGCCACCAACAACGGCGTGACCGCGCTGATCGACCCGTTTGGCCGCATTACCACGCAGATTCCGCAGTTCCAGCAGGCCGTGCTGTATGGCGAGGTGGTGCCGATGCAGCAGCTGACGCCTTACCTGCAATGGCGCTCATGGCCGCTGGCAATTGTCTGTGCATTGCTGCTGGGGTGGGCGTTGCTGGCAGGGCGTATTGCAAAAACCGTCTGATTGGCGATACGCGGCCACTGTAGGAGCGGGTTTACCCGCGAATACGGTAGTCGCGGCAACGGTGAACGGCGGGTGGAGATTGGCCGGCAGGGCAGGCCCTTTCGCGGGCAAGCCCGCTCCTACAGGGGATTATGTAAGCCTGTAAATCAGTAGAACACCCGATACCCCACCAACCCCACCACTTCATTGAACAACTGCCCGCTCTGCCACATCGCCCGGCTCTCTGGCAGCAGACCGCCAAACGGCCGCGCATGATCGCGCCCAAGGAACCCCACTGGCGCCGGCACCACCTCGAACCCCGCCATTTCAAAACTCCAGCGTGAGCGCTGCATGTGCCAGGCCTGGGTCACCAGCACCACCCGGCGAAATCCCAGAGGCTGCAGCACTTTGGCCGTGAGCTGAGCATTTTCCCAGGTCGTGCGGCTGGCCTCTTCGCGCCATTTCACCTCGACCGCGAAATCTTCATGCAGGCGTTCCGCCATCAGCCTCGCCTCGCTGGGCGGCGTGCCGTAATGCAACCCACCACTGGTCAACACTGGCAGGCCCGAGGCCTTGGCCAGCCGCGCGGCAAAGCGCATACGTTCCAGTGCCGTGGCCGTGGGCTGGTCACTGCCACCCCAGGCCGGGTCCCCGCGCTCGCGCCCGGCGCCCAGCACCACAATGGCATCCGCCCGGTTCGCGAGGCCGGCCCAGTCGCTCACGGCCAGCGGCGGCTCACTTTCCAGCACACGGGCGGTTTCCTGCACCACCAGCGGCAGGCTCATCAACCACAGGCCACCCAGCCCTACGCTAAAGCAAAGCGCCGCCAACCGTGGCCGCCGCGTACGCAGCCACCATGCCGCAAGCAGCAGCAAAAACAGCACGCCCGGCGGCATCAGCCATTGTTTGATGAAGAATCGGATCGGCATCGGCCACACCTCCTTGGCAGGCGTGCAGCCTAGAAGGATCGACGCCGGTCAACAAGTGCGTACCGGCGTCGATCTTGAGTTGTGTGATAGTGAAGAACCGGCGCGCGATAGCCTGCGCCTGGCGTCCTGAACGGCTAGCGATGTGGCAGCGTCCTGGATCTCGCCGTACTGGCGGGGCGTTTCTTGTCCTTGAGCCAGATGATCTTGGCCGATGTCGGCTCCGCTTGTGGGTAACTGCCGACAGCGGCATTGTGGCGCTCCGGAAGGGATTCCAGGTAGGCCTTGATCACTTCGAACTCCGCGTGGCTCAGGCCACGCAACTCAAGCTCAGCTGGCATCTCGTCGCGCAATCGCACCGAGGTCCTGGCCGTTTCCAGTGCCAGGCCAAGCCGGTCGATCAGGCGCTCGTAAAGCTCCGGTCTGATTGCGGGTAGCTGCGTCTCTCCCATCCGTTCACCTCATTGAAGGTAAGAATATCTCCCCCCACACCTGAGCTTAGCGTCGCTGCAAAAAGCAGCCGTGCGCCGCGACCAGCGGCCATTCGCAACGAAGGTTTCCCACGATGCGCGGCGCTGCTGTATGCTACGGCGTTCACTCTAAACGACACCGGAGTGCCGGACGCAGCGAGGTTCCGCTGCCTGGAACAAGGTCTCTTCTCTCTCAGCCAAAAGTAGCCATGCACGAACAATACACGCCCCGTGATATCGAAGCCGCCGCCCAGAAGTTCTGGGACGAGCAACAATCGTTCGCTGTTACCGAACAGCCAGGCAAAGACACCTACTATTGCCTATCGATGTTCCCGTACCCGAGCGGCAAGCTACACATGGGCCACGTGCGCAACTACACCATCGGTGACGTGATTGCCCGCTACCAGCGCATGCTGGGCAAGAACGTCCTGCAACCGATGGGCTGGGACGCTTTCGGCATGCCCGCGGAAAACGCGGCGATGAAAAACAACGTCGCCCCGGCCAAGTGGACGTACGAAAACATCGACTACATGAAGACCCAGCTCAAGAGCCTGGGTCTGGCCATCGACTGGGCACGTGAAGTCACCACCTGCAAACCCGACTACTACCGTTGGGAGCAGTGGCTGTTCACCCGCCTGTTCGAAAAAGGCATCATCTACCGCAAGAACGGTACCGTGAACTGGGACCCGGCGGACCAGACCGTACTGGCCAACGAACAAGTCATCGACGGCCGTGGCTGGCGTTCGGGCGCGCTGATCGAAAAGCGCGAAATCCCGATGTACTACTTCCGCATCACCGATTACGCCGACGAGCTGCTGGAGAGCCTCGACGAACTGCCGGGCTGGCCTGAGCAGGTCAAGACCATGCAGCGCAACTGGATCGGCAAATCGCGCGGCATGGAAGTCCAGTTCCCGTACGATCAGGCCAGCATCGGCCACGAAGGCACCCTCAAGGTCTTCACCACCCGTCCGGACACGCTGATGGGCGCCACCTACGTCGCCGTCGCCGCCGAGCACCCGCTGGCCACCCAGGCTGCGCAGGGCAACCCGGCGCTGCAGGCGTTCATCGATGAGTGCAAGAGCGGCAGCGTTGCCGAAGCCGACATGGCCACCCAGGAGAAGAAAGGCATGGCCACTTCCCTGCTGGTCGAGCACCCGCTGACTGGCGAGAAGCTGCCAGTATGGGTCGCCAACTACGTGCTGATGCACTACGGTGATGGCGCGGTCATGGCCGTGCCGGCCCACGACGAGCGCGACTTCGAGTTCGCCCACAAGTACAACCTGCCAGTCAAGGCTGTGGTGCGCACCAGCGCTGGCGATGAAGTCGGCAGCGAGTGGCAGGCCGCCTATGGCGAGCACGGCCAGCTGATCAACTCCGCCGAGTTCGACGGCCTGGACTTTGCTGGTGCCTTCGACGCCATCGAAGCGGCCCTGATCCGCAAGGAACTGGGCAAATCGCGTACCCAGTTCCGCCTGCGCGACTGGGGTATCAGCCGCCAGCGCTACTGGGGCTGCCCGATCCCGATCATCCACTGCCCGTCCTGCGGCGACGTCCCGGTGCCGGAAGACCAGCTGCCGGTCACCCTGCCGGAGAACGTGGTGCCGGACGGCGCTGGTTCGCCACTGGCGCGCATGCCTGAATTCTACGAATGCAGCTGCCCGAAATGCGGTGCTGCGGCCAAGCGCGAAACCGACACCATGGACACCTTCGTCGAGTCGTCCTGGTACTTCGCCCGCTACGCCTCGCCAAACTACGACAAAGGCCTGGTCGACCCCAAAGCCGCCAACCACTGGCTGCCGGTAGATCAGTACATCGGTGGTATCGAACACGCGATCCTGCACCTGCTGTACGCGCGCTTCTTCCACAAGCTGATGCGTGACGAAGGCCTGGTCACCTCGAACGAGCCATTCAAGAACCTGCTGACCCAGGGCATGGTGGTCGCCGAGACCTACTACCGCGTTGCCAGCAACGGCGGCAAGGACTGGTTCAACCCGGCCGATGTCGAAATCGAGCGTGATGCCAAAGCCAAGATCATTGGCGCCCGCCTGAAGACCGACGGCCTGCCGGTGGAAATCGGTGGCACCGAGAAGATGTCGAAGTCGAAAAACAACGGCGTAGACCCGCAGTCCATGATCGAAGCCTACGGTGCCGACACCTGCCGCCTGTTCATGATGTTCGCCTCGCCGCCCGACATGAGCCTGGAATGGTCCGACTCCGGCGTCGAAGGTGCCAGCCGCTTCCTGCGCCGTGTCTGGCGCCTGGCTCAGGCTCACGTCAGCCAGGGCCTGCCAGGCAAGCTGGATGTTGCCGCCCTGGACGACGCGCAAAAGGTCATCCGCCGCGCCATTCATGCGGCCATCAAGCAGGCCAGCACCGATGTGGGCCAGTTCCACAAGTTCAATACCGCCATCGCCCAGGTGATGACCGTGATGAACGTGCTGGAAAAGGCCCCGCAAGCCACCGAACAGGACCGCGCCCTGCTGCAGGAAGGCCTGGAAGCCGTCACACTGCTGTTGGCGCCGATCACTCCGCACATCTCTCACGCGCTGTGGCAGCACCTGGGCCACGCAGGCTCGGTGATCAATGCCGCCTGGCCAAGCGTCGACGAACAGGCGCTGGTGCAGGACTCCATTACCTTGGTGGTTCAGGTCAACGGTAAACTGCGCGGCCAGGTCGAGATGCCTGCTGCTGCCAGCCGCGAAGAAGTCGAAGCCGCTGCCCGCAGCAACGAGAATGTCCTGCGCTTCATCGATGGCCTGACCATCCGCAAGGTCATCGTGGTACCGGGCAAGCTGGTCAACATCGTCGCCAACTGATGAAAACGCCCACCCGCATTGGCTGCGGGTGGGCGGAACAGGCCCAAAAGGGAGCAACAACATGATCAAACGCAATTTGCTGGTAATCGGCCTGGCGGTCATGCTCAGCGCCTGCGGTTTCCAGCTGCGCGGCACCGGCTCCACCGAGCTGAGCGTAAAGGAAATGGACGTCAGCGCGCGCAATGCCTATGGCCCGACCGTGGTCCAGCTGCGTGAAGTGCTGGAACGTAGCGGCGTCAACGTGCACACCGGCGCACCGTATCGCCTGGTGCTGACCAACGAACAGGAGCGCGAGCGCTCGGCTACCTACAACAGCGGCAACCGTACCGCCGAGTACGAGCTGACCACCAAGCTGGATTACAGCATCCTGGGCCTGAACAACCTGGAGCTGATGAGCGACAAGCTGGAGGTGCGCAAGGTCTACGTGCGTGACGGCTCGAACATCACCGGCTCCGAGCAGGAAGCCAAACGCGCCCGCGAAGAAATGCGCCGCGACCTGGTCAACGCCATGGTCGTACGTTTGCAAATGCTGTCCCCATCCCAGCTGGATGAGTTGCAGCGTAAAGCCGACGAGCGCGCCAAAGCCGAAGCTGCCGCGCTGGAGGCTGCCCGCCGCCAGCAAGCCGAGACGCCTCAGCAATCGCCACTGGAAGTACCGGGCAACTAAGCCCGCGAGGGGCGCCCTCGGGCGCCCCACCTGTTCCCCATGAAACTTGCCCCCGCCCAACTCAACAAGCACCTGCAAGGCGCCTTGGCACCGGTCTACGTGGTCAGCGGCGACGACCCGCTGCTGTGCCAGGAAGCCGCCGACGCCATCCGCAATGCCGCGCGTCAGCAAGGTTTCGATGAACGCCAGGTATTCAGTGCCGACGCCAACTTCGACTGGGGCACCCTGCTCCAGGCCGGTGCAAGCCTGTCACTGTTCGCCCAGCGTCGCCTACTGGAACTGCGCCTGCCCTCGGGCAAGCCCGGTGACAAGGGTGCCGCCGCGCTGATGGAATACTGCGCCAACCCCGCCGAAGACACGCTGCTGCTGATCAGCCTACCCAAGCTCGACAGCAGTGCGCAGAAGACCAAGTGGGGCAAGGCATTGATCGAAGGCGCCCATTGCCAGTTCATCCAGATCTGGCCGGTGGATGTGCACCAGCTCCCGCAGTGGATCAACCAGCGCCTGCAACAGGCCGGCCTGTCAGCCCAGCGTGACGCCGTCGACCTGATTGCCGCGCGCGTGGAAGGCAACCTGCTGGCAGCCGCGCAGGAAATCGAAAAACTCAAGCTACTGGCCGAAGGCAGCCAGATCACCGTGGAAACCGTGCAGGCTGCCGTCGCCGACAGCGCCCGCTTCGATGTCTTCGGCCTGGTCGATGCTATCCTCAACGGCGAGGCTGCGCATGCCCTGCGCATGCTCGAAGGCTTGCGCGGTGAAGGTGTGGAGCCGCCAGTCATCCTCTGGGCCTTGGCCCGTGAGC
Source organism: Pseudomonas sp. USTB-Z (assembly GCF_019691255.1). Lineage (NCBI taxonomy): Bacteria > Pseudomonadati > Pseudomonadota > Gammaproteobacteria > Pseudomonadales > Pseudomonadaceae > Pseudomonas > Pseudomonas sp. USTB-Z. Next base: position 35,391 of record NZ_JAECZP010000001.1, read on the forward strand.
TGCGCCAACTGGCGGGGCTAGCCCAGCAGTTCAGCCAAGGCGTGCCATTGGACAAGGCGTTCAGCCAGGCCCGCCCGCCCATCTGGGACAAACGCCGACCGCTGGTCAGCAAAGCCCTGCAGCGCCTCTCGGCGCAACGCTGGGCGCAATTGCTGCAGGATGCCCAGCGAATCGATGCGCAGATCAAAGGGCAGGCTGAAGGTTCGCCGTGGATTGGCCTGGCGCGGCTGTCGCTGTTGATGGCTGGCCAGCGCCTGGCCCTCCCTCCCGAGTAACTGCGGCCACTGGTAGGAGCGGGTTTACCCGCGAAAGGGCCGGACCTGCTAACCAATCTCCACCCGCCGTTCACCGTCGTCGCCACCACTGTATTCGCGGGTAAACCCGCTCCTACACACGCATCGAAGGTTGGGCGCAGGCCGTCGTAGGAGCGGGTTTACCCGCGAAAGGGCCCGGCCTGCTGGCCAATCTCCACCCGCCGTTCACCGTTGCCGCCGCCACCGTATTCGCGGGTAAACCCGCTCCTACAAACGCATCGAAGGTTGGGCGCAGGCCGTCGTAGGAGCGGGTTTACCCGCGAAAGGGCCGGACCTGCTAACCAATCTCCACCCGCCGTTCACCGTTGCCGCCGCCACCGTATTCGCGGGCAAACCCGCTCCTACACATAGGCACCAGTGCCTCGACCATATACACAATCAATTGGCCCCCACCCTTCGGGGAGCCTACAGTGCGCCCGAAACTCACCCAACCCGGGAAGCCCACCATGAGCAAAAAGCCGAAAAAGCACGGCCCCAACAAGGCCAAGTCCATCGTTGCCCAGCCACTGTTCCGCTGCCGCCAGGAACAACCGAACAAGGGCAAAGGCAGCTACCGCCGCGAAGCCTTCCAATCGAGAGATTGGGAGGCTTCCTACTTTTTGGCTGCATGAAAGCATCGCAAGCGCAGGCATGATATGGTCGTCACCTGACCTGCAACTCTGGATCTGTGCATGCTCTTCCGTCTTATCCCCCGCTGGGAAACCCGCCAGCTGATCGCGGCCTCCAGCTTCATTCTGCTCGTGGCCTGTGCGGAAAAGCCCACCGCCGCCGACGCGCTGCCGCTGGCCCCTGCCCAACCCAATCCCGTGGTGACCGTGCCCGGCGCAACGCCCGACGTCAGCACTGACATCCAGCCCCTGCAAACCTTCGCCCAATGGCAAGCAGGCTTCCGCGAGCAGGCACTGCAAGCCGGTATTTCGCCGAGCACCTTCGACCGTGCCTTCCTCGGTGTCACCCCCGACCTGGACGTGATCAAGGCAGACCGCAGCCAGCCAGAGTTCACCCGCCCGGTGTGGGAATACCTCGAAGGCGCCCTGTCGCCCCTGCGTGTGCGCAACGGCAAGAAGCTGCTGGAGCAGAACGCCGAGCTGCTGACTCGCCTTGAGCAACGCTATGGCGTGGACCGCCAGGTGCTGGTCGCGGTGTGGGGCATGGAAAGCAACTTCGGCCAGTTCCAGGGCAGCAAGTCGGTGATCCGCTCGCTGGCCACTTTGGCCTATGAGGGCCGCCGCCCCCAGTTCGCCCAGGATCAACTGATTGCCGCGCTGCAGATCATCCAGCACGGTGACATCCAGCCTGAAGCCATGCGTGGCTCGTGGGCCGGCGCCATGGGCCAGACCCAGTTCATCCCGACCACCTACAACACCCATGCCGTGGACTTCGACGGCGATGGCCGCCGCGACATCTGGAACAGCACACCAGACGCCCTGGCCTCAACAGCGCACTACCTGCAGAGTTCGGGCTGGAAACGCGGCCAACCGTGGGGCTTCGAGGTACAGGTGCCGTCCGGCTTCGACTTCTGGCAGGCCGATGGTGCACTGCGCAAACCGGTGAGTGAATGGCTGGCGATGGGCGTGAAACTGCCAGCGGGTACCCAGCTGCCGCCAGGTAGCAACCAGCTGTCTGCCGCCCTGCTGCTGCCGGCCGGTGCACGCGGCCCGGCGTTCCTGGTGCTGGACAACTTCCGCGCCATCCTCAAGTACAACAACTCGTCGTCCTATGCCCTGGCGGTGAGCCTGCTCGGGGATCGCTTCAGCGGCTGGGGCTTCATTGCCGGCAGCTGGCCGAAAGAGGACCTGCCGCTCAGCCGCAGCGAGCGCATGGAGTTGCAGAACCTGTTGAACAGCCGCGGGCATGATGCGGGTAATGCCGATGGCATTATCGGGGCCAATACCCGCAAGGCGATCCGCAATGCCCAGCAAGGGCTGGGCTGGCCGGCGGATGGCTACCCGACCCATAAGCTGCTTGAGAGCCTGCGGCAGCAGTAAGCATTTCGGGGCCGCTGCGCGGCCCCGGTAATCTCACACCCTGAACAGATCCTGCTCCAGCACCAGTGTTTGCTGAACACTGTCCAGCCTCACCCGAGCCCCCAGGGGCAAGCAGACATTCGGGTCGCAGTGCCCGCTGCGCCAACCCGCCAGCACCGGCACACCCAACGGTGCAAACGTATCCTCCAGCAACGGCGTCAGCGCCGCTGTGGTAATCCCGGCAAAGTCGCCCACCAACACGCCTTTGATCCCCTCCAGCTTGCCTGCCAGGCGTAACTGGGTCAGCAGCCGATCCACCCTGTACAACGGCTCGTTGACGTCCTCGATGAACAGGATGCAGCCCTGGGTATCCAGCTCGGCAAGGGTCCCCATGGTCGCCCCCAGCATCGACAGGTTGCCACCCAGCAGCGGTCCGCTGGCCACCCCCGGCAGCACACAGTCCAATGCGAAGCCCGCCGGGTGCGCGACCTGCTCGCCTGCCCTCACATGCCCACCCAGTTGCGCCAGCAACGACGACTCGGTCGGTGGCAACTTGGCCCCCAACAGGTCGGCATTGAGCATCCCCCCATGGAAGGTCAGCAGCCCGGCATGCCGGTAGATCGCCGTATGCAGCGCGGTGATGTCGCTGTAGCCGATCAGCGGCTTGGGGTTGCGCCGGATCAGTTCAAAGTCGAGCTGGTCAAGCAGGCGCATGCTGCCGTAGCCCCCACGCATGCACAGAATGGCGTCCATGGCCGGATCGGCAAACGCTGCATGCAAGTCCTGCAGGCGCTGCTGGTCCGGCCCCGCCAGGTAGCCCTGCGCCTGCAGGGCACCCGGGTAGATACGGCACCGGTAGCCGCGGTCAACGAACCACTGGCTAACCTTCTGCGCATCAAGCCGCGCCGCGCCCGCCGGGGCGACAATGGCAAAACATGCGTTGGCCGGCAGCGCGGCTGGCAGGGTGGGTTGGAAGGTTTTGGCGCAATACATCGCGACTCCTTGCAGCGCATGGGACACAAACAAAAATGCCGATGCCGCCCTTGGGCGCGCATCGGCATCTGTGGCTCTGCTCTAGGCTAGCGCATAGCTCAGAGCTTGATCTTGGCTTCGTGGGCCTGCTGGTCGGCGTGGTACGAAGAACGCACCAGCGGGCCAGAGGCAACGTTCTTGAAGCCCATCTTGTAACCTTCCTCGGCGAACCAGGCAAAGGTGTCCGGGTGAACGAAACGCTGCACCGGCAAGTGGCTACGCGACGGCTGCAGGTACTGGCCAAGGGTGAGCATGTCGATGTCATGCTCGCGCATGCGATGCATCACTTCGATCACTTCCTCGTCGGTTTCGCCCAGGCCGAGCATCAGGCCGGACTTGGTCGGTACGTGTGGCACCAGCTGCTTGAATTTCTGCAGCAAGTCCAGCGACCAGTCATAGTCCGAGCCCGGGCGCGCGGCCTTGTACAGGCGCGGTACGGTCTCGAGGTTGTGGTTGAACACATCTGGTGGCTCTTGCGCGGTGATTTCCAGGGCAACGTCCATACGGCCACGGTAGTCCGGCACCAAGGTCTCCAACTGCACGCCCGGCGACAGCGCGCGGATTTCCCGGATGCAGTCAGCAAAGTGCTGGGCACCGCCGTCACGCAGGTCGTCGCGGTCCACCGAGGTGATCACCACATACTTCAGGCGCAGGTCGGCAATGGCAACCGCCAGGTTTTTCGGCTCGTCCAGATCCAGCGGCTTCGGTCGGCCATGGCCAACGTCGCAGAACGGGCAACGACGGGTGCAGATGTCACCCATGATCATGAAGGTGGCGGTACCACCCGAGAAGCACTCGCCCAGGTTCGGGCAGGAGGCCTCTTCGCATACGCTGTGCAGTTTGTGCTTGCGCAGCAGTTGTTTGATGCGGTCTACCTCGGGCGACACTGGGATACGCACGCGAATCCAGTCGGGCTTCTTTGGCAGCTCATCGGTAGGGATGATCTTCACCGGGATGCGCGCGACTTTGTCGGCACCACGCAGCTTGACCCCAGCTTCCACCTTCTTCGGCGCTGGGCGCGGGGTGGCATCCTGGGTAGGTATCAGGTTCGGCACGGCTTCTTGCACAGTTGTCATATTCAGTCGATTCCGCCCGTGAGGGTCGTCTGCTCAGCGTAGTCGAGGTGCTTGACCAGCTGTCCGCGCAGCCTTGTCCTGACCTCGTCGAGTTCGATCGGACCTGCCAGATCGCGCAGCTGGGTCATCGCCAGCCCCGCATAGCCGCAGGGGTTGATTCGGCGGAATGGCGCAAGGTCCATGTCCACGTTCAGGGCAAGGCCGTGAAACGAACGGCCGTTGCGAATTCGCAGGCCGAGGGAGGCGATTTTCGCTCCGTCGACATAGACACCCGGGGCATCGGGCTTGGCAGACGCCTGAACAGCATAGCTGGCGAGCAGGTCGATGAGGGCCAGCTCGATACGGCTGACCAGCTCACGCACGCCAAAGCCCAGCCGGCGCACATCCAGCAGCAGGTAGGCCACCAGCTGCCCGGGGCCATGGTAGGTGACCTGGCCGCCGCGGTCGGTCTGCACCACCGGGATGTCGCCCGGCACCAGCAGGTGCTCGGCCTTGCCGGCCTGCCCCTGGGTGAAGACCGCAGGGTGCTCGACCAGCCAGATTTCATCCTGGCTGTCCGGGCTGCGCTGCTCGGTAAAACGACGCATGGCCTCCAGCACCGGTTCATAGGGCTGCAGGCCAAGCTCGCGAAAACCGAGGCAGGCGGACATCAAAGCACCATTTTCACGATGCCGGTAGCGCGCAGGGCGCTGTTGATATCGTGCAACTGGTTCTCGCTTTCGGCAACGATGTGCAATTGCACGGTGGTGTACTTGCCTTCCTTGCTTTGGCGTTCGGCCAGGGTGGAAAGGTCGACTTTGGCGTGCTTGCTGAGAATCTCGATGACCGTGTCCTTGAAACCGACAACGGTGTCACCGATGACCTTGATCGGGTAATCGTCGCAAGGGAATTCGATCTTGTGCGACTTGACGTCTGGTTCGCTCATGGCGGAAACGGCCTCGTAAGCCGTGGCAACAACAACACCCCCGCGGTAGGCGCGGGGGCATGCAGGTCACGTATCAGTTGAACAACCCGTAGAAGAATAGACGGATGCTATCCCACATACGGCGGAAGAAACCACCTTCCTCGACGCCATCAAGGGCAATCAGGTCGGCGCTGTGAACCACTTTCTCGTCCAGTTTGACTTCCACTTTGCCGATCACGTCACCTTTGGCGATCGGTGCGGTGAGCTGCGGGTTCATGGTCATCGAAGCCTGCAGGCGCTTCAATTGGCCTTTAGGCATAGTCATGGTCAGGTCGTCAGCCAGGCCAGCCTTGATCTGGCTGGTAGCGCCCTTCCAGACCGGGGCCTGGGTCAGCTCGGTGCCCTTCTGGTAGAAGGTCTGGGTTTCGAAGAAGCGGAAACCGTAGGTCAGCAGCTTCTGGGTTTCGGCAGCACGCGATTGTTCGCTGTTGGTACCGAACACCACGGCGATCAGGCGCTGGCCGTCACGAACGGCCGAAGCCACCATGCAGTAGCCGGCTTCGTCGGTGTGACCGGTTTTCAGGCCATCGACGGTCTTGTCGCGCCACAGCAGCAGGTTGCGGTTAGGCTGCTTGATGTTGTTCCAGAAAAACTCTTTCTGCGAGTAGATGGCGTAGTGGGCCGGGTCGACATTGATGATCGCACGGGCCAGGGTTGCCATGTCGTGCGCCGACGAGTAGTGCTCGGGGTTCGGCAGGCCGGTCGGGTTCATGAAGTGGCTGTTGGTCATGCCCAGGTCGGCAGCCGTCTTGTTCATCATGTCGGCAAAGGCGTCTTCGCTGCCGGCGATGTGCTCGGCCAAGGCGACCGAGGCGTCGTTACCGGACTGGATGATGATGCCGTGCAGCAGGTCGCTGACCGTGACCTGGCTGCCAACCTTGATGAACATGCGCGAACCGCCGGTACGCCATGCGTTTTCGCTGACAGTAACCGGGTCGCTTTCACCGATCTGGCCGCGGCGGATGTCCAGGGTGGCGATGTAGGCGGTCATCAGCTTGGTCAGGCTGGCTGGCGGCAGGCGCTCGTCACCGTTGTTCTCGACCAGCACGTTGCCGCTGGACGCGTCCATGAGTACGTAGGACTTGGCTGCCAGTTGGGGTGGCGCAGGCGTCATCTGCTCCGCCGCGAAGGCGGCAGGCGTGATCAGCAGCAGTACAGGCAGGCAAAGTCGTTTGGCAAGGTTGGTGATGTTCATCCGTCTCTCGAAAATCGCTAATGGTCTGAGATGTTCCCTGGGCAAGATCATGTGCCCAGCGCCAGTCAGTCTAGTTTTATGGCCGTTGGCCTGGCCCGCGGACGTGCGGCTTTATGTCGCTGCGGGCAAAAGCGGTCATTGTACATGGCCGCGACCGGCAATTCATGACAAAACCGATAGTTTGGTGTTGCCGTCTTCGCAGGCGCGCCCGCCCCCACAGTCAGTCTGCTGTGACCAGCTTTGCCTGCCCCAAGTTCGCCAGGCGAATGCTGTCCTGTGCTTGCTGGATCTCGCCCTGGCTGCCGATCGGCCCCAGGCGCACGCGGTGCAGGGTCTGCTGGTTACGCACGATCGAGCTGATGAACACGGGTGCATTGACCATGGTGCTGAGCTTGGCGCGCAGCAACTCGGCAGCGTCCGGGTTGGCGAACGCGCCTACCTGCAAGAAACTGCCACCGCTACCGCCAGGCACGTTATTGCCACCCACCTGCACCGGTACCACGGGCGCGGCGTGCTGCTGTGGCGGCGGGGTCCATTGCTCGACACGCCCGGTACTGGCCGGTATTGCCTGGGTCTGGGCCACTTGCGGCTCTTTCAGCACCATAGGTGGGGTCTGGCCACGCTGGGCCCACCACTGCTGCGGGTCGATGCCCTCGACGCGCACGTGCGCGGTACCGATCTCGGCATAACCGAGCTTTTTTGCCGCAGCGTAGGACAAATCGATGATGCGGTCAGAATAGAACGGGCCACGGTCGTTGACCCGCAGGATCACGCTGCGGTTATTGGCGAGGTTGGTCACCTTGACGTAGGCCGGCAGAGGCAGGGTCTTGTGAGCCGCGCTCATGCCATACAGGTCGTACAGTTCGCCATTGGCGGTGTTCTGCCCATGGAACTTGGTGCCGTACCACGACGCCGTACCCTCGGCGCGGTAGTTGCGCGAGTCCTGCATCGGGTAGTAGGTCTTGCCAAGCACCGTGTACGGGTTGGCCTTGTAGTTACCGGTGTGCACGGTCGGGGTGGCATCGGGGATCTTGTTCACATCCACGTCCCACCACGGTGCGCCGTCCTTGTGCGCCCGGTTGATGTCCAGGCCCGGCTGGCTGCGCACGACGTTACCACTGCTTTTCGGGGCCGGCCGGTTGGAAGAGCAGCTGGCCAGCGCCACACCGACGGCGAGGCAGGTGAGCAGCTTGAAAGCGTTGCCAGAGATGATTGCGCGCATTACTTGACGCCCCGTACTTGAACCAGCTGTTCCGCAAGCTGATGTACCGCCATGGCATACATCACGCTGCGGTTGTAGCGAGTGATCGCGTAGAAGTTCTTCAGGCCCATCCAGTACTCGGGGCCGCTCTCGCCCTCGAGACGGAAGGCGGTAACCGGCAGATCATCGCGCAGCGAATCATGAACCGACCAGCCAAGCGTACGCAACTCCCCTACCGTTTTCACCGGCTCGATGCCGGTGGTCAGGCCTTCGTCGGCGCGCATGCCTTCCACCCAGGCGCGGCTGACCACACCCTCGCCGGCCACCCAGCCGTGGCGCTTGAAGTAGCTGGCCACACTGCCGATGGCATCGTCAGGGTTGTTCCAGATATTGATGTGGCCGTCCCCGTCGAAGTCCACCGCGTAGTTGCGGAAGCTGCTTGGCATGAACTGCGGCAGCCCCATGGCGCCAGCGTACGAGCCCTTGAGCGTCAAGGGGTCGAGCTGCTCATCCCGGGCCAGCAGCAGGAACTCACGCAGCTCCTTGCGGAAGAACTCGGCCCGTGGCGGGTAGTCGAAGCCCAGCGTCGACAGGGCGTCGATCACCCGGTAGTTGCCGGTATTGCGGCCAAAAAAGGTTTCCACGCCGATGATTGCGACAATGTACTGCGCAGGTACGCCGTACTCCTGCTCGGCACGTGCCAACACAGCCTCGTGCTGACGCCAGAAATCCACACCGCGAGCGATACGTGCATCGGTGATGAACATCGGCCGATAGTCCTTCCACGGTTTGACCCGCTCGGCCGGGCGCGATATGGCGTCGAGGATCGACTGCTTGCGCTGTACCTCACGGAACACACCCATCAGTTGCTCAGGCGCAAAACCATAGTCGCGGCTCATTTCGCCAACGAACGCGGCTACCTGGGGCGAGCCGTCGTATTCGCCGGCATGGGCCAGCTGTACAGCGCCGAACAGGCCCACCGCACCGATCCAAGGCGCACAACGGGCAGCCCAGTTACGCACTGCTTGCATGAAATTGTTCACCTTATTCAAACCTGCGCGATCCATTTGCGGTGCGTATGGATCGACATCAAAACGCCAAACGCTGACAGCAGCGTCACCAACGATGTTCCGCCATAGCTGATAAAAGGTAGCGGCACGCCCACCACGGGCAGAAGGCCACTTACCATTCCGATATTGACGAACACGTATACAAAAAAAGTCATGGTCAGGCTGCCCGCAAGCAGCTTGCCGAACAGGGTCTGCGCCTGGGCGGTGATCACCAGACCACGGCCGATCAGCAGCAGGTAGACAATCAGCAGCAGGCAGATGCCAACCAGGCCGAACTCCTCGCCGAGCACGGCGATGATGAAGTCGGTGTGGCTTTCCGGCAAAAAGTCCAGGTGCGACTGCGTGCCAAGCAGCCAGCCTTTGCCAAACACCCCGCCCGAGCCGATCGCCGCCTTGGACTGGATGATGTTCCAACCGGTGCCCAACGGGTCGCTTTCAGGGTCGAGGAAGGTCAATACCCGCTGCTTCTGGTAGTCGTGCATGACGAAGAACCACATGGCCACCGCGACGGGCACGGCTGCCGCCAGCACGCTGAGGATCCAGCGCCAGCGCAAGCCGCCCATGAACAGCACGAAGGCACCGGAGGCCAGGATCAGCAGCGCAGTCCCCAGGTCGGGCTGACGTACGATCAGCATGAACGGCACGCCGATCAGCACCAGGCTGATCGCCACGTGCTTCAAATGGGGCGGCAAGGTGCGCTTGGACAGGTACCAGGCGATGGTCGCCGGCATGATGATCTTCATGAATTCCGAGGGCTGGAAGCGGATCACCCCCGGAATGTTGATCCAGCGCGTGGCACCCATGGCGTTGTGGCCCATCACGTCCACCACTACCAGCAACAGCACCCCGGCCAGGTAGGCCAGCGGCACCCAACGCGCCATGAAGCGCGGCTCCAGCTGGGCGATGACGAACATCGACACCAGACCGATGCCAAACGAGGTGGCTTGCTTGAGCAGCAGGTCCCAGTTCTTGCCACTGGCCGAATACAGTACGAACAGGCTGCCGGCCGCAAGGGTCAGCAGAATGATCAGCAAGGGGCCGTCGATATGAATGCGTTGCAGAAAGCTCGCACGCCGACGCATCACATCCTCGCTGGAGAGCATGCGATCGAAATTGTTCATCACAGGGCCGATTCCTGGGTAACGGTGGCGGGCGCGAACTCGGGTTTGAGCCGGCCGTTTTCGTCGAGCAGCCAGGCGTCCATGATCTGGCGAACCACCGGAGCGGCGACACCCGAGCCGGACTCACCGTTCTCGACCATCACCGAAACCACGATTTTCGGGGCTTCGGCTGGGGCAAACGCGACGAACAAGGCATGGTCGCGGTGGCGCTCCTGGAGTTTGTTGCGGTCATACTTCTCGCCCTGCTTGATCGCCACCACCTGGGCGGTGCCGCTCTTGCCGGCAATGCGGTACTGGGCACCGGCAGCTGCCTTGCGCGCGGTACCGCGGGCGTTGTGCATCACCTGTTCCATGCCATGGGTGACCTTGGCCCAGTCGGACTTGTCACGCAGCACGATGTCTTCCATGGGGTTGTCGTCCACCGGCGGCAGGCCTTCGATGGTCTTGGCCAGGTGTGGGCGGTTCCACACACCTTTGTTGGCGATCAATGCAGTGGCCTGGGCCAGCTGCAGCGGCGTGGCCTGCATGTAACCCTGGCCGATGCCGAGAATCAGGGTTTCGCCGGGGAACCAGGCCTGGCGGCGAGTGGCGCGCTTCCATTCGCGCGACGGCATCAACCCGGCAGATTCCTCGAACATATCGAGGGATACCCGCTGGCCGATACCGAACTTGTTCATGTAGCTGGACAACCGATCGATGCCCATCTTGTGCGCAAGGTCATAGAAGTAGGTGTCGTTCGAGCGCATGATGGCGGTGTCCAGGTCGACCCAGCCATCACCGGAGCGGTTCCAGTTACGGTATTTATGGTCGTAGTTGGGCAACTGGTAGTAGCCAGGGTCGAACACCCTGCTGCTGGCATTCACGACGCCACTGTCCAGACCGGCAATAGCCACCGCCGGCTTGATGGTCGACCCCGGCGGGTACAGGCCACGCAGCACGCGGTTGAACAGCGGCCGATCGATCGAATCGCGCAATTCGGCATAGGCCTTGAAGCTGATGCCGGTGACGAACAGGTTGGGGTCGAAACTAGGCTGACTCACCATCGCCAGTACCTCGCCGGTGCGCGGGTCGAGCGCAACCACTGCACCACGCCGGCCTCCCAGGGCGGCTTCAGCGGCCTCCTGCAGCTTGATGTCCAGGCTCAGCACAATGTCCTTGCCCGGCTTCGGGTCGGTGCGCTTGAGCACCCGCAGCACACGGCCACGGGCGTTGGTCTCGACTTCCTCGTAACCCACCTGACCGTGTAGGGCGGCCTCGTAGAAGCGCTCGATGCCGGTCTTGCCGATATGGTGGGTACCGCTGTAGTTCACCGGGTCGAGCGTTTTCAGCTCTTTCTCGTTGATCCGCCCTACATAACCCACCGAATGGGCGAAATGCGCACCCTGCGGGTAATGCCGCACCAGCTGGGCCACCACCTCGACACCCGGCAGGCGGAACTGGTTTACCGCCACGCGGGCGATCTGCTCTTCGTTGAGCTCGAACAGGATCGGCACCGGCTCGAATGGCCGGCGGCCTTGGCGCATGCGCTTCTCGAACAGGGCACGGTCGTCAGCGGTGAGCTCAAGCACTTCGACGATGGTATCCAGCACTTCCTGCCAGTTACCCGCACGTTCGCGGGTCATCGACAGGCTGAAGCTGGGCCGGTTGTCGGCAACGATCACCCCGTTGCGGTCGAAAATCAACCCGCGGGTCGGCGGGATCGGCTGCACATGCACCCGGTTGTTCTCCGACAGCGTGGAGTGGTAGTCGTACTGGATGATCTGCAGGTAGTACAGCCGTGCGATCAACACGCACACAAGCAGCATGATCGCGACTGCGCCGACCACGACGCGGTTGCGCACCAGGCGGGCGTCTTTCTCGTGGTCCTTGAGACGGATCGGCTGCGACATCGGACTGCTTACAGGCTCATTTGTGGTAAGGGTGCCCGGACAACACGGTCCAGGCGCGGTAGATCTGCTCGCCGATGAGTATCCTTACCAACGGGTGCGGCAAAGTCAGCGGCGACAGCGACCAACGTTGCTCGGCGCGTGCGCAAACCTCAGGCGCCAGGCCCTCCGGGCCACCCACCATCAAATTCACCGTGCGCGCATCCAGGCGCCAGCGGTCCAGCTCGGTGGCCAGCTGTTCGGTACTCCAGGGCTTGCCATGGACCTCGAGGGTGACAATGCGTTCCCCAGGCTGCACCTTGCTCAGCATGGCTTCGCCCTCCTGACGGATCAGGCGGGCGACGTCGGCATTCTTGCCACGGGTATTCAGCGGGATTTCCACCAGCTCCAGCGACAGCTCGGCGGGCAGGCGCTTGGCATATTCATGCCAGCCTTCCTCGACCCACTTCGGCATGCGCGAGCCGACCGCAATCAGGCGCAGACGCACAGCGCTTTCCTTATTCGCGGTCTTTGAGCTTGTCGGAGTACTCGTGGGCATGGTCCGGGCTGTGGTGCTTGCCATCGGCGGCACGGCTTTGCTCGGCACCCTGCCACAGGCGCTCAAGGTCGTAGAACTGGCGGGCAGCGGCGGTCATCATGTGCACGATGACGTCGTTCAGGTCCAGCAGCACCCAGTCGCTGTCGCCCTTGCCTTCTTCACCCAGTGGCTGGGCGCCTTTGGCCTTGACGGCTTCACGGACCTTTTCGGCCATCGCGTTGATCTGGCGGTTGGAGGTACCGGTGGCAATGATCATGTAGTCGGTCAGGCTGTGCTTCTCGCGCACGTCGATGACCTGGATGTCCTGGGCCTTGACGTCTTCCAGCGCTGCCTTGGTCACTGCGACCAGTTCTTCGCCGTAAATTTTCTGCTTGGTCATATAAAACTCGTTCAACTCGTTGGATGAGGCGCCAGAGGCACCGTCAGTTGGGCGCACGATACAGTTCGTGCGCCTCGATATAGGCCAGTACGGCGTCCGGCACCAGGAACCTCACCGATTTGCCGCTGGCCAGCAGCTGTCGGATCTGTGTAGCCGACACCGCAAGCGGCGTCTGCCAGACGAACGAAATATTTCCCGCCGGGCCGGACATGGCGGTGGGATCGCTCTCCGAGCGCGCAGCCAACAGGTTGCGCAACTCGTCAGGGGGTTCTACGTCGGCATCCGGACGTTGCAGTACCAGGATGTGACAGTGTTGCAGCAATTCTTCCCAGCGATGCCAGGCGGGCAGGCCACAGAAGGCATCCCAACCCAGCACCAGGAACAGCTGGTCGTGGCCGGACAGCTCGGCGCGGATCGATTCCAGCGTATCGATGGTGTACGACGGCTTGTCACGTTCCAGCTCGCGGGCATCGACACTCAGGCAAGCGACGCCCTGCACCGCTTCACGGACCATGGCCAGGCGATCCTGCGCGGCCACCTGTGGCGTGTCGCGGTGCGGCGGCCGGGCATTGGGCAACAGGCGTAGCTCATCCAGCCCCATGAACTCGGCAACTTCCAGCGCGCTGCGCAAGTGGCCGATATGCACGGGGTCGAAGGTACCACCTAGAATGCCGATACGCCGGACTGCCTGGGCCTTGCTCAACTCAGCAGGACCCCTGGCCGCGCAACTGGCCATCGCCGATCACCACATACTTCTCGCAGGTCAGGCCTTCCAGGCCGACTGGGCCGCGGGCATGCAGCTTGTCGGTGGAAATACCGATTTCCGCACCCAGGCCGTACTCGAAGCCATCGGCAAAGCAGGTCGGGGTGTTGAGCATGACCGACGCCGAATCGACCTCAGCCATGAACTGACGGGCTTCACCCTGGTGTTCGCTGATGATCGAGTCGGTGTGGTGCGAGCCATAGTGGTTGATGTGCTCGATGGCCTGGTTCAGGCCGTCGACCACGCGAATCGACAGGATCGCATCGAGGTATTCCGTGTGCCAGTCGGCTTCGGTGGCCGGTTTGGCGCTGATGATAGCCTGGGTACGCTCGCAACCGCGCAGCTCCACGCCCTTCTCCACGAAGCGGCGGGCCATTTCTGGCAGGAAGCGCTCAGCCACTTGCTGGTCGACCAGCAGCGTTTCCATGGCACCGCAGATGCCGTAGCGGTAGGTCTTGGCGTTGAAAGCCACATTCCAGGCCTTGTCCAGGTCGGCATGCTGGCTGACATAGATGTGGCAGATGCCGTCCAGGTGCTTGATCACCGGCACGCGGGCATCGCGGCTGATGCGCTCGATCAGGCCACGGCCTCCGCGCGGTACGATGACATCGACGAATTCCGGCATGCTGATCAGCGCGCCCACGGCTTCGCGGTCGGTGGTTTCGACCACCTGCACCACCGCCGCCGGCAGGCCGGCTTCGGCCAGGCCACGCTGAATGCAGGTGGCAATGGCGCGGTTGGAGTGTATGGCTTCGGAACCGCCCCGCAGGATGGTTGCATTGCCCGACTTGAGGCACAGGCTGGCGGCATCAATGGTCACGTTCGGACGCGATTCATAGATGATCCCGATCACCCCCAGCGGGGTACGCATCTTGCCTACCTGAATGCCCGATGGACGGTAGCTCATGTCGCGAATGGCACCGACCGGGTCCGGCAGGCTGGCCACCTGGCGCAAGCCGGTGATCATGCCGTCGATACGCGCCGGGGTCAGCGCCAGACGGTCGAGCAGTGCGGGCTCCAGGCCACTGGCGCGGCCGGCGGCCAGGTCCAGTTCGTTGGCAGCGGCGAGTTCGGCACGGGCAGCGTCCAGCGCGTCGGCGGCGGCTTGCAGGGCGCGGTTCTTCTGCGCGGTGCTGGCACGGCCGATCACCCGGGAAGCCTCACGGGCAGCGCGACCCAGGCGGGTCATATAGTCAAGAACGGACTCAGTCATGGGTTCGGTGTCTTGGCGAAGGGGAAATCGGCTAATTATAACTGCCGCGCAGGTGTACGCCCAGCGGCGGGTGGCGGATGGTAGAAAATGGATGGGGCAATGTGTAGGAAAGATGTAACCGGGGTTATCGAGATTTCCATCGCCTGTTGCGGCCCTTTCGCGGGCGCGCCCGCTCCCACAGGGATTTTACAAGGCCTGGACCTATGCACCACCAGCGGGAGCGGGCATGCCCGCGAAAGGGCCGGCATTGCCAACATCACCCTCCAATTCAGCCTCGATTAAGCCATTCATTGCTATCATCCCCGCCTCTCCAGCCACGAACTGCCCGCATGCCAGCCCTGCCCGACAGCTTTTTCGACCGCGACGCCCAGACCCTGGCCAAGGCCCTGCTGGGCAAGGTCATCCGTCACCGCCACGGCGACCTGTGGCTGGCCGCGCGGATCATCGAGACCGAGGCCTACTACCTTTCCGACAAAGGTAGCCACGCTTCGCTCGGCTACACCGAAAAACGCAAGGCGCTATTCCTGGATGGGGGGCATATCTACATGTACTACGCCCGCGGCGGCGACTCGCTGAACTTCAGCGCCCACGGGCCGGGCAACGCGGTGCTGATCAAGTCTGCCTATCCTTGGCAGGACACCCTCTCGGGGCCCGACAGCCTGGCGCAGATGCAACTGAACAACCCCGATGCAAGCGGCAATATCCGCCCGCAAGAGCGCCTGTGCGCCGGCCAGACCCTGCTATGCCGGGCCCTGGGCCTGAAAGTGCCGCATTGGGACGCCCAGCGTTTCGACGCCGAACGCCTGTACGTCGAGGACTGCGGCAACGCCGTGCCCCGGGTGATCCAGGCCGCTCGCCTGGGCATTCCGCACGGGCGCGACGAGCACCTGCCGTACCGCTTCGTCGATGCCGAGTACGCCCGTTTCTGCACACGGAACCCGTTACGCCGCGGCCAAGTCGAAGGCCGTGATTTCTTCATTCTCGAACAAGGAAGCTGAACATGGGCCAATGGCTCGACAGCCTGACCGGCTGGCTCAGCGCCAACCCGCAGTGGCTTGGCCTGGCGATTTTCCTGGTGGCCTGCATCGAATGCCTGGCCATCGCCGGCATTATCGTGCCGGGCACCGTACTGCTGTTCGCCGTTGCGGTACTGGCCGGCAGTGGCACGTTCAGCCTGGGCGAAACGCTGCTCCTCGGCTTTCTCGGCGGCCTGCTGGGCGACGCCTTGTCTTACGCAGTGGGCAAGTACTTCCACCAGAACATTCGCCGGCTGCCGCTGCTACGTCACCATCCGGAATGGATCGGCAGCGCCGAAAGCTACTTCCAGCGTTATGGCATCGCCAGCCTGCTGGTAGGCCGTTTCATCGGCCCGCTGCGGCCGATGCTGCCAATGGTCGCCGGCATGTTCGACATGCCCCTGCCGCGCTTCATCGCCGTCAGCCTGCTGGCGGGTGCCGGCTGGTCGGTCGCCTACCTACTGCCCGGCTGGGCCACCGGCGCCGCCATGCGCCTGCCCCTGCCGGAAGGCTTCTGGCTGGACGCCGGGATCATCGCCGGCGCCCTCGCGGTGCTGATCGGCCTGAGCCTGAATACCAGCCTGCGTGACCAGCGCCACGGCACCCGGCTGGTTGCCGCGCTCAGCTTCATCACCCTGGCCGGTGTATTCCTCGGCTGGCCCTACCTCCATGAGTTCGACCAAGGCGTGATGACACTGGTCCAGGAGCATCGCAGCCAGGCCATCGACAGCACCGTGGTGCTGGTGACACGGCTAGGCGATTTCCGCACCCAGTTGTTCCTCGGCGGCCTGCTGACCGGCCTGCTGCTGCTTGCCCGTCAGTGGCGACACGCATTTTTCGCGGCGGGCGCGTTGATGGGCACGGCGATCGCCAACGGCACACTGAAATGGCTATTTGCCCGGGCCAGGCCGGAAGTACTGACCGACCCACTGACCAGCTACAGCATGCCCAGCGGGCACAGCTCGGCATCGTTCGCGTTCTTCCTGGTCATGGCCGTGCTGGCAGGGCGTGGCCAGCCACCACGGATGCGCCTGACCTGGGTGATGCTGGGGTGCATTCCGGCACTGGCGATTGCCCTGTCGCGGGTGTACCTGGGGGCGCACTGGCCAACCGATATCCTGGCTGGGGCCCTGCTGGCCTGTTGCGTATGCGCACTCAGCCTGACACTGGTGCAACGCCAGCAGACCCTGCCAGCCCTGCCGCTGCGGGTGTGGTGGCTGGTGTTGCCGGCATGTGTGGCGCTGCTGACGTTCTTCGCCATGCATGCGCTGCCGCAGGCGTTGGTCAGGTATCAATATTGATGTTGCCTGTGCCGGCCTATTCGCGGGTGAACCCGCTCCTACACTGGGTATCGCGCTTGTCGTAGGAGCGGGTTTACCCGCGAATAGGCCGGCACAGGCAATGCAGAACCATCAGGCGAACAACTCACCCTGAATCCGCTCCAGCAGCTTCTGGATTTCCCCCAGCCGCTGCTGCGGCGAATCGAGGGTCAGCAGGTCCAGCTTGTCCTCTTCCATGAACGGCAACAGATACGCCAGCTGATTGGCCAGCGCCTGACGCCCGTCCACCGGGCGCGGCATGCCCAGCGCTTCGACCATGGGGTGCTCACCCAGGGCCACCAGCAGCGCCAATAGGTCGTCATCGGCTTCCAGCAATGGGCTGTCTGCCTGCTCCGGCAGCCATTGCACCTGGCCCACCAGCAGCTGGTCCTTCTGCACCTCGGAGCTTTCCAGATTGAAGCGCCGCACGCCCTCGACGCGAATACCCAGCAAGCCGTTATCCTGCTGCACGAAGTCGCGGATCACCGCTTCACAGCCGATCGAGGCGACCACCGGCGGCGCCTTGCCGACTTGTTCGCCCTCAAGGATGCACACCACCCCAAATCCTTCGCCCTGCTTCATGCAGCGCCCGATCATGTCCAGGTAGCGCGCCTCGAAAATCTGCAAATCGAGAAAGCAGCCAGGAAACAGCACGGTATTGAGCGGAAACAGCGGTAGCGTCATCACAATTCCTCAAGCCACCAGGCTGACTGCCAGCGGCAGGAACACCGCTGTAGCCACTCCCATCAGGCTCATCGCCAGCGCGGCAAAGGCGCCGCATTCGTCACTTTCCTGCAGGGCCACCGAAGTGCCGACTGCGTGTGCGGTCACGCCCAGCGACATGCCGCGCGCCTCAGGGCTGTGCACGCCGAAGCGGCTCAGCAATGCCGGGCCGAAGATCGCCCCAATCACCCCGGTAATCAACACGAACACTGCCGCCAGGGCCGCCACGCCGCCAATCTGCTCAGCCACCAGCATGGCGATCGGCGAGGTGACGGACTTCGGCGCCATGGTCATCAGGATCATGTGCTCGGCACCGAACCACCAGCCCAGCACCAGGCAGCAGAGCGTGGCGAACAGGCCTCCGACTACCAGCGTAGTAAATGTAGGCCAGAACAGCTGACGGATACGCCGCAGGTTGAGGTAGAGCGGCACAGCCAGGGCCACCGTAGCGGGCCCCAGCAGGATGTTCATGATTTCGGTGCTTTTGCGGTATTCGCTGTAATCGATACCGCACAGCAGCAACACACCGATCACCAGCAGCATCGACACCAGTACAGGTTGCAGGAAGATCCAGCGGGTTTTCTCGTAGGCTGCCAGCACTACCTGATAGGCCCCCAGCGTGATGCCAATACCGAACAATGGGTGATGAATGACCGCATCGAGTGCGCCCTGCCAGTCGAGCATCATGGCTGCTCCTCACGCTTGCCCTGGCGCTGAATGAGCTTTTGCATCAGCACACCGACGAACACAAGGGTCACCAGGCAGGAGATCAGCAAGGCCCCGACAATCGCCCAGAAGTCGGCGGCAATGTCCTTGGCATATACCATCACCCCGACTGCCGGCGGTACCAGCAGCAGCGGGAGATAGCGCAGCAAGCTGCTGGCGGCCTCGTTCAGCGGCTTGCCGACCTCACCGCGAGCCATGAGAAAGAGCAGCAGCAACAACAGGCCGATGATCGGCCCGGGCAAAAACGGCATAAACAGGTGATTGATCGCCGTCCCCAGCAGCTGGAACAGTACCAGCCAGGTCAAACCACGCAACAGCATAAGCATCTCCCTCGGGCATGGCCGCCATTATAAGCACGCACAGCTTCAGACCGATATTCGCCGAAAAGCGGGCAACTTGACTGAAACGGTTCGCCGTGCTGATCTTGTACTTTCGTACCAACTGACAACCCGGAGAGTCCGCGATGCCCCATGTACCGGTTACAGAGCTTTCGCAGTACGTTGGCAAGGAGCTGGGCCACTCGGAGTGGGTGAAGATCGACCAGCAGCGCATCAACCTGTTCGCCGAGGCGACCGGCGACTTCCAGTTCATCCATGTCGACCCTGAGAAGGCAGCAAAAACCCCGTTTGGCGGCACGATTGCCCATGGTTTCCTGACCTTGTCGCTGATCCCCAAGCTGATCGAGGACATCCTCGTTCTGCCGCAAGGGCTGAAGATGGTGGTGAACTACGGGCTGGACAGCGTGCGCTTCATTCAGCCGGTAAAGGTCGACAGCCGGGTTCGGCTGAAGGTAAAGCTGGGCGAGGTGACCGAGAAAAAACCGGGGCAGTGGCTACTCAAGGCGATTGCCACGCTGGAGATCGAGGGTGAAGAGAAGCCTGCTTATATAGCCGAGTCGCTGTCGCTCTGTTTTGTCTGATACATGCCCGGGGGCTGCAGTGCAGCCCCCGATCCACAAATCCCCCGCACTCGCGTAAACTGCCAGCCTTCGCGCAGCCTAGGGCTGCCCCTGTCGATTTATCAAAGGTGCCCGCCATGCCCTGGCTGCAAGTACGCCTGGCCATCAGCCCGGAACAAGCCGAAACCTATGAAGATGCGCTGCTTGAAGTAGGCGCCGTCTCGGTCACGTTCATGGATGCCGAAGATCAACCGATCTTCGAACCAGACCTCAACACCACTCCGCTGTGGTCGCACACTCACCTGCTGGCGCTGTTCGAGGCCGATGCCGACCCTGAACAGGTGTTCGCCCACCTGCGCCTGCTGACCGGCGCCGAGCTGCCCGAGCACCAGGCCGAGGTGATCGAGGACCAGGACTGGGAGCGCAGCTGGATGGACAACTTCCAGCCGATGCGCTTCGGCCGACGCCTGTGGATCGTGCCCAGCTGGCACGATGCCCCGGAAAAGGACGCCGTGAACCTGCTGCTCGACCCGGGCCTGGCCTTTGGCACCGGCACCCACCCCACCACGGCCCTGTGCCTGGAATGGCTCGACGGCCAGCAGCTTGAAGGCACCCAGGTGCTGGACTTTGGCTGCGGTTCGGGCATCCTGGCCATCGCTGCGCTGCTGCTGGGCGCCCGCGAAGCGGTAGGCACCGACATCGACGTGCAGGCCATCGAGGCTTCGCGCGACAACGCCCAACGCAACGGCATTGCCGACGAGAAACTGGCGCTGTACCTGCCCGAACACATGCCGGCGATGCAGGCCGACGTGCTGGTTGCCAACATCCTCGCCGGCCCGCTGGTGTCGCTGGCGCCACAGTTGTCCGGCCTGGTTCGCCCAGGTGGCCTGCTGGCGCTGTCTGGCATCCTCGCCGAGCAAGGTGAAGACGTGGCCGCCGCTTATGCCGCCGACTTTGAACTGGACCCGATCGTCGTGCGCGACGGCTGGGTGCGCATCAGTGGTCGGCGTCGCTAAGCGGGCCTAGAATACTTTTCTGCACAGCTCCCGGATTGCCGCATGACCGACAGTTTCGTCACCCAGTGCCCGCATTGCCAGACCAGCTTTCGCGTCACCCACCACCAGTTGGGCGTGGCGCGTGGCGTGGTGCGCTGCGGTCACTGCCTGCAGGTATTCAATGCCGCCAAGCAGCTGCTGGAGCAAAACCGCGCCGCTACCACCAGCGCCCCCGTGGTGCCGGCACCGGTACCTCCAGCGCCTGCCGCGCCGCTGGCCGAGCCGGCGCAAGAGCCCGCCGACAGCGTACGCGGCACCCCTCCTGACCAGGACTGGGCGCTGACTGCCCAGGCGCTGGACGAGCTCGACCTCGACAAGGAACTGGAGCGCCTGGAGCGTCGCGGCCAACCGGCCCCGGCCCACCCGGCCAGCAAGGATGAGAAGCTGCAGGCACGGCGCGATGAACTTCACCCGGACGAACACGCAGAAGACCTTTTCGGTACGGCTACCGATGAGCCCTACGCGCCGCAGGAACCGGCAGAGCCTACCCCGGTGCTACTGGAACCGGAACCTTTGGAGCTGGACCTGGAGCCTGCCCCCGGCGAGCGTACCGAGCCTACCCTGGGCAGCAACCTTGACCTGGACATCGATGGCGAGCCGCCTGTGCACCGAGCGGCCGAACGCGATGACCAGCCCGCATTCAGCGAACCGCTGCGCATCAGCGATGACGAAACCCCGGAAAAAGGCCTGAGCGCCCGCGACGACGAACCACTGGCGCTGCGCCTGTCGGCGCACGACGACGAGCCCGTCGAGCCACTGCCCGGAGAGCGCCTGGAACCAGGCTTTGCTGGCAAGCCCGAGCGCCCCTCGCGCAAGGAGCCGCTGGTCGATGTGGTCGATGACCCGCTGCAGCTAGGCTGGGAAAAACCCGCACCCAACTGGGGCAAGCGCCTGCTGTGGGGCTTTCTGACCTTGCTGGCTGCCGGCCTGCTGGCGTTCCAGTACGTGTGGTTCCATTTCGACGAAATGGCCCGACAGGACCAGTATCGGCCGATTTTCCAGCAGATCTGCCCGATGATCGGTTGCCAGGTGCCTACCCGCGTCGATATTGCACGCATCAAGAGCAGCAATCTGGTGGTGCGCAGCCACCCGGACTTCAAGGGCGCACTCATTGTCGACGCGATCATCTACAACCGCGCACCGTTCGCCCAGCCGTTCCCATTGCTGGAGCTGCGCTTCGCCGACCTCAATGGCCAACTGATCGCCAGCCGTCGCTTCAAGCCCAGCGAGTACCTGTCGGGGGAACTGGCAGGGCGCGGCGAAATGCCCAGCCAGACGCCAATCCACATTGCCCTGGACATCCTCGACCCTGGGCCGAAGGCCGTGAATTACAGCCTGAGCTTCCGTTCGCCGGAGTAGGCGACAAGCGGCCAGCAGCAAACGACAAGACAAGAAGCCCCAACCGCGACCGCTTTTCGTCCTGTCGCTTGCTGCTTGAAGCGCAAAGGCATAAGCCGACAACTGTTCAGATTTTATCCAAATCCATCTTTATCCAGTCATCGAGAGCGGGTATCATGCCAACCCTTTTTCGAACTCCAAGATTCGGCCCCACAACAGGGATCACCTATGTCGGCGGTACGCATCGGCCAATACACACTACGTAACAACCTGATCCTCGCGCCCATGGCCGGGGTCACGGACCAGCCTTTCCGTACACTTTGCCAGCGCCTGGGCGCCGGCATGGTGGTGTCGGAAATGGTAAGCAGCGACATGAGCCTGTGGAACAGCCGCAAGTCGAGCCTGCGCCGCATCCATGAAGGTGATCCCGAGCCACGCTCGGTGCAGATCGCCGGCGGTGATGCGCAGATGATGGCAGCGGCGGCAAAGGCCAATGTCGAAGCGGGTGCCCAGATCATCGACATCAACATGGGCTGCCCGGCAAAAAAAGTCTGCAACAAAGCCGCAGGCTCTGCTTTATTGAGAGATGAAGCCTTGGTCAGCGAGATCCTCCACGCCGTGGTCAGCGCTGTGGACGTACCGGTGACCCTGAAAATCCGCACCGGCTGGGACCGGGCGAACAAGAACGGCCTGAACGTGGCGAAGATTGCCGAACAGGCTGGCATCCAGGCGCTGGCGGTGCATGGCCGCACACGTGCCGACCTGTACACCGGCGAAGCCGAATACGACACCATCGCTGCCATCAAGCAGGCGGTGTCAATCCCGGTTTTTGCCAACGGCGATATCACCTCGCCAGAAAAGGCCCGGGCGGTGCTGGAAACCACCGGGGTCGATGGCCTGTTGATTGGCCGGGCTGCCCAAGGGCGGCCATGGATCTTTCGCGAGATCGAGCATTACCTGCGCACTGGCGAACATCTGCCAGCGCCGCAACTGGACGAAGTGGAACGCATCCTGCTGGAGCATCTGGCCGCGCTGCATGCCTTCTATGGCGATGTGATGGGCGTACGTATCGCCCGCAAGCACGTTGGCTGGTACCTGGCAACACGACCCGGCGGCAAGGAGTTTCGCGCCCGGTTCAACGCTTTGGAAGACACACAAGCGCAGTGCGCCAACGTTCGCGCGTTTTTCAGCGAACGTCGACAGAGCCTTGAGACAGAGGACGGACAAGGGGTGGCCGCATGACGATGATGACCGAGAATTTTGTGAGTGGAACAACGCCCGTGAGCGACAACGCCAACCTGAAACAGCACCTCAACACGCCGAGCGAAGAGGGCCAGACCCTTCGCGACAGCGTCGAGAAGGCGCTGCACAACTACTTCGCCCACCTGGAAGGCGCGACCGTGACGGACGTGTACAACCTGGTGCTCTCCGAAGTCGAGGCGCCCCTGCTCGAAAGCGTGATGAACTACGTGAAGGGCAACCAGACCAAGGCCAGCGAGATGCTCGGGCTGAACCGAGGCACCCTGCGCAAGAAGCTCAAGCAGTACGACTTGTTGTAAGCCAGAATCCCATCCAGAAAAGGCGACTCCCTGAACAGAGGCGCCTTTTTTGCTGACTCCACCGCGTTATTGGAACCCGAAATGACCGACCAGACTACCCGCCTGCCAGTCCGCCGCGCCCTGATCAGCGTCTCCGACAAGACCGGTATCCTCGAATTCGCCCGTGAGCTGCAGCAGCTCGGTGTCGAGATCCTGTCCACCGGCGGCACCTACAAGCTGCTCAAGGACAACGGCGTAAACGCGGTGGAAGTGGCCGACTACACCGGCTTCGCCGAAATGATGGATGGCCGGGTCAAAACCCTGCACCCGAAAATCCACGGCGGTATCCTCGGCCGTCGTGGCACCGACGACGCCATCATGAACGAGCACGGCATCAAGCCGATCGACCTGGTTGCGGTCAACCTGTACCCGTTCGAAGCCACCATTTCCAAGCCTGGCTGTGACCTGCCGACCGCCATCGAGAACATCGACATCGGCGGCCCGACCATGGTCCGTTCGGCAGCCAAGAACCACAAGGACGTGGCCATCGTGGTCAACGCCAGCGACTACGCCGGCATCGTCGAAGGCCTCAAGGCCGGTGGCCTGACCTATGCCCAGCGCTTCGACCTGATGCTCAAGGCGTTCGAGCACACTGCCGCCTACGACGGCATGATCGCCAATTACATGGGCACCATCGACCAAGCCAAGGACACCCTGAGCACCGAGGCGCGCAGCGAATTCCCGCGCACCTTCAACAGCCAGTTCGTCAAGGCACAGGAAATGCGTTATGGCGAGAACCCGCACCAGAGCGCGGCGTTCTATGTAGAAGCCAAGAAAGGCGAAGCCAGCATTTCCACCGCTGTCCAGCTGCAAGGCAAGGAACTGTCATTCAACAACGTGGCCGACACTGACGCCGCACTGGAATGCGTAAAGAGCTTCGTCAAGCCGGCCTGCGTCATCGTCAAGCACGCCAACCCGTGCGGCGTGGCGGTAGTACCGGAAGACGAAGGCGGCATCCGCAAAGCCTACGACCTGGCCTACGCGACCGACACCGAATCGGCGTTCGGCGGCATCATCGCATTCAACCGTGAACTGGACGGCGAAACCGCCAAGGCCATTGTCGACCGCCAGTTCGTCGAAGTGATCATCGCCCCGAAAATCTCCCAGGCCGCCCGCGACGTGGTGGCTGCCAAACAGAACGTACGCCTGCTGGAGTGCGGCGAGTGGCCAGCCGAGCGCGCTGCCGGTTGGGACTTCAAGCGCGTCAACGGTGGCCTGCTGGTGCAAAGCCGCGATATCGGCATGATCACCGCCGATGACCTGAAGATCGTCACCAAGCGTGCCCCGACCGAGCAAGAGATCCACGACCTGGTATTCGCCTGGAAAGTGGCCAAGTTCGTCAAGTCCAACGCCATTGTCTACGCCAAGCAGCGCCAGACCATCGGCGTCGGCGCCGGCCAGATGAGCCGCGTCAACTCCGCCCGCATCGCTGCAATCAAGGCCGAGCACGCTGGCCTGCAGGTGCAGGGCGCGGTCATGGCGTCGGATGCATTCTTCCCGTTCCGTGACGGTATCGACAATGCAGCTAAAGTGGGTATCAGCGCCGTGATCCAGCCGGGTGGTTCGATGCGTGATGCTGAAGTCATCGCTGCTGCCGACGAGGCCGGCATCGCGATGGTCTTCACTGGCATGCGCCACTTCCGCCACTAATTACGCGGGTCCCGAGGCGAGTCGAGATCCTGTGGGAGCGGGCTTGTCCGCGAATACGATGGTGGATTCACCGCCGCATTCGCGGGCAAGCCCGCTCCCACAGCGTTCGGCGCAAGCCACGGGATCACTTGAATCGAGGTTTTGACATGAAAGTTTTGATCATCGGCAGCGGCGGCCGCGAGCACGCCCTGGCCTGGAAAGTCGCCCAGGACCCACGCGTCGAGAAAGTCTTCGTTGCACCGGGCAACGCCGGTACCGCCATTGAAGCCAAGTGCGAGAACGTCGCCATCGACGTGTGTGCCCTGGAGCAACTGGCCGACTTCGCCGAGAAAAACGTCGACCTGACCATCGTCGGCCCGGAAGCACCGCTGGTTATCGGCGTGGTCGACCTGTTCCGCAGCCGCGGCCTGGACTGCTTCGGCCCAACCAAGGGCGCGGCCCAGCTGGAAGGCTCCAAGGCCTTCACCAAGGATTTCCTGGCACGTCACAAGATCCCGACCGCCGACTACCAGAATTTCACCGAGATCGAGCCAGCGCTGGCCTATCTGCAGGAAAAAGGCGCGCCAATCGTGATCAAGGCCGATGGCCTGGCGGCCGGCAAGGGCGTGATCGTCGCCATGACGCTGGAAGAAGCCGAAGCCGCCGTGCGTGACATGCTGGCTGGCAACGCCTTCGGTGAAGCAGGTTCGCGTGTCGTGATCGAAGAGTTTCTCGACGGCGAAGAAGCCAGCTTCATCGTCATGGTCGACGGCCACAATGTGCTGCCCATGGCCACCAGCCAGGACCACAAGCGCGTCGGCGACCAGGATACCGGCCCGAACACGGGCGGCATGGGCGCCTACTCCCCTGCCCCGGTGGTTACCGCCGACGTGCACCAGCGCGTGATGGACCAGGTGATCTGGCCAACCGTGCGCGGCATGGCCGAGGAAGGCAACGTCTACACCGGCTTCCTCTACGCCGGCCTGATGATCGACAAGGCGGGCAACCCCAAGGTCATCGAGTTCAACTGCCGCTTCGGCGACCCGGAAACCCAGCCGGTCATGCTGCGCCTGGAGTCGAGCCTGGTACTGCTGGTGGAAGCTGCATTCGCCAAGGCACTGGACAAGGTCGAAGCGCAGTGGGACCCGCGCCCGAGCCTGGGCGTGGTCCTGGCAGCGGGCGGTTACCCGGGCGACTACGCCAAGGGCGACGTGATCAACGGCCTGGACGCTGCCGCCAAGATCGAAGGCAAGGTATTCCATGCCGGTACTGCGCTCAAGGATGGCAAGGTAACCACCAACGGCGGGCGCGTGCTGTGTGCCACCGCCATGGGCAGCACCGTTGCCGACGCGCAGCAGCAGGCTTATCGCCTGGCCAAGGAAGTCAGCTGGAACGGCAGCTTCTACCGTTCCGACATCGGCTATCGGGCCATCGCCCGCGAGCGCGGTGAGCACCAGCAGTAAGTACTACCGGTATGCCGTAGCGGTTTCAGCCTGCGGCATCCGGCTCGTCGACAGGGCCCGGAATGGGCCTTGCCTTCGACTTGGCGCGCCGCGCATAGTGAGTACCCGGCACATCGGCCAAGAAGGGATTTCGTAGTGCGTCGGCTTCGGATTGCCTCAGCTCTGATCGTCAGCTTGCTGACCCTGCTCTGCATGATTCCGGCTGCGGCCGAACATGACGGAGGCTGGACCGTTCTGCTCGACGAACAGGCCAACCTGCAACTGAGCGATGTGCGCTCCGAGCGCTATCGCAACCAGTTCAGCCCACTGCCTCTCGCCGACCTTGATGCTGCCCCGGCTGGACAGGCCTTGTGGCTGCACTATCGTCTGGCACCAGGTGACCAGGAGCAGCTGCTGCGGGTATTTGCCCCGGACCTTTCTGGCCTGGACCTCTACGCCCTCGAAGGCGAACAACTTCTGCGTCAGCTGCACCACGGGCGCCAGGCCGGCAATGCCAGCCCGACCCTGCGTGGCAGCGACCATGTATTGCCCCTGCCCAACAGCAGGCAACCGCTGGACATCTACTTGCGCCTGGTCTCAGAGCACCAGCTGCGTCCGGCCATCAGCCTTGAGCCTGCGGCCGAGGCAGCCTCGGATCAACGCCAGCCGCTGCTGTTCGGCATGCTGTTCGGCGGCCTGATCATGCTGATCATGCACAACCTGATCCGCTTCCTCTACACCCGCTCCAGCACCACCCTGATCCTGGCGCTGTACCACGGCCTGATGCTGCTCAGCGGCCTGATCCTGTTGAACCTCAGCGGCCCTTGGTGGCATGTGTGGCACAGTGCGCAAACGCCTGCCGCCTATCTGACGCTGGTCCTGGCCGGCCTGTCCGGGTTGTACTTCACCCAACATTTCTTTTCGCCGTGCAATTCGCCACGGCTTAACCGCCTGCTGCAAGGTGAGATGCTGATTGTCGGGCTCAGTGGCCTGGTGCTGCTGTTCGTCGATACTCTGCCACTGAACCTGATGACCTACGCCCTGATGGCGCTGGGCAGCGTGAGCATGCTGCTGGTCAGCAGCTACCACTGGTTCAAGGGTTATGCACCCGGACGCCTGTTCAGCCTGGCCATGGTGGTGTTCAACCTCGGAGGCCTGGTACTGCTGCCAGCCCTGCTGGGTCTGACACGCACCTCGACACCCTGGCTGCTGTGTATCCTGCTGGGCCTGACCGTGGTCAGTGGCCTGCTGCTCAACCTGGCGGTCAGTGAACGGCTGCGGCGCATAAGCGAGGAGCGTTTCAGCGCCAGCCGTGCACTGGCCGCCAGCGATGCGGAAATCAACGCCAAAGCCGAGTTCCTGGCCAAGATCAGCCACGAAATCCGCACCCCGATGAACGGCGTGCTAGGCATGACTGAACTGCTGCTGGGTACACCGCTGTCGGTGAAGCAACGTGATTATGTGCAGACCATCCACAGCGCCGGCAACGAGCTGCTGACGCTGATCAACGAAATTCTGGACATTTCCAAGCTGGAATCCCGGCAAATCGAGCTGGATGATGTGCAGTTCGACCTTAACGCGCTGATCGAGGATTGCCTGAACATCTTCCGCGCCAAGGCCGAGCAACAGAACATCGAGCTGATCAGCTTCACCCAGCCACAAGTACCGCGGGTTATCAGCGGAGACCCGACGCGCCTGCGCCAGGCCTTGTCGAGCCTGCTGGAAAACGCCCTGAAAAATACCGACCAGGGCGAGATCCTGCTGGTGGTGGCGCTGGATCAACGCGGCGAGGTGCCACGCCTGCGTATCGCCGTGCAGGACAGCGGTGAACCGTTGCCCGCTGCCGACCGTGAAGCCTTGCTGCAGGCCGAGTTGCACAGCCACCACTTCCTTTCCAGCAACAAGCTGGGCGGCCACCTGGGGCTGGTCATCGCCAAACAGTTGATCGGTCTGATGCAGGGCGAGTTCGGCATCAAGAGCAACACCGGCATGGGCAACACCCTGTGGCTGACCTTGCCGCTGGACCCTTCACGCCTGGAACAGCCACCGGCGGACCTCGACAGCCCGCTGCGCGATGCCCGCGTGCTGGTAGTGGACGACAACGACACGTGCCGCAAGGTGCTTGTACAGCAGTGCAGCGCCTGGGGCATGAACGTCAGCGCGGTGCCGTCGGGCAAGGAGGCGCTGGCCCTTTTGCGCACCAAGGCGCACCTGCGCGACTACTTCGACGCGGTGCTGCTGGACCAGAACATGCCCGGCATGACCGGCATGCAGCTGGCCGCCAAGATCAAGGAAGACCCGAGCCTGAACCACGACATTCTGGTGGTGATGCTCACCGGCATCAGCAATGCGCCGAGCAAAGTCATCGCGCGCAACGCAGGGGTCAAGCGAATACTGGCCAAGCCGGTGGCCGGTTATACGTTGAAGACCACCCTGGCCGAGGAGCTGGCCCAGCGCGGCCGCGAACAGGCGATACCTGCCAGCCTGCCTGGCATCCCGCAGGCGCTGGACCTGCCAGGCGACTTCCGCGTGCTGGTCGCCGAAGACAACAGCATCTCGACCAAGGTGATCCGCAGCATGCTTGGCAAGCTCAACCTCAAGCCCGATACCGCCTGCAATGGCGAAGAGGCCTTGCAGGCGATGAAAGCGCAGCATTATGACCTGGTGTTGATGGACTGCGAGATGCCGATACTGGACGGCTTCTCGGCCACTCAGCAGTTGCGTGCCTGGGAAGCTGACAACCAGCGCCAGCGCACGCCGGTAGTGGCACTGACTGCGCACATCCTGGCCGAACACAAGGAACGCGCGCGGCTGGCAGGCATGGACGGACACATGGCCAAGCCAGTGGAGTTGTCGCAGTTGCGCGAGCTGATTCAATACTGGGCCAATCACCGGGAAGCCAAGGTGGACCCGGCACATACGTCCTGACCGATATCCAATGCTCTTGCAGGAGCGGCCTCGCGACACAAGGCCGCGCCGGCATACACCCAAGGAACACTGCTCATGCTCCATGAGTTGTTCAGCGTCTACCTGAAAATGCTCGTGCTCTACAGCCCGTTCTTCGTGCTGTCGTGTTTCATCAGCCTGACCCGCGGCCACTCCAGCAAGGAGCGCAAGCAACTGGCCTGGAAGGTCGCGTTCGCAGCCTTGGTCGCCAGCGTGATGCTGTACCTGTTCGGGCGCGCGATCTTCGGCATTTTCGGCATCACCGCCGATGCCTTCCGCATCGGTGCCGGCAGCGTGCTGTTCATTTCAGCCCTGGGCATGGCCCAGGGCAAGCCGGCGGTACAGGCCGACAACGTGCAGCAGGATGTGACCATCGTACCGCTGACCATTCCGCTGACCGTTGGCCCCGGTACCATCGGTGCCCTGTTGGTGATGGGGGTGAGCCAGCCGCACTGGGATGAAAAACTGCTGGCCATCGTCAGCATTGCCCTGGCCAGCTTTACCGTAGGGCTGGTGCTGTATCTATCGCACGGTATCGAGCGCCTGCTCGGTGACCAGGGTTTGCAAATCGTCAGCCGCCTGATGGGGCTATTCGTCTGTGCCCTGGCAGCACAGATCATCTTTACCGGGATTCGCGGTTACCTGCTGCCCTAGGGTGCAGAGCCTAAGCTGTCCAGGCCGGTAGGCCGCAGGCCTACAACTGCAGCTCAAGGATCGCCTTGCCATTTTGTTTGTCGACACTGGCCTGGGCCCGCTTGCGGTAGTCTTCGCGGAACCCCTGCAAGTTGAAGTGGATCACTTCGACACGCATGTCCAGGAGTTTTACTTCACTGTTCAACTGCATGAACAAGAAGCCCTTGGAGGTCTTTTTCATCGACATTTCCATATGCACCAACACCATGTCGATGAAGCCGCTCGACTGCTGTGAGCAAGGCAGCAACTGAAAGCGCCCGACCGCTTTGGAGACTGCCCTGGATTCAAACGCGGTCAATGCCTGGCTGTCATTGCGCAGTGCCTGAAGCGACGACTGGGCAGATTGATAATGACCGGCGGAGCCTTTCTGACGAATCTGGGCAAGCGCCTGCTCGGCAAGGCTGGCCCTGTCCGGCCCCGGTCGAGTCGCCGTGGGCGCGAGCTTGCCATCAAAGCCCAGAAACGCAAGGTTACGCCAGTAGTTTCTGAACCAGTCCGGCTCCAGGCCTTCGTTGAAGTCCCCCCAGGCAACTTGCTGGGCAAACGCATTGGCCAGCAGGATGTCGTCACGGGCTTCGCGGCTAACACCTGGCAAGAATGACAGCAGGCTGCTGTGGACGAGTTTGCCACTGGCGGCACCTTGATTGAACTCACTCATCTTCGACTCCTGATGTTGTCGCACGTTTGACCTGGCTGCGGTACTGCAATTGCTTGACCTTGATAGCGTCATGCAAGCCCGTACTTATCGAACTGATCACTTTTTCATGGGTGAAATAATTGGCATCGAACTGCTGAGCGGCATGGGCACTCGCAAGATTCAGCGGCTGCCACAGCCAATCCATCCCCAGATGCTCTGTTGTGCTAAAGCCCAACTCGGTACTGATGACCCCTGAATCGGCCAGTATCAGGCGCAACTCCATACGTACATGGCTCATGCCTTTATCGTCCGGGGGCCGAACACATTCGGCCCATAACAACTGTTCTATGGCACCGTCGGGTTGGGCGGAATAGGCGTCGAGGCATGTGGCTACCGGCCCCTGCAGGGCGCTGGGCACACCTGCCAAGAGCTTGGCCCGCAACATGCTCCACGGTTCACAGGCCACTGCGGGTGCAGCAGGCACGGCGCCGGAATGCAAGGTCGCGACAGTGCAGCCGAAGTTACCCTGAATTCGCAGATACTCCTTGTGCCACTCAGCGTCCTGAAGGGCGTGACCCTTGCTAGCGGTCAGGTAGGCTGCCAGTTGAACATCCAACAGTGCTTCTGCTCGTGAAGCACTGACATTGTTGTCGATCAATACCAAGCTATTGCCGTTCAACCATAACGTGTAATTGGCGTGCATCAGTATGCCCTCCAGGCCCGTCGACGCCGTGTCGACAGGCCAACTTCATCGTCAGAGTTCCAGTGCCAGCAGGACCTGCAGGGCATTGTCGTCAAGTTTGGTTTCTACAATGGCGCGAACTTTGTCGTATTGGCGCTTATCGAAATTCAACACCGCACCACAAGCAAAGTTGGAAGTACCGTTGCTTTCCCACTTGACCAGCAGATAGTTGGCAGCCTTGTCAGGCTTGGCGTCGGTCTGGATCGCACTGACCAGCATCGCCACTTGGCCGCCGTCCGTTTGCTCGCACTTGGCAAGGCTCAGCCCGGTTCGGTCATCTTCGACCGACTTGCGGTCGAGCAACTCGACGTTTTTGGTGCTGGCGGCCAAGGCTGAAACAACCGTTTTGCCGAGATTGTCCAGGGCGGTTGCCACATCGCCAGTGAAAACGCCATATGCCGCCTGCAGGCCCTTGCCCAGCAAGTTGCTGACCTCAAGGCGCATATTGCGTTCAGTGACCTGCTGTACATCGACATTGGTCGGCGCCCAGCCCATCTTGGACATCAGGTAGATGTAGTGTTTGAACCAGAGTTGCGTTTCACGGATAGGGTCATGCTGCTTGTTGGCACCTTGCGTGGCCAGGGCATGACAAGCCTTTGCAGCATCGCGGTTTTGCTCACCCATCAGGTCGGGGAACACGAACAGATTCTTGTCCGGCAGAACCTGAAGCTGAAGCTTCTCTTTATCGGTCGTCATGGGAAAGGTCTCCAGGAAGGGTACGGTTGGAGCCAAATAGCTCCAGCCGCAAACCTACCTGTGACCTTTACCTCAATCTGCCACGAAGCAGTTCCTCATCTGCCCACGCTGCCGCCGCTTACGGCTTTGCGCCATACCAGCGCGGGGTATAGACCCAAACCCCACCCGCTGCGCGGTCGAAAGTGCAGGTAGTGGAAGACCCAACCAGCACCATGGTGCGCATGTCGACCATTTCTGGCAGCAGTTCGGCCAAGGTGACTACCTTCAGCGTCTGCCCCGGCCTACCGATGTCACGGCCAAGGACTACAGGCGTGTTCCCGTCACGGTGGCGGCGCACAACCTCCAGGGCGACACCGAGCTGGTGCGGCCTGGCCTTGGAGATCGGGTTGTAGAAGGCCAGCACCAGGTCGGCCTGGGCAGCCAGGTCCAGGCGCTTTTCAATGATCGACCAGGGCTTGAGGTTGTCCGACAGCGACATCACGCAGAAGTCATGCCCCAGCGGTGCACCTGCTTGGGCGGCGGTTGCCAGCGAGGCTGAAACCCCCGGCAAGATCTGCAGGTCAACGCGGTGCCAGGTGGGGTCGCTGGATTCGTGCAATGCTTCGAGCACCGCAGCGGCCATGGCGAAAACGCCCGGGTCACCTGACGACACCACCACCACCGAACGGCCTTGGGCCGCCAGTTCGAAGGCATGTCGGGCGCGTTGCATCTCTTCGCGGTTGTCGGTGCAGTGCAGCACCTGGTCGTCGCGGAACGGGCCAGCCATGCGCACGTAGGTTTCGTAACCGAGCACATCTTCGGCCTGCGCAAGTTCGGCCTTGACCGCCGGCACCATCAGTTCCGCCGCACCTGGGCCAAGGCCGATGACCGCCAGGCGACCGCGACGGCGGCCGACCTGCGCCACGTCGACCGGGGCAGGCGCCACCGCGACCACGACTTCTTCAAGCGCTATCAACTCGGCATCGGGCACCGCCGCAGCGACCATGCTGGCCACATCGCCAGAGCGGGGGGCGAAGCGCAAAGGGACACCCAGGGCCTGCGCAGCTTCGTGCAACGCGCTGTCGGCCATGGTTCGCTCGTCTGCCAGCACGCAGGCTACCGAGGGCTCGGCGATGCCGGCCTGCTGCAGTGCTGCGCGAATACTGTGCAGATTGCCACCTGCAACGCCCACGACCACCTGGCGCGGGTGGATCAGCAGCTCGTCGCGGTTGGCCGGGCGCGCCTGATGCCCCACATGGATGGTGCGCTGCGCCGCTTCGCTGGCGGGCAACTGCGCCAGCTGCAGCCACGGTGCGTTACCTTCGATACGCACGGACTCACCCGCCAGCAGGTCGGATACAAAGCGCTTGCCTTGCTCGATATCGGCCAATGCATAGCCCTGCGGCGGGTTCAGCAGGCAAGTACCGAAGCGCAGCTCGCCACTGGTGGTGATGGCCGCGGAAACGCCCAGCACATCAGCGATTTCCCGCGCCATCACGTTCACCCCACCGAGGCCTCCGAGCAACGGCACTACCGCGCTACCATCCTCGGCCACGGCCAGTACCGGCGGCTCGCTGCCCTTCTCGCTGAGCAGAGCGGCCAGGCTACGGATAACGATACCCGCGGCGCACAACGCAATGATCGGCGTGTCTTGCTGATACAACCCGCGCAGGGTATCGCCGAACGACACGTACGACTGGTCCGCACCCTCGACACGCCCCTCGAGGCCATGGATCGTGGCCTGCGGATAACAGGCCTGGATACGCTGCGCCGTCGTCAGGCTGCCCGGGCCGAGAATGACGATGGCCGGGGCCCTGTGCATGTTCAGCCCTGCCATTTTTCCCCCGGCACGATGATCAGCGAGAAGTACGGCGACGACTGCGGGTCGACCTGGTCCAGCGGCACGATCTTCTGGTTGGCCATGGTTGCCCGCTCCACATACAGCGCACGCCCATCCAGGCCCAGGTCGGCCAGCACTTCGCGCACCTTGGGGAAGTTGCGCCCAAGTTTCATGATCACCGCTGCATCGGCATCGGCCAAACGGCGCTTGAGCTCTTCAGCGGGCAACACGCCAGACAACACCGACAGGCTCTGGTTGCGGTACACCAGCGGCGCCCCCAGCACCGAAGCGCCACCGAGCATGGAGCAGACACCGGGAATCACTTCTGCCTCGTAGCGCTGCGCCAGGCGGTCATGCAAGTACATGTAGGAGCCATAGAAGAACGGGTCGCCTTCGCAAATCACCGCCACGTCGCGGCCGGCATCCAGGTGCTCGGCCACCTGTACGCTGGCTTCGTCGTAGAAGTCGCTGATTACTTGCTCATAGGACAGCGGCGCCGGCAGCACTTCGGTGGTGACCGGGTAGACCAGCGGCAGCAGGGTCTGCTCGGGCTGCAGGTGCGCCTCGATAATGCCGAAGGCATTGCCACGCTTGCCCTTGGCCACGAAGTAGCCGACCACCGGTGCCTCACGCAACAGGCGCAGGGCCTTGAGGGTAATCAGTTCAGGATCGCCAGGGCCCACGCCCAGGCCAAGCAGTCGTCCGCGCGGGGCCATCATTCCACCTCCGTGGCCAGGGCGTTGACCGCCGCGGCGGCCATCGCGCTGCCGCCCAGGCGGCCTTGCATGATCACGAACGGCACGCCACGGCTGTCGGCGGCGAGCATGGCCTTTGACTCGGCAGCGCCGACGAAACCGACCGGGAAGCCGAGGATCAGCGCCGGCTTGGGCGCGCCGGCATCGAGCATTTCCAACAGGTAGAACAGCGCAGTCGGGGCATTGCCGATGACCACCACGCTGCCCTCCAGGTAAGGGCGCCACAGTTCCAGTGCTACGGCGGAGCGGGTGTTGCCGGCGTCTTTGGCCAGGCCCGGCACGCTGGGGTCACGCAGGGTGCAGATGACTTTGTTGTCAGCTGGCAAGCGGGCCCGGGTGATCCCTTCGGCCACCATGTGCGCATCGCACAGGATCGGCGCGCCGTTGAGCAGCGCCTCACGCCCGGCCCGGCCGGCACCGTCGGAGAACTGCAGGCCATCGATGGCGTCGACCATGCCACAGGCGTGGATCACGCGCACGGCGAGCTTTTCAAGGTCTGCGGGGATCCGCTCGAGTCGGGCTTCCTCACGGATGATCCGGAAGGAGTTGCGATAGATCTCCTGACCATCGCGGATGTAGTCAATCATCAAGGTGCTCCGTCGGCAGGTCGAGCATGGCGCCTGCTTCATTCAAGGTAAGGTCGGTGGCGCGCAGGGCACCGAAACCCGGCTGGCGCGCATCACGCAGATACAAGTCGTAACGGCCCGGCGAACGGGCCAGCAAGGTGGCCGGGGCAACATGGGCCACAGCACAGGAACGGGGGCAGCCGGACAGGTGCACGCTGGCCGGCACGCCAGGGCCCAGCAGCGCGGCCAGGACAACGGCGTCAGCCTTGGTCTCGGCAAGGGCCTTGGCGCAGCCGCTGGCACCGGTGCAGGCGCTGATACGCGCCAGGGGTTCACGGTCGTGGCACAGCAACCCCAGCGCAGACAGTTCGGCCAGGGCCTGATCGATGTGCTGCGCTTGCAGGTTGGTCAGCACCAGGCTTTGCCAGGGGCTAAGGCGCATGCTGGCATCGCCCTTTTCACGGGCAATACGTGCGGCGCCACGCAGCATCGCGGGGGTCAGGCGGCCTTGCGGCGGGGCAACGCCAAGGGCAACACCCTGCGCCTGGGGCAACCTGCCCAACCACGAGGCGCGGTGCTGTTCACGCCGCCACGTGAGCACGGCGGCATCGCGGCGGATGTCCAGGCCGAGCCCAGCGACAAAATCAGCTGGCGGGTACACCTCAAGCAGCTGGCGCATGCGCGTCTGCGTCGGGGATGCCAGATCGAGGAAGCGCTCCAGCACGGCGCGCACCAGCATCAGGCCCTGCGCCAGCGGCACCGCACCGAGCGCCTGGCCCTCTGCCGGGCAACCTGCCAGGCCAAACGCCAGCCAGGCCTGCTGATCCAGGTGCAGGGGCGACAGCCACAGGTCATGGGGGTGTTCGAGCATCGCCAGGCGCTCGCCTGCATCCAGCTGCACAGCGAACTTGGCCGACAGCTGGTGAAAGCGCGGGGTGCCTTCCAACAGGTCGAGGATCTGCCCGGCCAGCGGCCGGGCGTCCAGCAGCATGAGCGGGTCATGCCCGGCCAGCGGGCTGAGCATCACGTTGCGCACATCGTCACCCGCGGCATCGCGTGGTCCCAGGCCGGCTGCGAGCAGTGCCTCGACCAAAGCGCGATGCTCGCTGCCAATGCCGCGAATCTGCAGGTTGCCACGGTTGGTCGCCTCGATCACGCCGCCAGCAAAACGCTCCGCCGCCGCCGCCACGGCTTCAGCCTGCTCGGCCAGCAGCAGGCCACCCGGCAGCTTGATGCGGCAGATACCGCCATCACGGGCACTGACAATGCGCCACAACCCCGGGCAGGCCGAGGGGCGGGGCGATACGTGGGGGGCATGGGCCTGCGTCAAAGGGGCATCCGGCAGTCTGTGAAAATGCGCTTGAGTGTAGAAGGCGCGGTATTATGCCTGCTTTGTCCGGCGGCATGAAAAGCCGGTGGTCGAGCATCCTCGGCGATTAAGTAGAAATTCAGGACCGCGTCGCCTTCTTCGCGGGCTCGCCCGCTTCCACAGGATCACTGCAGGCTGCACAGGCTGCCCTGTATCTGTAGGAGCGGGCTTGCCCGCGAAGGGGCGCGAAGCGGCCCCAAAAATGGCGGATCGAAATACATGACACCCTGGCTGACAGTAGTAGGCATCGGCGAAGACGGCTTCAGCGGCCTGGGCAAACAGGCCCGGCGCGCCCTGCTGGGCGCTGGGCGGGTCTTCGGCAGCCCACGCCAGCTGGCCTTGCTGCCACGTTGCGTGACCGCGGAACAGCTGGCCTGGCCCAGCCCGTTCTCGTTGGCCCCGGTGTTGAACCTGCGCGGCGAGCCGGTGTGCGTGCTGGCCAGCGGTGACCCTATGTTCTACGGCGTCGGTGCCAGCCTGGCGCGCCAGGTGCCTGCTGCAGAAATGCGCGTGCTGTCGATGCCCTCTTCCTGCGCCCTGGCCGCTGCCCGCCTGGGCTGGCCGCTGCAGGACCTGCAGGTGGTGTCGCTGGTGGCCCGCCCCCTGGCAGCGCTCAATGCCCACTTGCACAGCGGCATGCGCCTGCTGGTGCTGAGCAACGATGGCGACAGCCCGGCGGCAATTGCCGCGCAGCTGCGCGGGCAAGGCTTCGGCCCAAGCCGCCTGCAGGTGTTCGAGCACTTGGGGGGCGTGGACGAACGTGCACTGGCCGGAACCGCCCAGGACTGGCCGCACACCGGTATCGCGGCGCTCAACCTGGTCGCCGTCGAATGCCTGGCTACGCCCGATGCGCCCCGCCTGCACCGACTGGCCGGGCTGCCAGACGCCGCATACCGGCACGATGGCCAGTTGACCAAGCGCGATGTCCGCGCCATCACCCTGGCGCGCCTGGCACCGCAACCCGGCGAACTTTTGTGGGATGTCGGTGCGGGCTGCGGCTCGATCGGCATCGAATGGATGCGTGCCCACCCGGCATGCCGCGCGCTGGCCATCGAGGCCGACGAAGGCCGCCAGGGTTTGATCGAGCATAACCGCGATGCATTGGGTGTACCCGGTCTGCAACTGGTTCGCGGCAAAGCGCCAGCGGCGCTGCAAGGCCTGGAGCAACCGGATGCAATCTTCATCGGAGGCGGCGTTACCCGCGCAGGTGTACTGGACCTGTGCTGGGCAAGCCTGCGCCCCGGCGGCCGCCTGGTGGCCAACGCCGTCACCCTGCAAAGCGAACTGGCCCTGGCGCACTTTCGCGAACAGCACGGTGGTGAGCTGACCCGTATCCATGTCGCTCATGCCCAGCCCTTGGGTGCGTTCGACACCTGGCGCCAGGCGCTGCCGATCACCCTTCTGGAAGTACTGAAACCCGCCGATGCGTGAAGAAACCCGCGAACAGCCCGCGCCTCTGCGCAGCGGCCTTACCACCGGCAGCTGCGCCACCGCCACCAGCCTGGCAGCGGCCAAGCTGCTGCTCACCGGGCAGCGTGATGATGCGGTGGACATCACCCTGCCCAAAGGCAAGGTCGTGCAGATGCGCCTGGAATTCTGCCGCCTGATCGGCGAGTGCGCCGAAGCCGGTACCCTCAAGGATGCGGGTGACGACCCGGACGTGACCCACGGTGCCCTGGTCTATAGCCAGGTGCGCCTGCTGGCGGAACCTGGCATTGGTTTTGTCGCCGGCAGCGGCGTGGGCACGGTGACCCGGCCGGGGCTGGTGCTGGCGGTGGGTGAACCGGCCATCAACCCGGTGCCTCGGCGCATGATCAGTGAACACCTGCAACACCTGGCCGACGCGTACGGCTACCTTGGCGGCTTCGAAGTCACGGTCAATGTGCAAG
The DNA here is from genome assembly GCF_019691255.1 of Pseudomonas sp. USTB-Z. Lineage (NCBI taxonomy): Bacteria > Pseudomonadati > Pseudomonadota > Gammaproteobacteria > Pseudomonadales > Pseudomonadaceae > Pseudomonas > Pseudomonas sp. USTB-Z. The sequence continues at coordinate 73,966 of NZ_JAECZP010000001.1, forward strand.
GTGGTGAGCAACTGGCCCTGAAAACCATGAACCCGCGTCTGGGCATCCTCGGCGGGCTGTCGATCCTCGGCACCAGCGGCATCGTCCGGCCGTTCTCCTGCGCGGCCTACATTGCCTCGATTCACCAAGGCATCGACGTGGCCCACACCAATGGCTACACGCACATAGCCGCGTGCACCGGCAATGCCAGCGAAGACACCATGCGCCGCGTCTACGGTCTGCCGGAAATCGCCCTGATCGAAATGGGCGATTTCGTCGGCGCGGTGCTCAAGCACCTGCGCAAGGTACCGGTGCCGCGCCTGACCCTGTGCGGCGGCTTCGGCAAGATCAGCAAACTGGCCGCCGGCCACATGGACCTGCACAGTCGTCACTCCAGCATCGACTTGCCGCAACTGGCAGGTTGGGCCGCAGACATTGGCGCTGACGAGGCGTTGCAGGCTGCCATCAGCGGTGCCAACACCAGCCAGCAAGCGCTCGCCCTGGCTCATGCGGCCGGCATTGCCCTGGGTGACGCGGTGTGTGCCCACGCCCTGGCCTTCGCCCGTAGCGTCGTGCCGGCGCAGGTGCACGTGGAGGTGTTCGCCATCGACCGCCAAGGCGGCATCGTCGGCCAGGCGGGTGTGCAATGACTGCGCGCATCCTGTTGCTGGGGGGGGTCACTGAAGCCCTGGCGATGGCCCGCCAACTCGGGCCTCGACATGTCTACAGCCTGGCCGGTATCGGCCGCGTGCCGCAGGGCTTGGAATGCCAGGTGCGGGTCGGGGGCTATGGCGGTGTCGAGGGCCTGACCCGCTACCTGCGCGAGGCGGGCATCACCCTGCTGATCGACGCCACCCATCCCTATGCCGCGCAAATCAGCCGCAATGCCGCCAGCGCCGCACGCAACGTCGGCATCCCGTGCTGGGCCTTGCGTCGTCCCGCCTGGCAGGCGCAAGCAGGGGACGACTGGCGAGAAGTCGAGGATTGGGCAGGGTTGATCGAAGCACTGAAGCCGTTCCGCAGGCCACTGTTCACGCTAGGACGCGAGCCGCTGCAGCACCTGGACGAGATTCCGCCAGAGCAGTTCTGGACCTTGCGTGCGCTGGAGGCGTGCCCTGGCAACGAGCGCTGTGAAGTGATTGGCGCACGTGGGCCGTTCCATATCGAAGATGAACGGGCGTTGTTCCAGCGCCGCCACATCGATGTGCTGATCAGCAAGAACAGCGGCAGTGTGGCGACCGAGCCGAAGCTGGAGGTAGCACGGGAGCTTGGCGTGCCGGTGCTTGTCCTGAAACGTCCGACACTGCCGGAGGTGGACCGGACATTCGACTCACTGGCGGACCTGGCAACAGCGCTCGCCCTCTAGGCGCTGCCTTTTCGCGACACACAGGCACTCCTACAAAGATTTCAGACTTTTCTTCCAACTAACCCAGTGGCCCGTTGCCGCTCTGCTGCCTTAAACTCGACGCCCCTCCCCCGGAAGGTTTCACCCATATGGAAATGCAATGGTGGATCTGGCTGGTCTTCGGCATCGCGCTGATCCTGCTTGAACTGGTCCTCCCAACGTTCTTCATACTCTGGTTCGGCATCGGCGCCGTGCTGGTCTCGCTTATCTCGCTCGCCGCACCCAGCCTGCAACTGGACATGCAGGTCCTGCTGTGGGTACTGCTGTCGTCGGCCACCACTGTGCTGTGGTTCAAAGTGTTTCGGCGCAAGCAGCCGGATGTGCGCTGGACCGCCGACAGCGTGATCGGCGAAGTGGGCCTGCTGACCGCTCCCGTGTCGGAGTTCCAGAAAGGCCGCGTACGCTTCCAGAAGCCGATCCTCGGCAACGAAGAATGGACCTGCATCGCCGATGGCCAGATCGCTGCCGGCGAGCGGGTACGCCTGACCGCCATCGAGGGGAACACCGCCCGCGTTATCCGGGCCTGAATCCGCATTAAAAGGAATTTTGCAGCATGACCAGCCTCATCGTCGTCGGCGCCATTGCCCTGTTCGTCCTGATCACCGTGTTCAAGGGGGTACGCATCGTGCCCCAGGGCGAGGAATGGATCGTCGAGCGCCTGGGCCGCTACCACAGCACCCTCAAGCCGGGCCTGAACATTGTCATCCCCTACATGGACGTGGTCGCCTACCGCCTGCCGACCAAGGACATCATCCTCGATGTGCAGCAGCAGGAAATCATCACCAAGGACAACGCGGTAATCGTCGCCAACGCCCTGTGTTTCGCCAAGGTAGTCGACCCGCAGAAAGCCTCGTATGGCGTGCAGGACTTCTCGTTCGCCGTCACCAGCCTGACCATGACCTCGCTGCGCGCCATCGTCGGTGCAATGGACCTCGACGAGGCGCTGTCCAGCCGCGAGCAGATCAAGGCCCGTCTGCGCGATGCAATGTCCGAGCAGACCGAAGACTGGGGCGTGACCGTGCGCTCGGTGGAAATTCAAGACATCAAACCTTCGGAAAACATGCAGTTGGCCATGGAACGCCAGGCCGCAGCCGAGCGTGAGCGCAAGGCCGACGTCACCCGCGCCGAAGGGGCCAAACAGGCGGCGATCCTCGAAGCAGAGGCGCGCTTGCAGGCGGCCAGGCTGGATGCCGAGGCGCAGATCAGCCTGGCCGAGGCCTCGGCGCGGTCGATTTCGCTGGTGAAGGAAGCGGTGGGCAACGAGACCGTACCGGCGATGTACCTATTGGGCGAACGCTATGTGGGCGCGATGGAGAACCTGGCGGGCAGCAGCAATGCCAAGGTGGTGGTGTTGCCGGCTGACCTGCAAGAGACCGTGCGCGGGTTGATGGGCCGCAACAAGGTTTGAGAGTGTCGGGGGCGCTTTGCGCCCCTATCGCGACACAAGGCCGCTCCCACAGGGATCGCGCCAGCTTTTAGAAATTGAGCAAGACAGTTGCTCCCACAGGACAGCGCAGTATTCGAGGCTGACGCAATTCTGTGGGAGCGGCCTTGTGTCGCGATGGGCTGCACAGCAGCCCCCCCATTACCAGGCCACCTGCGTCACTTCACCGCACCCCGGCATTTTTACCTATACTCCGCCTTACAATAGCCACCACGATTCCTGACCGGATCTCTCCATGCCCCCACGTCGGCACATTGCCTGGATAGCCTGCCTTGCAGTGCTATTCAACTTGCTGGCCATGCCGCTGTCTTCTGCTGCGCCCAAGGGCCCGGCCGAGCAGCTGCTGTGGGGGGCTTTCTGTTCCAGCATGGCCAACAAGGCCAACGTCGACGTTCAGGCCCTGGCCAAGATCGACCTCGGCCCGCAAGGTGACGACAGCGCCGGCATGATGAACTGCTGGTGCTGTTCTGGTGCCGTGCCGTTGCTGGCCCTGCCCGGCTACCCGCCACAGTTGCACAACCCGCCGACACTGCTCAGCGGGCTGCTGCCGCCACCTGCCAAGTACACACCCACGCCCCGCCAGCTCTGGCCTGGGCTGAATCCTCGTGCCTCTCCGCTAGCCTGAGTTCATCACGCTGTCTGCCTGAACCAGAACGGAAACGGAGATTCACCATGCTCAAGCACGCCCTCGTCATGGCCGCCCTGCTGCTGCCTGGCGCCTTTGCCAATGCCCACGAATACAGCGTGGGTGACCTGCACATTGCTCACCCGTGGTCGCTGCAGTTGCCACCCAACGCGCCTAACGTCGCCGCGTATTTCGTGGTGCACAACAAAGGCCAGGCCGATGACCGCCTGCTCAGCGTCGACAGCCCCATCAGCGATGACGCGCAACTGCACGAGCATGCCATGAGCGCCACTGGCGCCATGAAGATGCAACAGGTGCCCAGTGTGGTAGTACCTGCCGGCAAGGACCTGACCTTTGCCCCTGGCGCCTACCACGTGATGCTGATGCAGCCCAAGGACCGTAGCCTGCTCAGCGACGGCAAACGCTTCCCGTTGACCCTGCACTTCGAGAAGGCCGGCGACATCACCGTCGAAGTGGCCGTGCAGAAGCAGGCGCCAGCGGACCAGCCGCAAGCCCACGAACACGCGCACTGATACCTGCTGACAGGCACGCGCCATGAGCCTGCCGCGCCACAGCATCGGCCGTACCACCCGCCCTGACCTCAGGCGCGCCGGTGGCGGATGGCTGAGCCTGTTCGCCATGTGGATGATCTTCATCGGCCCGCTGATTTCCCAGTCGATGCCGATGGACCACCACGCGGGCATGAACATGCCGATGGACATGCCGATGGCGGCTGCCCATCAGCACGGCGGCGACGCCCACCACGGTCACGGCGGCGATGGCCAGCTGCATGTGATGTGGGAAAAGTGCGGTTACTGCAGCCTGTTGTTCAACTGCCCGGCCCTGCCCCAGGCCCTCAGCCCGCTCAGCGCCGGCAGCATCGTCCCCACCAGCCACCTGCTTGCGCCAACGCACCAGGGCCATGCCCGGCAGGCTGTATTCCCTGGTGCGCGCAGCCGCGCCCCGCCTTCTTCGATCAACGTCTGAAACCACATTTTGCGCACGAAGCCAGGAGGCTTCGCGCTAACTCATGACTGATCGACTGGAATCATTATGTCCGGCTGCACCCCTGTTTTTGCCTTGTCCCTGCGTGGGACCATCGCCGCCCTGTGCGGTTCGCTGCTCGCACCCATGGCCCTGGCCGCCGACCCTGGCCATGAAGGCCATGTGCACGACGCACCCGAGCTGAGCCCGACGGTGATCACCGCCGTGGCCCCGAGTTCACCGCTGACCGTGGTCACCAACCCGAAAGACCCGCGCCAGCCAGTGCCGGCCAGCGACGGCGCCGACTACCTGAAGACCATCCCCGGCTTCTCGGCAATCCGTGCCGGCGGTACCAACGGCGACCCGGTACTGCGCGGCATGTTCGGCTCGCGCCTGAACATCCTCACCAACGGTGGCTTGATGCTTGGCGCCTGCCCCAATCGCATGGACGCGCCCACGTCCTATATTTCGCCAGAAACCTACGACCGCCTGACCGTGATCAAAGGCCCGCAGAGCGTCATCTGGGGCCCCGGCGGCTCGGCGGGCACCATCCTCTTCGAGCGCGAACCGGAGAAATTCGGCACCCTCGGCAGCCGCGTCAACGCAAGCCTGCTGGCCGGCTCCAACGGCCGCTTCGACAAGGTGCTGGATGCCGCGGCTGGCAACAGTCAGGCCTATGCCCGCTTCGTCGGTAACCAGTCACGTTCGGACGACTACCACGACGGCAACAACGACACCGTGCCGTCGCGCTGGGACAAGTGGAACGGCGATGTCGCCCTCGGCTGGACACCCGACCAAGACACCTTGCTGGAACTGACGGCCGGCAAGGGTGATGGCGAAGCCCGCTACGCCGGGCGCGGCATGGACGGCTCGCAGTTCAAGCGCGAAAGCCTGGGCCTGCGCTTTGAAAAGTCCAACCTCGGCGAGGTGCTCGACAAAGTCGAGGCGCAGGTCTACTACAACTACGCCGACCATGTGATGGACAACTACAGCCTGCGCACGCCGTCGGGTAGCGGCATGATGGGCATGCCGATGGTCAGCAACGTCGACCGCCGCACCATGGGTGCACGCATCAAGGCCACCTGGCGCTGGGCCGACGTGCAGCTGATCAGCGGCATCGACGCGCAAACCAACGAACATCGCAAGCGTGGCGGTATGGGTGTGGACGCACACAAGGGCCAAGCCTGGACCAAGGACGCCGACTTCCACAACTACGGCGCCTTCAGCGAACTGACCTGGTACGTCAGCGGCGAGGACCGCTTGATTACCGGCGCCCGTCTGGACCGCGCCTCGGCGCGTGACTTCCGCAAAACCAGCGCCACCGAAGGCGACACCCGTGCCGACACCCTGCCGAGCGGTTTCATCCGCTACGAGCACGACCTTGCAGCCATTCCAGCCACCACCTACATCGGCCTCGGCCACGCCCAGCGCTTCCCCGACTACTGGGAGCTGTTCTCACCCAAGCTGGCACCCGCCGGGGCAGCCAACGCCTTCGACGGCATCAAGCCAGAGAAAACCACCCAGCTCGACTTCGGCATCCAGTACCGCACCGAGCGCCTGGAGGCCTGGGCTTCGGGCTATGTCGGGCAGATTCGCGACTACATCCTGTTCGACTACCGCACCGGCATGATGGGCATGAGCACCTCGCAGGCGCAGAACATCGACGCCCGCATCATGGGTGGCGAACTGGGCGCCGCCTACCAGCTGACTGACAACTGGAAGGCCGACGCCACGCTTGCCTACGCTTGGGGCAAGAACAGCAGTGACGGCAAGGCGCTACCTCAAATGCCTCCCCTGGAAAGCCGCCTGGGCCTGACCTACAGCCGCGATGTGTGGAGCGTCGGCGCACTGTGGCGGCTGGTGGCGGCGCAGAACCGCATTGCCGAAAACCAAGGGAACGTCGTCGGCAAGGACTACGACAAGAGCGCCGGCTTCGGCGTGTTCTCCCTGAACGGCACCTACAAGGTGAACAACAACCTCAAGCTCAGCGCAGGGGTCGACAACCTGTTCGACAAAACCTACGCCGAGCACTTGAACCTGGCCGGGAACGCCGGGTTCGGCTACCCGGCTACAGATCCACAGCCGGTCAACGAGCCAGGCAGGACCTTCTGGACCAAGGTCGACTTCAGCTTCTGACAACAACGGGCGCAGCTTCGGTTGCGCCTTTCAGCTGGTCAAAAAAGGAGGTTCCCATGAGAGGAACACGCGTCTCTTTCTATAACCTGGCCTGGCGTTGGCATTTTTATGCGGGGCTGTTCGTGGCCCCGTTCATGATCCTGTTGGCAATCACCGGGATCATCTATTTGTTCAAGCCCCAGCTTGACCCGCTGCTGTACCGCGACCTGATGGTGGTCGAGGCCGGCCAGCACCGGCAGGGCGCAGACACGATGCTGGCTGAAGTGCGCCAAGCCTACCCAAAGGGCCACATCGCCCAGTACTTGCCGCCACTGAACGCCGCGCGCAGTGCGCAGTTCGTGGTGCATAACGGCGGGCGCGAACTGAACGTGTTCGTCGACCCATACAGCGGCAAGGTCCTCGGCGAACAGGACGGCAAGCAGAACCTGCAGGCCATCGCCCGCGCCCTGCATGGCGAGCTGATGGTCGGCACGGTCGGTGACCGGCTGGTGGAACTGGCGGCGGGCTGGGGCATCGTGCTGGTGGTATCGGGCCTGTACCTGTGGTGGCCGCGCGGGCGCAGTGGCGCTGGCGTGCTTTGGCCGCGGCTGACGGCACGCGGCCGGCTGCTCTGGCGTGACCTGCACGCGGTAACCGGTTTCTGGGGTTCGGCCTTGCTGTTGTTGATGCTGATCAGCGGCATGACCTGGACCGGCTTGTGGGGCAAGCAGTACGCTGATTTGTGGAACCGCTTCCCGGCAGCCATGTGGAACGACGTGCCCAAGTCGGACCAGCAGGCGCGTGAGCTGAACAGCGCACACCGCCAGACCGTACCCTGGGCCATGGAAAACACGCCGATGCCACAGTCCGGTGCACACGCCGAGCACGGCGGGCACCACATGATGTCGGACCTGCCCGCAGCGCCCCAGGTGAGCGTGCAGCAAGTCGAAGACATTGCCACTTCGCGTCAGGTCGAGCCGGGCTACAGCATTACCCTGCCCACCACTGCCGACGGGGTGTTCACCATTGCCGTGTTCGCCGACGACCCGCGCAACGACGCCACCCTGCATGTCGACCAATACACCGGCAAGGTTCTGGCCGATGTGCGCTGGCAGGACTACAGCCCGGTTGCCCGCGCCACCGAGCTGGGCGTGATGCTGCACGAAGGCAAGATGTTCGGGGCGCTGAACCAGATCATCATCCTGCTGGTGTGCCTGATGATCCTGCTGGGTTCGATGAGCGGGCTGGTGATGTGGTGGAAGCGCCGGCCGGACGGCGGCCTGGGCGTACCGCCTTTGCGTCATGACCTGCCACGCTGGAAGGCGGCGGTGGCAGTGATGCTGGTGCTGGGGGTGATGTTCCCGCTGGTAGGGGTGTCGATGGTGGGGATGTGGGGGGTGGATAGTTTGGTGGTGAGGCGCCGCAGGGTCTTGGCCAGCGCTTGAGCCTTGTGTTGCCTGTGCTGGCCTCTTCGCAGGTAAACCCGCTCCTACAGGGGACCGCGTTGCCTTTGTAGGGGCGGGTTTACCCGCGAAGAGGCCGGTACAGGCCAAATGCTGAGCTGCAAATAGAGAGTCGATCTGTCGCGCCCCGAACTGGAACGCGCGTGTTAGCCTAGCCGGCTACCTCTGACAAGAAGACTGGCCTTTACAAGGGAATGCAGCCTATGACGCAAACCTCACCCATAGCGACAGATGAACCGCACCTGCAACGCAACCTGACCAACCGCCACATCCAGCTGATCGCCATCGGCGGCGCGATCGGTACCGGTCTGTTCATGGGCTCAGGCAAGACCATCAGCCTGGCCGGGCCATCGATCATCTTCGTCTACATGATTATCGGCTTCATGCTGTTCTTCGTCATGCGCGCCATGGGCGAACTGCTGCTGTCGAACCTGAACTACAAATCGTTCATCGACTTTTCCGCCGACCTGCTCGGCCCCTGGGCCGGCTACTTTACTGGCTGGACCTACTGGTTCTGCTGGGTGGTCACCGGCATTGCCGACGTGGTCGCGATCGCCGCCTACACCCAGTTCTGGTTCCCCGACCTGCCGCAGTGGATACCGGCGCTGACCTGCGTAGGGCTGCTGCTGTCGCTGAACCTGGTCACCGTAAAAATGTTCGGCGAAATGGAGTTCTGGTTCGCCCTGGTCAAGATCGTTGCCATCCTCGGTCTGGTCGCGACCGGCCTGTACATGGTCATCACCGGCTTCACCTCGCCCAGCGGGCGCACCGCCCAGCTGGCCAACCTGTGGAATGACGGCGGCATGTTCCCCCATGGCCTGATGGGCTTCTTCGCCGGTTTCCAGATCGCCGTGTTCGCCTTCGTCGGCATCGAGCTGGTGGGTACCACTGCCGCCGAAGCGAAGAACCCGGAACGCACCCTGCCGCGGGCGATCAATTCGATCCCGATCCGCATCATCGTGTTCTATGTGCTGGCGCTGATCGCGATCATGGCCGTGACCCCGTGGCGCGACGTGGTGCCAGGCAAGAGCCCATTCGTTGAGTTGTTCGTGCTGGCAGGCCTGCCGGCGGCAGCGAGCATCATCAACTTCGTGGTGCTGACCTCGGCGGCCTCCTCGGCCAACAGCGGCGTATTCTCCACCAGCCGCATGCTCTACGGCCTGTCGCAGGAAGGTGACGCGCCCAAGGCCTTTGAAAAACTGTCGAGCCGTTCGGTGCCGGCCAACGGCCTGTACTTCTCGTGCACCTGCCTGTTGCTCGGTGCGGTGCTGATCTACCTGGTGCCGAACGTGGTCGAGGCATTCACCCTGGTCACCACCGTGTCGGCGGTACTGTTCATGTTCGTGTGGACGCTGATTCTGCTGTCATACCTGAAGTACCGCAAAGACCGCGCGGCGCTGCACCAGGCATCGAACTACAAGATGCCGGGTGGGCGCTTCATGTGCTACGTGTGCCTGTCGTTCTTCGCTTTCATCCTGGTGTTGCTGAGCCTGGAAGCGGATACCCGTTCAGCGCTGGTGGTGACGCCGATCTGGTTTGTGGTGCTGGCGGTGACCTACCAGCTCGTACGCAGCAGGCGCCATCCCCGCACGGCCGTGCGTAACGGCTGATGGCCTCGGGGGCAGCTCCCAAGAAGGCACGGTGTACGCCGTCCGATGTGGGAGCAACTGTCTTGCTCAATTTCTAAAAGCTGGCGAGATCCCTGTGGGAGCGGCCTTGTGTCGCGATGGGCCGCACCGCGGCCCCAATCCTGTGCACACAATTCCATCAGGCACCAACCTGGATCCAACCAACGCCCCAACACCTCGCACAGCCCCTCTAAACCGTACCTTTTGCCACTAGGCACACCCCTTGCAACGCCCTCCCCGCTTGCCCAACACCATAAAAAACTCAGCGGAGAGAGCACATGAAGCGTCGCAGTCTGATCAAGGCCCTTACCCTCAGCGCATCGATTGCGGCGATGGGCCTGAGCTGGAGTATCCAGGCCGCCGAGACCATCAAGGTCGGTATCCTGCATTCGCTTTCCGGGACCATGGCCATTTCCGAGACATCGCTCAAGGACATGGCGCTGATGACCATCGAGCAGATCAACGCCAAGGGTGGCGTGAACGGCAAGATGCTGGAACCGGTGGTGGTCGACCCGGCGTCCAACTGGCCGCTGTTCGCTGAAAAGAGCCGCCAACTGCTGACCCAAGACAAAGTGGCCGTGGTGTTCGGCTGCTGGACCTCCGTGTCGCGCAAGTCCGTTCTGCCGGTGTTCGAAGAACTCAACGGCCTGCTGTTCTACCCGGTGCAGTATGAGGGCGAAGAGATGTCGCCGAACGTGTTCTACACGGGCGCCGCCCCGAACCAGCAGGCCATCCCGGCCGTGGAATACCTGATGAGCGAGGACGGCGGCAGCGCCAAGCGCTTCTTCCTGTTGGGCACCGATTACGTCTACCCGCGCACCACCAACAAGATCCTGCGCGCATTCCTGCACAGCAAAGGCGTGGCCGACAAGGACATCGAAGAGGTGTACACGCCCTTTGGCCACGCTGATTACCAGACCATTGTCGCCAGCATCAAAAAGTTCTCCGCCGGCGGCAAGACCGCTGTCATATCCACAGTCAACGGTGACTCCAACGTGCCGTTCTACAAGGAACTGGCCAACCAGGGCCTGAAGGCCACCGACGTGCCGGTGGTGGCCTTCTCGGTGGGCGAGGAGGAACTGCGCGGCATCGACACCAAACCGCTGGTGGGCCACCTGGCGGCGTGGAACTACTTCGAATCGGTGGATAACCCGGTCAACCAGAAATTCGTCGCCGACTGGAAGGCCTACGCCAAGGCCAAGGGCCTGCCGGGTGCCGACAAGGCCGTGACCAACGACCCCATGGAAGCCACCTACGTGGGCATCCACATGTGGGCCCAGGCTGTCGAGAAAGCCAAGTCCACTGACGTTGACAAGGTCCGCGAAGCACTGGCCGGGCAGAGCTTCGAGGCGCCGTCGGGCTTCACCCTGACCATGGACAAGACTAACCACCACCTGCACAAGCCGGTGATGATCGGCGAGATTCAGGATGACGGCCAGTTCAGCGTGGTGTGGGAAACCGAGCAGCCACTGCGGGCGCAGCCATGGAGCCCGTTCATTCCGGGCAATGAGAAGCGGCCAGATTACGCCGTGAAAGGTAACTGAGTGCATGGGGCTGCTTTGCAGCCCATTCGCGGGTGAACCCGCTCCTACAAGGACCGCGCAGGTTTCAAACCTTGCACCGTCCCTGTGTAGGCGCGGGTTCACCCGCGAAGAATCCAACACCGATTTCCAGGATTGCCCGCATGCTCAGACTCCTGCTCACCCTTCTCCTGCTAATGCCCCTGGCAACCCACGCCAGCGAGGGCGAATTCTTTCTCACCGCCAAGCCCGCCGAGCAAGGCCGCCTGCTCGAAGGTTGGGCAGCACAACCCGATGCTGCGCGCCTGCCGCTGCTGGAAAACCTGCGCCAAGGCCGCATCGCTGCCGACGACACCCGCAAGGTGCGCCTGAACAACCGCCTGCGCGGCCTGATCGACAACGCCCTGGCCAGCCACCAGTTGCTCAGCGACAACAGCGACACCCGCCTGGCCGCGGCCCAGCAATTGCAGAAAAGCGCACAACCCGCGCAAATGGCCTTCCTCGACCGGCGCTTCGCCGCCGAGCCGGACGCCGCTGTACAGGCCGCCCTCGGCCTGGCCCTGGCCAACCTGCAACTGGGCGCCAGCGAGCCAGCAGTGCGCCTGGCCGCCGTGCGCCTGCTGGGTGAAACCGGCGACCCGCTGGCCCGCACGCGCCTCGAAGCCCTGCTGCAGCCCGATGCGGAACGCGACCCGGGCGTGCGCACAGCCGCCGAAACGAGCCTGGCCCAGGTCAAGCGCAAACTGCTGGTAGGCGAACTGCTCGGCCAGGCCTTCAGCGGCCTGTCGCTGGGTTCGGTCCTGCTGCTGGCAGCGCTGGGCCTTGCGATCACCTTCGGCCTGCTTGGGGTGATCAACATGGCCCATGGCGAGATGTTGATGCTCGGCGCCTACAGCACCTACATGGTCCAGGTACTGCTGCAGCGCTTCGCCCCAGGCGCCATCGAGTTCTACCCGCTGATTGCCCTGCCGGTGGCGTTCGCCGTCAGTGCCGGGGTAGGCATGGCGCTGGAGCGCACGGTGATCCGCCACCTGTACGGCCGGCCACTGGAAACCCTGCTGGCCACCTGGGGCATCAGCCTGATCCTGATCCAGGCCATCCGCCTGCTGTTCGGCGCGCAGAACGTCGAGGTGAGCAACCCGGCCTGGCTGTCCGGCGGCATCCAACTGCTGCCCAACCTGGTGCTGCCGTACAACCGCCTGGTCATCATCGGCTTCGCCCTGGCCGTGGTGCTGCTCACCTGGCTGCTGCTCAACCGTACCCGGTTGGGCCTGAACGTGCGCGCAGTCACCCAGAACCGCAACATGGCCGCCTGCTGCGGCGTGTCCACCGGGCGCGTCGACATGCTCGCCTTTGGCCTTGGCTCGGGCATCGCCGGGCTCGGTGGCGTGGCCTTGAGCCAGGTGGGCAATGTCGGCCCGGACCTGGGCCAAAGCTACATCATCGATTCATTCCTGGTGGTGGTGCTCGGCGGCGTCGGGCAACTGGCCGGTAGCCTCTGGGCCGCGTTCGGCCTGGGCATCGCCAACAAGCTGCTGGAGCCGCAGATCGGTGCCGTACTCGGCAAGATCCTCATCCTTGCGTTGATCATTCTGTTCATCCAGAAACGCCCGCAAGGCCTGTTCGCCCTCAAGGGACGGGTAATCGACTGATGAACCAGCCACTGCTTGTCACTGCTACGCAAAAGGCCGGCCCACGCCTGACCCTTACCCTCGGTGCCGTCGTCGTCCTGCTGCTGGTGGCTTTGCCACTGTGCTCACTGCTGCCGGCAGACCATGCTCTACAGGTGTCGGCCTACACCCTGACCCTGGTCGGCAAGATTCTTTGTTACGCCATCGTCGCCTTGGCCCTGGACCTGGTCTGGGGCTATGCCGGGCTGCTGTCACTGGGCCATGGCTTGTTCTTCGCCCTGGGCGGCTATGCCATGGGCATGTACCTGATGCGGCAGGCCGCCGGCGACGGCCTGCCCGGGTTCATGACATTCCTGTCGTGGACCGAGCTGCCCTGGTACTGGGCTGGTACCCAGTATTTCGCCTGGGCCCTGTGCCTGGTGGTGCTGGCGCCCGGGCTGCTGGCGCTGGTGTTCGGCTGGTTCGCTTTCCGCTCGCGGATCAAAGGCGTGTACTTCTCGATCATGACCCAGGCCCTGACCTTTGCCGGCATGCTGCTGTTCTTCCGCAACGAAACCGGCTTCGGCGGCAACAACGGCTTCACCAGCTTCCGCACCATCCTCGGCTTCGACATTGCAGCCCAGGGCACCCGCGCGGTGTTGTTCCTGCTGACCGTGGGCCTGCTGCTGGCCAGCCTGTACCTGTGCTGGCGCCTGACCCGCAGCAAGTTCGGCCGCCTGCTCACCGCGGTGCGTGACGCTGAAAACCGCATGATGTTCTGTGGCTACGACCCGCGCGGCTTCAAGCTGCTGGTGTGGGTACTGAGCGCCGTGCTGTGCGGCCTGGCCGGTGCGCTGTACGTGCCGCAGGTAGGCATCATCAACCCCAGCGAGATGTCGCCGACCAACTCGATCGAAGCCGCCGTCTGGGTAGCCTTGGGCGGGCGCGGCACGCTGATCGGCCCGCTGCTCGGTGCCGGCCTGGTCAACGGTATGAAAAGCTGGTTCACCGTGGCCTTCCCCGAGTTCTGGCTGTTCTTCCTCGGCGCGTTGTTCATCCTCGTTACCCTGTACCTGCCCAAGGGCGTGGTCGGCCTGTTGAAGAAAAGGAGCCAGCCATGAGAGGCGTGCCCCCAGTCCACCCGGAGTTCATGCTGGAACCGGTATTCGACAACCTCGGCGCCGGGCGCGATGCCATCGGCCTGGGCCACAGCCGCAAGGCCGGCCTGGATACCCGCCACGGTACGGTGCTGAGCCTGGAAGACATCAGCGTCAGCTTCGATGGTTTCAAGGCGCTCAACGCGCTGAACCTGTACATCGGGGTGGGCGAGCTGCGCTGCATCATCGGCCCCAACGGCGCCGGCAAGACCACGATGATGGACGTAATCACCGGCAAGACCCGCCCCGACAGCGGCACGGCTTACTTCGGCGATACCCTCGACCTGACCCGCATGAGCGAATACCAGATCGCCCAGGCCGGCATTGGCCGCAAGTTCCAGAAGCCCACAGTGTTCGAAGCGCTGACCGTGTTCGAGAACCTGGAACTGGCGCTGAAGACCGACAAGTCGGTGTGGGCCAGCCTGGCCGCGCGCCTGAGCGGTGACCAGCGCCAGCGTATCGAGGACGTGCTGACCACCTTGCGCCTGCTGCCGCTGGCGCAGCGCCAGGCCGGCTTGCTGTCGCATGGGCAGAAGCAGTTTCTGGAGATCGGCATGCTGCTGGTGCAGGAGCCGCAACTGCTGCTGCTCGATGAACCGGTGGCCGGCATGACCGATGCCGAGACCGAATTTACCGCCGAGCTGTTCAAGGGCCTGGCTGGCAAGCATTCGCTGATGGTGGTGGAGCATGACATGGGCTTCGTCGGCAGCATTGCCGACCATGTGACCGTGCTGCACCAGGGGAGCGTGCTGGCGGAAGGCTCGCTGGAGCAGGTGCAGGCAGATGAGCGGGTGGTCGAGGTGTATCTGGGCCGGTGACCGGATTTGAAATTTTTGGCGCCTGTGCCGGCCTCTTCGCGGGTAAACCCGCTCCTACAGGGGGCGTAATGCCATGGGGCGGTTCCCGTCGTAGGAGCGGGCTTGCCCGCGAAAAGGCCGGCTTAGGCACAGCATCCCTTTCAGGAACTCTCACATGCTCAAGATCGACACCCTGCACCAGTACTACGGCGGCAGCCACATCCTGCGCGGCCTGTCCTTCGAAGCCAAGGTCGGCGAAGTGACCTGCCTGCTGGGCCGCAACGGCGTGGGCAAGACCACCTTGCTGCGCTGCCTGATGGGCCTGGTGCCCGCCCGCGACGGCAGCATCGAATGGGAAGGCAAGCCGATCACCGCGTTCAAACCACAGCAACGGGTGCAGGCCGGCATCGCCTACGTGCCCCAGGGCCGCGAGATCTTCCCGCGCCTGACCGTCGAGGAAAACCTGCTGATGGGCCTGTCGCGCTTCCCCGCCCGCGAAGCCCGCGAGGTCCCGGCCTTCATCTACGAGCTGTTCCCTGTGCTGGAGCAGATGAAACAACGCCGCGGTGGCGACCTGTCTGGCGGCCAGCAGCAACAGCTGGCCATCGGCCGCGCCCTGGCCAGCCGCCCACGCTTGCTGATTCTCGACGAGCCGACCGAAGGCATCCAGCCGTCGGTGATCAAGGAGATCGGCGCGGTCATCCGCCGCTTGGCCGAGCGTGGCGACATGGCAATTTTGCTGGTGGAGCAGTTCTACGACTTTGCCGAAGCGCTGGCTGACCAGTACCTGGTCATGGCCCGCGGCGAAATCATCCAGCGCGGCCGCGGCGAAAACATGCAAGCCGAAGGTGTACGCGGGCTGGTAACCATTTAATCTGCGAACAACGACTTTGCGAGACGCTGTCATGAGCTACGAAATTCGCGATGCCCGGCCCACCGATGTGCCGGGCATACTGGACATCTACAACGACGCGGTGCTCAACACCACAGCGATCTGGAACGAAACCCCAGTGGACCTCGGCAACCGCCAGGCCTGGTTTGAAGCGCGGGCGCAGCAGGGCTACCCGATTTTGGTAGCTACAGATGAGACGGGCGTGCTGGGGTATGCCTCGTTTGGCGACTGGCGGCCGTTCGAGGGCTTTCGCCTGACTGTGGAGCACTCGGTGTATGTCCGTGGCGACCAACGGGGCAAGGGAGTGGGGCCGGTGTTGATGGCCGCGCTGATCGAGCGTGCGAAGGGGTGCGGCAAGCATGTGATGGTGGCGGCCATCGAGAGTGGCAATGCGGCGTCGGTTCGCCTGCATGAGCGGCTGGGCTTCGTGGTGACCGGCCAGATGCCGCAGGTGGGGGTAAAGTTTGGCCGCTGGCTTGATCTGACCTTCATGCAACTGGTGCTGAACCCGGGCGCCGAACCGACCTGAAATACGGTCCATTGCGGGCGCAACCTTGGGTCGCGAACGGGCTGCAAAGCAGCCCTGGCAATTTTTCGGTGAAACAAAGATCTGGGGCTGCTGCACAGCCCATCGCGACACAAGGCCCCCCACAGATACCGGCAAGGCCTGATCGTCAAACAGCCAGTCCTCCGGCGTTCGCCCGGAAGGTTGAACCCGGGCGCCGGACCGACCTGAAATGCGGTCCATTGTGGGAGCGGCCTTGTGTCGCGAACGGGCTGCAAAGCAGCCCTGGCAATGTTGCGGTGGAGCAAAGATCTGGGGCTGCTGCACAGCCCATCGCGACACAAGGCCGCTCCCACAGATGCCGGCAAGGGAACCTACATCTGAATAAACCGGCCCAGCCGCTGCTTCAGCATGTTGTTCTCACTGCGCAACTGCTGCACCTCCTGCAGTAGCTCCAGCGCCAGCGCCACCCCTTCCCACTCCAGTTCCAGCTCCTGGTGCAGCTTCACCGCTCGTTTGGTCACCAGCGGCGCCTGATCGTCAAACAGCCAGTCCTCCGGCGTTCGCCCGGAAGGTTCGACAATGCCATGTTCGACGATTTCGATCACGCATTCAGCCGTGACATCGGCTTCCTGACACAGGGTACGCATGTCCAGTTGAACGATCAGGGTGCTGCTCATGATCACTTACTCCATTGTGTCCTCGGGTTGAACGCAGCTTTCTCGGAAAGCTTGGTCCAGAGTTCGCGGGCAGATTCGTCCGACGCAGGCGGCATCACCACCTTGAGCTGCGCATAAAGGTTGCCGCGCTCTCCCTGCTTGTTGACCAGGCCCTTGCCCGGTACACGCAGGCGCTGGCCGCTCTGGCTGTCAGGACGGATGGTCAGGTTGATCTTGCCATCCAGGGTCGGAACCGCCACCTTGGCGCCCAGGGCCGCCTCCCACGGTGCCAACGGCACAGTGATGATCAGGTCATGACCTTCGACATCGAACAGCGGGTGCGGTGCCATGCGGATGGTCAGGAACAGGTCACCGTTGGCCCCGCCACCGCCGCCCGGCGCACCCTGGCCCTTGAGGCGGATGCGCTCGCCGTCGGTCACCCCAGCCGGAATCCTCACGTTCAAGGTCTTGGTGGTGAAGCCGGTGCGCTGGCCCATGGCATTGGTTTGCGGCACCTGGAAGCTGATCTGCTTGGACTCCTTGCTCAGGGTCTCTTCAAGGAACACTGCCAGTTCAAGCTCCACGTCCTGCCCCCGCCTGCCGGCACTGCGTTGCTGCTGCCGGGCGCCACCGAAGGGGTTGCCACCCGCACTGCGCCCACCGAAGATCGAGCTGAAGAAGTCGGAGAAGTCGCCGCCTTCGAAGCCGCCGCCACCGCCACGGTTTTCCCAACCCGGTGGGGCCTGGAACGGCCGGCCATGCTGGCCGCCGTACTTGCGGATTTCGTCGAACTCGGCACGTTTCTGCGCGTCGCCCAGCACCTCATAGGCCTCGTTGGCCTCCTTGAATTTCTCCTCGGCGTCGCGCTCCTTACTGACATCGGGGTGATACTTGCGCGCCAGTTTGCGGTACGCGGCCTTGATCGCCTTTTCGTCCGCAGTGGGCTCTACGCCGAGTATCTTGTAATAGTCTTTGAAGTCCATTTGTGGATCACCAATGTGAATGTGCGTGTTGCAACTGAAGATAGGGGTCAAGCATAGCCTTTCAAGACCAACTTGGGTTTGCCTCAAGGCAGACGACTGGTCTTGATTCTGTAGCCAACTGGCATACACTGCGCGGCCGTTTTGCCTCCGGAAGCCCATTTCCCATGTCTGACGTATCCCCGGCCCGCGCCCTGGGCATCGACTTTGGCACCTCCAACTCCACGGTCGGTTGGCACCGGCCTGGCGTCGAGTCGCTGATTGCCCTGGAAGACGGCAAGATCACCTTGCCCTCGGTGGTGTTCTTCAATATCGAAGAGCGGCGCCCGGTGTATGGCCGCCTGGCGCTGCACGAGTACCTGGAAGGCTACGAAGGCCGCCTGATGCGCTCGCTGAAAAGCCTGCTGGGCTCGAAGCTGATCAAGCACGACACCAGCGTGCTGGGCAGCGCCCTGCCGTTCAAGGACCTGCTGGGCATGTTCATCGGCGAGCTCAAGAAGCGCGCTGAAGCGGCCGCTGGCCGTGAATTCGACCAGGTGGTGCTGGGCCGCCCGGTGTTCTTCGTCGACGAAGACCCGGCTGCCGACCAGGAGGCCGAGGACACCTTGGCCGAAGTGGCGCGCAAAATCGGCTTCAAGGACGTGTCGTTCCAGTACGAACCGATTGCCGCAGCCTTCGACTATGAGTCGAGCATCAGCCGCGAAGAGCTGGTGCTGATCGTCGACATCGGCGGTGGTACCTCGGACTTCACCCTGATCCGCCTGTCGCCCGAGCGCCATCGGGTCGCCGAGCGCCAAAGCGACATCCTCGCCACGGGCGGTGTGCACATTGGCGGTACCGACTTCGACAAGCAACTGAGCCTTCAGGGCGTGATGCCGTTGTTTGGCTACGGCAGCCGCATGAAGAGCGGTGCGCTGATGCCGACCAGCTACCACCTCAACCTGGCCACCTGGCACACCATCAACGCCTTGTATTCGCAGAAATCACAGTTGGCGCTGGGTAGCATGCGCTATGACATCGAGGACAGCTTCGGCATCGATCGCCTGTTCAAACTGATCGAGCAGCGCGCTGGGCACTGGCTGGCGATGGAAGTAGAAGCCAGCAAGATCGAGCTGACCGAGCATGACAGCCGCCACATCGACCTGCGCCGCGTCGAGCCCGAGCTGACTGCGGAACTGACCCGCGCGCTGTTCGAAGAGGCGATCGAAGGCCTGCTGGAGCGCGTGCGCGGTAGCGTGACCGAACTGCTGGCCAAGGCTGGGGTAAGCGAAGACCAGGTCGATACGGTGTTCTTCACCGGTGGTTCAAGCGGCATTCCGGCGCTGCGCAACAGTGTTTCGGCGATGCTGCCGAATGCGCGGCATGTGGAAGGCAACATCTTTGGCAGCATTGGTAGCGGGCTGGCCATCGAGGCGCGCAAGCGTTACGGCGCGGCCTGATTTGTCGTTTAGCTTGTAGCCGCGAACGGGCCGGGCCTGCTGGCCAATCTCCACCAGTCGTTCACCGTTGCTGCCGCTACCGTATTCGCGGGTAAACCCGCTCCTACGCACCGGTCGGGGGTGGACACACATCGGTGATTGGCCACAGGCCCCTGTGTAGGAGCGGGTTTACCCGCGAAGAGGCCGGGCCTGCTGGCCAATTACCACCCGCCGTTCACCGTTGCCGCCGCTACTGCATTCGCGGGTAAACCCGCTCCTACGCACCGATCGGGGGTGGACACACATCTGTGATTGGCCGCAGGCCGCTGTAGGAGCGGGTTTACCCGCGAAAGGGCCAGTACAGGCCACTACATGATCAGACCAGCTCCGCCCGCTTCAGCTCACTCTTCAGATAGGCATAGTAGATGGGCCCCGCCACGACACCGGGCAGCCCGAACGCCGCCTCGAATACCAGCATCGCCAGCAGCAATTCCCACGCCTTGGCACTGATCTGCCCACCCACGATCCGCGCGTTGAGGAAGTACTCGACCTTGTGGATGACGATCAGGTAACCCAGCGCCGCCGCCGCCACCCAGATCGACAGCGACAGGCCGACGATGGTGATCAAGGTGTTGGACATCAAGTTGCCGATCACCGGCAGCAAGCCCAGCAGGAAGGTCAGCACGATCAGCGTCTTGGTCAGCGGCAGGTGCACGTCGAACAGTGGCATCACCACGGCCAGGAAAATGCCGGTGAAGATCGTGTTGAGCAGCGAGATCTTGATTTGCGCGAACACGATGTTGCGAAACGCTTTCACCAGCAGGCTAAGACGTTCGAACAGCGCCGCCGCCAGGGGCTTGCGCCGGGAGATATCGGGAATACGCTGCAAAGCGATGATGGCGCCGAGGATCATGCCTATGAGCATCGTCACGAACATGTGCGCCATGCCCTTGCCCACCAACTGCAAATCGCTCAGGTGGCTCTTGATCCAGTCACCGATGGCCACCTTGAACTCTGCGGCACTGGCAGGCAGGTAGCCCTCGATGAAGGGTGGCAGCTGACCCCGAGCACGCTCGACCAAGGCCATGAACTTGTCCAGCGAGGCGCCGGGGTTTTCCGCCTCGTGCAGCAGGAAGCTGAAGGCACCGGCAATCAGCAGTGTCAGGGTGCTGACCACCAGCGTGCCGAGCAGCGCCACGGCCAGCCAGCGCGCGCGTTGGCCAGCAAGCAGCGGTTGCAGGCGAGGGGTCAGCATGTTGACCAGTTCGAACACCAGCAGACCGGCCAGCAGGCTGGGCAGCAACTTCAGGGGCAAAGCCAGCAGCAGCCCAGCCATGACGATGATCAGGCTGGCCAGGGTGATCTGACGGGGAGTAAAGGTCATACAGCCTCGACGGCAGACAGCGGGAATGCCGCAGTCTGCCAGCCTTGGCGGCGCAGGCATAGGCGCAGGTCATTTCTTCTTCAGGCAATCGCTCATGAAGGCCTTGCGCTCGTCCCCCTTCAGGGCTTTGGTGGTGGCGTCAGCATTGCAGGTCTTCATTTTGTCTTGCTGGGTTTGTGGCACATCCTTTTTCAGGCAGGTGCTCATGAACGCTTTGCGTTCATCGCCCTTGAGGGCCTTGGCGGTGGCGTCAGCGTTGCAGGTTTTCATCTTTTCCTGCTGCGCGGTATTGGCAGCGAAACCTTGGGCACTGAACAACACCGCCAGGGCCAGTAACGGGATTTGCAGCACTTTCATGGAGTGGTCTCCTTGGCTCCGCGCCCGATGCACGGGGATCGAGCTGAGTGTAGCCAAGAATGTTCAGTGCCCCGCCCGCGCCTGCCGGCGGTACTGCTCGGGCGTACACCGGGCCTGACGCTGGAACATGGCGATGAAGGCCGAAGCGCTGCTGTAGCCGAGGTCGAAGGCGATGGCCTGAATCGGCAGGCCGGCTTCCAGCGCTTCGATGGCACGCAGAAAACGCAGGCGCAGGCGCCATTCGCCAAAGCTGATGCCCAGCTCGCGCAGAAACTGGCGGGCCAGGGTGCGTTCGCTGACGTGCACGCGGGCGGCCCAGTCGGCCAGCGGGCGGTTGTCCCCCGGCTCGGCGCTGAGCGCGTCGAGCACCTGGCGCAAGCCATCGCTGTGGGCAAACGGCAAGTAGCAGGCCAGAGTGGGCGCCAGCAGCAACTGGTCAAGCAGTACCTGTACCAGGCGCTGGTCACGCTCGTCCTCGGCCACCTTGAGATTGCGCCGGGCGAAGTCACCGAGGATAGCCTTGAGGATGTCACTGATCATCAGGCTGCACGGGTGCGATGGCAGCGCTGCGCAAAGGCTGCGGTCGAGGTAGATGGAACGGTAGACGATGGCCTGGGGATTGTAGCAGCCATGCTCGGTGTCGGGCGGCACCCAAACGGCGTAGTGCGGCGGCGACAGGAAGCGCTGGCCGGCCACATCCAGATGCATTACGCCGTGGGCGGTGTAGTTCAGTTGGCCCCAGCCGTGTTGGTGCACGGCGCTGTGGGTGTCGGCAACGAACTCGTCGTGGCGGAAGTACACCGAGGCCGGCAGTTGGGTGAACTGGGGGATATCAAGGTATTTGCGCGGCATGCTGTCTGCTTTGCAGGGTCGATTGTCTGGATAGAAGTATAGGCTTGTTAACAGACATTCGATAATACAGGCCTATCGAGGGCCTGCCTTGCAGGCCTTCGCGGGCTCGCCCGCTCCCACAGGATCTGCGCCAGCCTCCAGGCCTGTGTATCCCCATGGGAACGGGCAAGCCCGCGAGGGCGGCAAGGCAGCCCCAATCCAAGCCCCAATGAGTGACCCGCTACATGAATTACCTGTTCCCCCTCACCGCCATCCTCATCTGGGCTGGCAACACCGTGGTCACCAAGATGTCCGCCGGCGCCATCCACCCTGCGGAGATCGGTTTCTACCGCTGGTTGCTGGCCGCCTTGCTGTTCACGCCGTTCATGCTGCCCGCCGTGTGGCGCAACCGCGCAGCCATCCGCCCGCACCTGACCCAGGTGTTCGTGCTCGGCGTGCTGGGCATGGCGATGTACCAGAGCCTGGCCTACTTCGCCGCCGGCATCACCAGTGCCACCAATATGGGCATCATCCTCTCGCTGATGCCGCTGATGTCACTGGCGCTGTCCATCGCCTGGCTGGGCCAGCGCCTGAGCTACGGTGCCCTGCTGGGCGCGGTGGTGTCATTCTTTGGCGTGCTTGAAGTGGTCAGTGCCGGCCACCCCGCCAGCCTGCTGCAGCAAGGGCTGAACAGCGGCGACCTGTTGATGCTGGTGGCTACATTGGCCTATGCGCTGTACAGCTTCCTGCTGAAGAAATGGCAGCTGCGCCTGCCGCCGATGCAGCTGCTGTACCTGCAGGTTCTGGTGGCCATCGTCGTGTTGCTACCGCTGTTCTTGCTGTCGGACAAGACCGGCCTGAACAGCCACAACATCGGCCTGGTCCTGTATGCCTGCGTACTGGCCTCGATGATCGCGCCACTGGTGTGGATGCAGGCCGTGCACCGCCTGGGGCCCAGCCGCACCACACTGTTCTTCAACTTGCTGCCGCTGGTCACTGCGCTGATCGCCGCCGTGGTGCTCGATGAGCAACTGGCCAGTTACCACCTGGTCGGCGGCTTGCTGACCCTGGCCGGGGTAGTGCTGGCCGAACGCTGGACCACGCCGATCCGCCGCCAACGCACTTGAGCTAAAGCCCCGCCGCCTTGAGCCGGGCCGCATGTTCGGTGAACAGCCGCACCGGCTCCGCGCCTTTGCCCACGGCCCCGAGCGACTGGTTGACGATGTCCAGGTGGTCGAGCGGGTAATCGTCGCCGATCACCTGCCCCAGGTGCGAACTGAAACGCCCGACCATGCCGTCGCAATGGCCCTTTTCCTTGATGAAACTGCGTGCGAACAGGCGGCAGAAGCGGCTGCTGCCGTCAAAGCGGTTGCGCCCCTGGTCTGTCAGGCCGGGTTGCAAGGTGCCGGACCAGGAGTAATAGCGGACGCCATTGACCTCATAGGCCCCTTCCCCACCCCAGGTTTGCGGCAGGCCCTGTGGATAAGCCTGGTTGAACAGCGCCACCCCGGCGCTGGTCAGCGACTGGTGCGAGGCGTGCACATCTACCGGCAGCGGGTCACGACGCCAGCCGGTTTCCAGCCACACCAGCAGCACGGCAAACCCATGCAGCGCGGCCTTGAGGACGCGCCCCTGGGGTGAATGGCCCGGTGCCGTGCGTTCCAGGTGGTCGGCCAGCTCGGAGCCATGGTTGGGCCCCGCCACCGAGGTGACCGACGCCACCCGCTCCGGCCGTTTGGCCGCTGCGTAACGCGCGCTCAGGGCGCCCTGGCTGTGGCCGATGAGGTTGACCTTGTCGACGCCGGTGCGTTGGCAGATATCGTCGATGATCGCCAGCAACTGCTCGCCGCGCACCTCGCTGGAATGCAGCGGCGAAACCTGCACCGGAAACACCTGCGCCCCGCCCTTGCGCAAGGCCGGCACAATGCCGAACCAGTAGGGGTAGAGCACCATCCGGACAAACCCGAGCATGCCTGGCACCAGCACCAGCGGGTATCGCGTTGTCAAATCCTGCTGCATTGCCGCAGCTCCTTTGCGTGTACGACGGGCCAACACTACAGCGGCCATCATGACCATCGCAATCGAACTCCTGGCGCGCGCTGTGGTTCAAAACCACACAGACCCTTTGCAAGGAGCGGGACCATGTACAAGCAGACCCTGGCAATCCTTCTGGCAAGCGCCACCCTGGCCGCCTGCGGCAGCCGCCCGGAAAACCCGGTGGATTACGTCACCTACCGCGATGAGCCGCTGGTCAAGCAGGTGGAGAACGGTATGACCATGCAGAAGGTCATCGCCATTGGCGGCAGCCCGTCGAACGTGATCGACCTGCCGCATGGGGGTACCTGCAACGACTACATCCTTAACCGCGACGGCAAGCAGCAGCCCTATTACGTGCGCTTCGACGCCACCGGCCATGTCGATGCCAAAGGCTTCAAGACCTGCAAGCAACGCCAAGAGGACAGTGACGCCCTGCATGGCGCGTAAGCCTGCGCCCCAACCTGACCCTGACCCCTGCTGGAGATAACCCATGAGCAATGTTGAACTGACCGATGTGAAGACCCTGCGCGAGCGTGCACGCCAGCATGTGGAGCAGGGCGCGGTGACCGAGGGTTACCACGCTGACCGTGAGCAGATCCTGCGCCTGCTTAATGAATCGCTGGCCACCGAGCTGGTCTGTGTTCTTCGCTACAAGCGCCATTACTTCATGGCCAGCGGCATCAAAGCCAGTGTGGCTGCCGAGGAGTTTCTGGAACATGCCAACCAGGAAGCCGAACATGCCGACAAGCTGGCCGAACGCATCGTGCAACTGGGCGGGGAGCCGGACTTCAACCCCGACAACCTGACCAAGCACTCGCATGCCCAGTACGTGGCCGGCAATTCGTTGAAAGAGATGGTGCTGGAAGACCTGGTGGCAGAGCGGATTGCCATCGACAGCTACCGCGAGATCATTCAGTACATCGGGGATAAAGACCCGACTACCCGTCGTATCTTCGAAGACATCCTGGCGCAGGAAGAAGAGCACGCGGACGATATGTCCGACCTGTTGCAAGGCCTTTGATTTCTGACACCCTCATGGGGCCGCTTTGCGGCCCCTTGCTATTTCCGCGCTTTCACCGCTGCCGGCGCCTTGCCTGCCTTCATCTGCTGCAACAACGGTGTGCACTGGTTCGGGTCATCCCCGCTGCTGGGCGCAATCAGCGCCAGCAACCCCGCCGCCGGCCCAGCCACCACACCCAGCGCAACCATGCCTGCGCCACGCAACGCCAGCGGCAATGCCTGCACACCGGCGTTCGGTTTGGCAAACGGTCCGCGCACATACAGGGGTGAACGCAACGAGAACAACCGCAGCCCTTTCGATTCCGGGGTGATGTTCAAATCCAGTTGCTCGGAAGCGAAATTCGCCGTGCCGTCGATGTAGATGATCGCGTTCTCGGTATCGAAGATGAACAGCCGCGTAGTCGCCAGGCCATCCTTGATGCCCACATCGGCCGCCGCACAGTTGATCTTCACGTCCTCATCACCAAACAGCTTGCCGACCACATAGTTGCCCACGTTCAAGCCGGCAATTTCCATCAGGCTGCGGCTGATGGCGCCATCGTTGATCAGCATGCGCAAGTCGCCATTGGCTGTACCCAGCAAGGCGGCTACCGAGTTGCCACGGCCGCTGATGTCGGCGTCGCCATTGAGCTCACCAAAGCTGGTCTGCATTGGCGCGAAGGTAGGGAACAGTTGCTTGAGCTTGAAGCCACGCGCAGTCAACTTCGCGCGCCCCTGCAAGGGCACGCTGCGCCCGTCCAGGCGGATGTTGGAGGCCAGGCTGCCGCCGGCCACGCCAAAGCGCAGGGGCTCCAGGCGTAACAGGCCGTCTTCGAGCACCACATGGGCCGACAGGTCAGTGAATGGCAGTTGCGCGCTGTGCACGATGCGCTTGCCAGCAAAGGTGACATCAGCGTCCATTGCCCGCCAACGCTCGGTGCGAAACGCCTCCACTGGCAGCACCTTGCCTGCAGGCTGCTTGCTGGCACCGCCGCGGGCCTTCTGTTCGGCATTGGAGTCGGCACCGATCAGCGGCGCCAGGTCCTTGAACAGCAACTGGTTCGATACCAGGTTGCCGGACAGTCTGGGCCGTGGCTGGCTGGCAACGAAGGCCAGGTCCCCATGGATATCGCTGTCGCCGATCTTGCCGTTGAAGCCCTGGTAATTGAACGACGCCCCTTGCGCCGCCTGCAGGTTGGCGCTTAGGCGGCCGTCGGTGGAATAGGCCGGGGTGTCAGGCAAGGTGACGCCGGTCAATGGGTAGAGGTTGCCCAGGCTGGCACCCGACAAACGCAGGCGCAGGTCGAGGGCACCAAGGTTGCGCGGGTCGGTGAGGGTGCCGGCGAGCACCACATGGGTGTCGGCGATGCGCACGTCGGCCTGCAGCGGGAACGGCTGGCTGGCGTCCTGCAGGGCCAGCAGGCCGCCGATCTTGCCGGTGCCGGACACTGGCTGGCCTTTGTAGCGGCCCTGGGCCTTGAGGCCGAAGGCATAGTCCTGCGCACCGCTGGCCTTCTCGGCACTGGCCTTGCCGACAATCTCACTGAACGGGATTGGTTTGCCAAGCGGGTCAATCTGCACCTTCATGCTGGTTTTGAGGGTCTGGTCGTCGAAGCTGACGTTGCCTTGGTCAAAGCCGATGGCGCCGATGTCCAGCTGCCATTTGGAAGGTTCAGCGTTTTCATCCTTGGGGCCGAAGTCGAAGACCCAGTTGGCGCGGCCATCGGCCAGGCGAGTGAGGCTGGCAGTGGGCTTGGTGAGGTTGATGCGGGGTATGCTGATCTGCTGGAACACCAGCGGTAACGGCGCCAGGCGAAACTCCACGCGCTCAAGGCCGACCATCTTCGGCTCCTTGAGCCACTCGGGGTTGCCCAGCGTCAGGTCTTCGGCAATGAAGTGCGGCCAAGGCACCCAGGCACGCCAGCCGCCCTCTTCGGGCTCGGTACGCCAGTGCACGGCGAGGTTGCCGTTGATCGCGAAGGGCCGATGCAAGGCTTCGGAGACCTTCTCGTTGAGCAGTGGCTTGACGCGGTTCCAGTCGAAGGTGGCAATCACTACCACCAGGATCGCCAGCACGGTAAGCAGGCTGGCGAGGGTCCAGACGAGGATTCTGGCGGGACGCGTCATTGCGTATTTCTCCTTGCGGCATGACAGAAAACAGGCGCAGCGATGGCCTCAATAACTCCGACTGATGAAAACCCGTGAGGTTTTATCGGTGGCGCCATGATAGCGAAGTTTTTCCTGGCCTCTTGCTCAGAAATTTGTCTTACCAGACTGCACATGTTACCCACCGCCAACCGGGCAAGGGGATTGCCTGCATGGCTGCAATGGCCGGAATAGACGCCCTGAAAACCTCTATCAATATGGTCGATTGTTACCATTACCCGTATGAACTTCTCTCTGGCGTTACGCGGCGTAGCATTGGCTTCGTACCGACTTTCCAGCCCCCGAGAGGAGCACCGAAATCATGAAACGCCATCTGCTGACCCTGACCCTGCCCCTTCTGGCCGCCAACGCTTTCGCCCTGCCGGCGTCCGAGCAACACCTGACGTCCGAAGCGCGCTCCAGCGCTGCCGAAATCGCCCAGCCGCTGAAAACCGTCGCTGAAGGCGGCTCCGATCGCCTGATCGAACGTTCCGGCCGCGTTGCCGAAGGTGGCGCTGATCGCCTGATCGAACGTTCTGGCCGTGTTGCCGAAGGTGGCTCCGATCGCCTGATCGAACGTTCTGGCCGTGTTGCCGAAGGTGGCTCCGATCGCCTGATCGAACGTTCTGGCCGCGTTGCCGAAGGTGGCTCCGATCGCCTGATCGAACAAGCTGGCCGTGTTGCCGAAGGCGGCTCCGATCGCCTGATCGAACAAGCTGGCCGTGTTGCCGAAGGCGGCTCCGATCGCCTGATCGAACGTTCTGGCCGAGTTGCTGAAGGTGGCTCGGATCGCTTGGTTGAACTCAGCCGTGTGAGCTGATCGCCATGGCCGAAAAGAACAACTTCTGTCACAACGCTTGCTCCCCTCCAGGCCCGGTCCATTGACCGGGCTTTGTTTTTTTATCTAGAGTGCCCAGCCTGACCGTTACAGAAGCCCGCATCATGCTGCCGCGCGCCGAACAGAAGCTACAGACCCGCCAGGCCCTGCTCGATGCCGCCTGCCTGCTCATGGAGAGTGGCCGTGGTTTCGGCAGTATCAGCCTGCGCGAAGTGGCGAAGACAGCTGGCATCGTGCCGACCGGCTTCTACCGGCATTTCTCCGACATGGACGCTCTGGGCCTGGCCCTTGTCGCCGAAATCGACACCACCTTCCGCCAGACCATCCGCCTGGTGCGCCAGAACGAATTCGAACTGGGCGGCATCACCGACGCCTCGGTGCGCATCTTCCTCGACGTGGTCGCCGCCCACCGCGCGCAGTTCCTGTTCCTGGCCCGCGAGCAGTACGGCGGTGCGCAGGCCGTGCGCCAGGCCATTGCCCGCCTGCGCCAGGATATCAGCGACGACCTTGCCACCGACCTTGCACGGATGAAGCGCTGGCAACACCTGGACAGCGCCGCGCTTGCGGTGATGGCCGACCTGGTGGTGAAGACCGTGTTCGCCACCCTGCCCGAGCTTATCGACAACCCGGAAGCGGGTTATCCACAGGCCCTGACGCCCCAGGAAAAGATCACCCAGCAGTTGCGCTTCATCTTTGTCGGAGCGCGGCATTGGCAGGGGCTCGGCAACCCAGGCTACTGAAAACCCCACTTCTGCTACCATGGCGCCCTGCCCGACAGCGACGAGCGCCGAAATGTCCGACCCCCGCCCCACCCTGCCCGAACTGGCCCGCTTCAACCAGCACTTCGCCGAACGCATCGTGCCGCTGTGGCAAGGCCCGGGCTGGAACGCCGACATGGCCCTGCCCTACGAAGCGCTGGACGCCCAGCACCATCCGTTGCCGGTGCAGCGCTACCGGGCCATGGCCTGTGCACGCCAGCTGTATGTGTTCAGCAGCCGTATCGGGCAACCGGGCGCCGCCGAACGCGCCGCAGCCCTGTTTCGCTCGCTGCAAAAGCACTTCCACGATGCCGAGCACGGGGGCTGGTTCTACAGCATCGACGCCCACGGCAAGCCGCTGGACCGGCGCAAGGACCTGTATACCCACGCCTTCATCGTGTTCGCCTGCGCGCACTACTGGGGCAAAGTGCGCGAAAACCTGGTGGCGTCCACGTTGAATGCCGCGCTGGACATCATCGACCAGCAGTTCGCCCGTGACGATGGCCTGTACGAAGCCTGCCTGGGCGAAGACTGGGCCGACCTCGGCAGTGGCCCGCTGCAAAACCCGCAGATGCACCTGGCCGAAGCGTTCCTGCAAGTAATGGCTGTGCGTGGCGACGAACATGTCCGCCAGTCACTGCTGCAATTGTGTCAGGCGCTCGAGGCACATTTCATTGAACCGGCCCATGGCCTGATGCTGGAAAAGCCACGCGGGGCTGTGGATAACTGGTTCGAGCCGGGCCACCAGTTCGAGTGGTTCTATCTGCTGCATACCTCCCCGCTGCTGCGTGACACGCCGCTGCATGCGTCGATAGACCGTGCCTTCGGTTTTGCCGAGCAATTCGGGGTGAAAAATACGGCAGTGCTGGCAATGCTGAACGTGGATGGCCGGGTGCTTGATGCCTCCCAGCGTATCTGGGCGCAGGCCGAGTACCTGCGGGCGCTTACATTGCGTGAAGGCAGTGAAGCAAAGCTCGCTGGGCAGTTGGGCGCCCTTTCAGCGCGGTTCCTGCGTGACGCCGGCTGGTATGAGTGCCGAGGGGGTGACGGCGCGGTGAGCAGAGATGACATGCCATCGACCACGCCTTATCACTTGGCTACCTGCCTGGAAGGGCTGAATCAGGCGAACTTCTGACTGTCCATACAACGAACCTGTCAGGGGTGAGCGTTTCCCTCTGCCGGAAGCATCTCCCCACGCCTATGTTGGTGCTCCTTTCTCGAACGTTCAGGAGTAACCAACATGGAAGCAGAAGCCTTCAAGGCATTTGTCGAAGAGCAGATCAACCGAGCGGCACAGAAGATAATCGATCACGGCCACCGCTATGACGAGCACTCCCATGGCAAACTCAGCTACCTGCTAAGCCTGCGCCGTGTCATCAATTGCAAAGCAACGGCCGAGGACATGGGCCGGCATGACGCCATCAACGATGTCCTTCAAGCGTTAGGCATCATTCCTAAAGAAAGAACCAGCTTTTACTATATCAACTGAGCGATGCGTTGCTTCGCGAACCGGATCGTTCCGGTTCGCGCCTCCTGCTTAGCCTTTTGATCGGTCGATCGAGAACCCTGCCCAGTCCTGGCTCACCGGCATCAGTTCCAGGCTGTTGATATTGATGTGCGCCGGCTGGTTGAGGATCCAGAAGATGGTCTCGGCAATATCCTGTGGCTGGATCGGCTCCGCACCCGCGTAGGTAGCATCGTACTTGGCCTGGTCACCCCCGAAGCGCACCAGCGAGAACTCGCTCTCGCACAGACCCGGCTCGATGTTGCTCACACGCACGCCTGTACCGCGCAGGTCGCAACGCAGGCTCAGCGAGAACTGGCCGACGAAGGCCTTGGTGCCGCCATACACGTTGCTGCCCGGGTACGGGTAGTTGCCCGCCACCGACCCGACGTTCAGGATCGACGCGCCGCGGCCATGGGCGATGAGCCGTGGCAGCAGCAGGCGAGTGGTGTACATCAGGCCCTTGATGTTGGTGTCGACCATGGTTTCCCAGTCATCCAGGCTGCAGTTCTGCGCAGCATCCACACCCAGCGCCAAGCCGGCGTTGTTGACCAGACCGCGAATTTTTTCAAAGCCGGCCGGCAGATTGGCAATAGCCTGCTCCATGGCCTTGCGGTCACGCACGTCCAGCACCAGTCCATGCACTTCGGTCTTGGCCGACAGTTCAGCGCACAGGGCGTCCAGGCGCTCTTTGCGGCGCCCAGTGAGTACCAACTTCCAGCCGGCTTCTGCAAAGCGGCGGGCGGTGGCCTCGCCGAAACCGGAAGTCGCGCCAGTGATGAATACGGTGGACGTCATGCTGTGTTCCTCACGGTAGGTTGTCATGGCAGCTTTGCAGCATGCCCGCGGCTGGCCTTGGCAGCAACCCGTTCAGGGGCTGTTCATTTTTTGTTCATATTCTGCAAACCCTTGCAGCAGAAGGCTCGCCGCCAGGTATGCGCATGTTATCCACAAGGCTTTCCCCACGGATTGGGGGCAACTTGTCCACTGCACGGAACCCTTTCAGCGGATTGTGGTCGGTGGATATCTTGGCGGTGATGGCGCAAGGCTTTCAAACATGCCGCCTGCAGCGGTCTGTCCAAGGTTTTTACACAGAGTTATCCACAGGGTTGGCACTGCACTTGAAGCGCACCTAGAGATGTTGAAAGCATGGGAAAATCATCCACAACGGGGATATGAACAAAAAATGATCAAATCGCTACAGGGCTTGATACTCAAGGCCTTGAGCGATATGCCACCATGTTTTCCACAGGCGGCTCCACACTATCCGTGGAAAAGAGTTGGCCTGTGGAAACAATGGCTTGCGAAGGAATATGGGTGTGTTTCGGGAGAAGGGAATGACAAGTTTTCCACATTGAGAAGGGGGCTGCATTGCAGCCCCTGCATACAACTCAGTGCCCGCCCAGATAAGCGTTACGCACTTCCTCATTGACCAACAGTTCCTGCCCGGTCCCGGTCATGCGAATCTGCCCGTTGACCATCACATAGGCCCGGTCCGACAGTTTCAGCGCATGGTTGGCGTTCTGTTCCACGAGGAAGATGGTCATCCCGGTCTTGGCCAGTTCTCGCAGGGTCGAGAAAATCTGCTTGACCACGATCGGCGCCAGCCCCAGCGAGGGCTCGTCCAGCAACAACAACTTCGGCCGGCTCATCAGCGCCCGGGCAATCGCCAGCATTTGCTGCTCGCCACCCGACATGGTCATGGCCCGCTGGTTACGCCGCTCCTTCAACCGCGGGAACAGCTCGTACATGCGCTGCATGTCTTCGTCGGCATGCTTGTCGCCGATGGGGATGGTACCCATCATCAGGTTTTCCTCGACGGTCATGTCGGGAAACACCCGGCGCCCCTCCGGCGACTGGGCAATGCCGTTGGAGGCGATGTAGTGCGAGGATTTGCGGGTAATGTCGGTGCCGCGGTACACGATATGCCCAGATGCCGCCCGCGGCTGGCCGAAAATCGACATCAGCAGGGTCGACTTGCCGGCACCGTTGGCGCCGATCAGGCTTACCGTCTCGCCCTCGTTGATGTGCATCGAGACTTTCTTCAGTGCCTGGATCGGCCCATAGAACACGTCCAGGTCTTTCAGCTCGAGAATGGGTGCACTCATACCAGTTCCTCTTCGTCTGCACCCAGGTAGGCGGCAATCACCGTCGGGTTGTGGCGGATGTCCTGCGGCGCACCTTCGGCAATCACATTGCCGTGGTCCAGCACCACGATATGGTCGGAGATGCTCATGACCATGCCCATGTCGTGCTCGATCAGCACCACAGTGATGTCGTGCTCGTCACGCAGCACACGGATCATGCGGCTGAGTGCTTCGGTTTCCTGCGGGTTCAGGCCCGCCGCCGGTTCGTCCAGGCAGATGATCTTCGGCCGCGTGCACATGGCCCGGGCAATTTCCAGGCGGCGCTGCTGGCCGTACGACAGTTCGCCGGCCAAGCGGTTGGCACAATCGACCAGGTCCACTACTTCCAGCCAGTAGAAGGCGTGGTCCAGCGCATCGCTCTCCGCCTTGCGATAGGCCTTGGTGTTGAACACACCTGCCAGCAGGTTTCGGTTGACCCACATGTGCTGCGCCACCAGCAGGTTCTCCACCACCGACATTTCCTTGAACAGCCGGATGTTCTGGAAGGTGCGTGCCAGGCCGGCGCGGTTGACCAAATGGGTACCGCCGAACATCTTGTAGTACATGCGGTTGGCAAAGCGCGCAGGCGAAACGAAGTCGGCCGGCTGGAAGCGCTCACCGAGCAGCTGGATCACGTTGGTATGGCTGCCGCGCACGTTCAGCTCGATGCGCCCGCCACTGGCCTTGTAAAAGCCGGTCAGGCAGTTGAACACCGTAGTCTTGCCGGCGCCATTGGGGCCGATCAGGGCGAAGATCTGGTTGCGCCGGACCTTCAGGCTGACATCGCTGAGCGCCTTGATGCCACCGAACTGCATCATCAGGTTGTCGACCGAGAGAATGATATCGTCGCTCATGGCGCCACTCCTTTACGCGGGGTCACACCGGTACGGCTGATGCGGATCAGCCCACGCGGTCGCCAGATCATCATCAGCACCATCAGCACGCCGAACAGCAGCACCCGGTATTCGGAGAAGCTGCGCAGCAGCTCTGGCGCCACGGTCAGCACGAACGCCGCAATGACCACGCCCACGGTCGAGCCCATACCCCCCAGTACGACAATGGCGAGGATCAACGCCGACTCGAAGAAGGTGAATGAAGACGGGTTGACGAAACCCTGGTAGGTGGCAAAGAACACCCCGGCCAGGCCGGCGGTAGAGGCGCCAAGGGTAAACGCCGAGAGCTTGACCAATACGTGGTTCAGGCCCATCGAACGGCAAGCGATCTCGTCTTCGCGCAGCGCTTCCCAGGCCCGGCCGACCGGCATGCGGGTCAGGCGGTGCTTGATGTACAGCACCGCCAGCACGACCATGAACAGCACCGCATAGATGAACACGAACTTGAGGTTGGCGTTGTATTCGAAGCCGAAGAACTCATGGATCGGCACCCCGCCATCCTTGGCCCGGCGGCCGAACTCAAGGCCGAAGAAGGTGGGTGAAGGTGCCGGCATGCCGTTGGGGCCACCGGTGAACGATAGCCAGTTGTTCAGCACCAGGCGGATGATCTCGCCAAAGCCCAGCGTCACGATCGCCAGGTAGTCACCGTGCATGCGCAACACCGGGAAGCCGAGGATGCACCCCGCCAGCGCCGCAGCGATGGCCGCCAGCGGCAGCACGCTCCAGAAGCCCAGCCCCAGGTATTGATAACCCAGCGCCAGGCCGTAGGCACCGATGGCATAGAACGCCACGTAACCCAGGTCGAGCAGGCCGGCCAGGCCGACCACGATGTTCAGGCCAAGGCCCAGCAATACGTAGATCAGGCCGAGGATGACCACGGTCAGCAGGTACTTGTTGGCGAAGATCGGGAAGACGATGGCAATCACGATCAGCGCGGGGATGATATAGCGCAGGCGTGACTTGTAGTCCGGGGCGCTCACATGCACGCCCGATCCCCCGCTGTCGAAGCCCTGGAGCATGCGCAGCCCAGGGGCAGTCTGCAGGAACAGGCTGAGCAGGAAGCGCCCCACCATCACACCGCCGACCAGCCAGGCCACGCGGCGCGGCTCGGCATTGAAGGTGTAGCCGTCGAGCACCACACCAACGACCGGACCAAACACGATAAGTGCCAGCAGGCCAGCGACAATGGTCTCCAGCAGGCTGCGTTTAAGGTCGAAACCCTTGGTTTCGCTAAGAGAGGCAGTTTTGGCAACGGACATGTTCACACCTTAGCCACGAGCGGGCGACCCAGCAGGCCTTGTGGGCGGAAGATAAGGATCATCACCAGCAGCGAGAAGCTGAACACGTCCTTGTAGTCGGAGTTGATCAGGCCGGAGAACAGCGACTCGGAAATACCCAGGATGATCCCGCCGAGCATCGCGCCAGGCAGCGAGCCGATGCCACCGAGCACAGCGGCGGTGAACGCCTTGATACCGATGATGAAGCCGGCGTAGAAGTCGAAGGTGCCGTAGTTCATGGTGATGAGCACGCCGGCCAGGGCGGCCATCACTGCACCGATGACGAACACGTAGGAGATTACCCGGTCGGTGTTGATACCCAGGATCGAGGCCATCTTGCGGTCTTGCTGGGTAGCACGGCACATGCGGCCGAGCTTGGTGTACTTGATCACGTAGGTCAGCAGGCCCATGCCGACAAAGGCCGCCACCAGGATGAAGATCTTGGTATAAGTCAGTTGCACGAAGCCGGACCCGACTTCGACACGCATAGCCCCTTCCAGCAGGGTTGGCACGCCTTGCTGGCGGGCGCCCTGGCTGATCTGTGCGTAGTTCTGCAGGATCAGCGAAATGCCGATGGCACTGATCAGCGGTGCCAGGCGGGTGGAGTTACGCAGCGGTTTGTAGGCGATGCGCTCGATGGTGAAACCATAAACGCCGGTGACGACGATGGTGAACAACAAGGTGCCCAGCATCAGCAGGGGGAACGATTCGACACCGAAGTAAGCCAGCAATGCCAGGCTGATCGCCGCGAGGTAAGCGGAGATCATGTACACCTCGCCGTGCGCGAAGTTGATCATGCCGATAATGCCATAGACCATTGTGTAGCCGATGGCGATCAGGCCATAGACCGACCCGAGGGTCAGGCCGTTGACCAGTTGCTGCAGGAAAATACCATCCATAACGCAATCTCACCTGATTGAGATTGCACGAGCGCCGACCACGGCGCGGGCCACCTGTGCGGGGCCCTCGCAGCGCAGAACTGTGCAGATCTACGAATAAAGACAGGTACCGCGGGGCTTGGGCCCGAGCAACCGCCCGGGCCGCGGGCCGTTGTTATTTTTGTTTTTCCAGCTGGTGGTATTTACCGGTCTTGTCCCACTGGTAGACCACGTAGTCGGACACGGTCAGGTCGCCCTTGCTGTCCCACTTCTTCTCACCCATGACGGTCTGCACCGGGTTGGCCTTGAGCCACTTGGCAGCGTCCTCGCCCTTGTTCGACTTCGCGCCATTGAACGCGGCAGCCAGAGCCTGCAGCGAAGCGTAGGCGTACAGGGTGTAGCCCTCAGGTTCGGTGCCGGCCTTGCGGAACTCCTCCACCACCGCCTTGCTGTCTGGCAGCAGGCGCGGGTCGGCACCGAAAGTCATGTACACGCCGTCAACGTATTGCGCGCCGCCGGCGGTAGACACCAGTTCGTCGGTGACGATGCCATCATCGGACATGAACTTGACGTCCTTCAGGCCCTGCTCGCGCAGCTGGCGTACCAGCGGGCCGGCTTCCGGGTGCAGGCCGCCGAAATAGACCACGTCGGCACCGGTAGAGCGGATCTTGGTGACCACAGCGCTGAAGTCTTTCTCGCCCCGGGTGAGGCCTTCGTACAGCACAGGCTCCACGCCGCGTTTCTTCAGCTGAGCCTTGGTCGCGTCAGCCAGGCCTTGGCCGTAGGTGTCCTTGTCGTGCAACACCGCGACCTTCTTGCCCTTGAGCACGTCGACGATGTAGTCGCCAGCGACGATACCCTGCTGGTCGTCACGGCCGCACATGCGGAACATGGCGCTCAGGCCGCGCTCCGTGACCGCTGGGTTGGTGGAGCCTGGGGTGATGGCGATCACGCCCGCCTCGTCATATACCTCGGACGCCGGGATCGTGTTGGAGGAACAGAAGTGGCCCACTACGCCGATCACCTTGTCCTGGTCGACCAGTCGGTTGGCCACGGCCACGGCTTGCTTCGGCTCACAGGCGTCATCGCCTTTGACCAGGACGATTTTCTCGCCATTCACGCCACCGGCGGCGTTGATCTTGTCGGCCGCTGCCTGCGCACCTTTCATGTACTGCTCGCCAAACGCTGCGTTGGCACCGGTCATTGGGCCCGCTACACCGATCTTGACGTCGGCCTGAACATACGAAGAAACACCCAGCGCCGTAGCTACGGCCAGAGCCAGGAAACCTTTCTTGTAAAACGTCTGCGACATGAGGTGGTGCTCCTAGAGTTTTTTTGGTTGGCACTACAACTACTCAGCCCTGTGCTCAGAGCAAGGGCCGTGCCATCGGTTTTGTCTTCCGGGAAAACACACTGTGCAGGGTGCCTGTAGGCGACGGGCGGCCTTTTCTTTATTGAGCGTGCAACCGTCTGCCACGCGGCAGGCGCCACCACACGTACAGACAAGGAGCAACCGTCGAGTGCCATCATTGCAACCCTGGCAAGTGTTTACGTGCAACCGCCCTGTAACAGCGGACGTCACCGAACTGCACACCGCTGGTGCGCGACTGCTACAGGCGGCACCGTTTCAAGGCTAGCTGGTGCACGGAAAAACACCTCTGTTTTGGCTGTTTCGGCCTCTTCGCGGGCACGCCCGCGCCTAAAATAGGAACAAGTCCCCGCACCGTGTAGGGGCGGGCTTGCCATGAAGAGGCCGGAACAGCCACACAAGGGGTAAAAGGCTGGCACAATGGCCGCCAATCGCCGCTTCCGGAGCCCCCTTGATGAGCGAAAGCGCATTCGCCGAGCGCATCGTGCACAACTTGCTCGACACCGACTTCTACAAACTCACCATGATGCAGGGCGTGCTGCACAACTACCCGGACGCCGACGTCGAATGGGAATTCCGCTGCCGCAACGGTGAGGATCTGCGCCCCTACCTCGGCGAAATTCGCAATGAGCTCGAGCGGCTTGGCGACCTCACCCTGGACGATGGCCAGCTGGCCTTCCTCGAACGTATCAGCTTCCTCAAGCCCGACTTTTTACGCTTTCTGCGACTGTTCCGCTTCAACCTGCGCTACGTGCACGTCGGCATCGAAAACGACCAGCTGTTCCTGCGCCTGAAAGGTCCGTGGCTGCATGTGATCCTGTTCGAAGTGCCGCTGCTGGCCATCATCAGCGAAGTACGCAACCGCAATCTGCACCCGCACATGCGCCTGGCCGAGGCGCGGGATCAGTTGTACCGCAAGTTTGACTGGCTGCGTGCACATGCCAGCGACGACGAGCTGGCCGAACTGCAGGTGGCCGACTTCGGCACCCGCCGGCGCTTTTCCAGCCGCGTGCAGGAGGAAGTGGTAAGGGTGCTGCGCGACGACTTCCCCGGCCGTTTTGTCGGCACCAGCAACGTCGACCTGGCATGGAAACTGGATATCAAACCGCTGGGCACCATGGCCCACGAGTGGATCATGGCCCACCAGCAGCTCGGCCCCCGGCTGATCGACAGCCAGATCGCCGCGCTGGACTGCTGGGTACGCGAGTACCGCGGCTTGCTCGGCATCGCCCTGACCGACTGCATCACCATGGATGCCTTCCTCGGCGATTTCGACCTGTACTTCGCCAAGCTGTTCGACGGCCTGCGCCATGATTCGGGCGAGCCGGTAGCCTGGGCAGAAAAGGCCATTGCCCATTACCAGAAACTGGGTATCGACCCGATGACCAAGACCCTGGTGTTTTCCGACGGCCTCAACCTGACCCGCTCGCTGGAAATTTTCCGCGCCCTGCGCGGCCGCATCAACGTCAGCTTTGGCATCGGCACCAACCTGACCTGCGACATCCCTGGTGTGGCACCCATGAGCATCGTGCTTAAAATGACCGACTGCAACGGCGCGCCGGTGGCCAAGATCTCTGACGAAGCCGCCAAGACCCAGTGCCGCGACGAGAACTTCGTCGCCTACATGCGTCACGTATTCAAAGTCCCCAGCAAGGAGTAACCCATGCAAGCGGTTCAGCAAGAGATTGCCCAGGCGCTGAAGGTACAGCCGCCGTTCGCCGACGCGGCAGCGCTCGAGGCCGAAGTCGCCCGACGGGTGGCGTTCATCAAGGACTGTCTGGCCAATGCTCGACTCAAGACCTTGGTGCTGGGCATCAGCGGTGGCGTCGACTCACTGACTGCCGCCCTGCTCGCCCAGCGCGCCATCAACGAGCTGCGCGCCGAGACCGGCGACAAGGCCTACACGTTCATTGCCGTGCGCCTGCCGTACCAGGTACAGCATGACGAGCATGACGCCCAGGCATGCCTGGATGTGATCAAGGCAGATGAAGTTCACACGGTGGATATCGCCCCGGCAGTGCGTGCATTGGCAGCTGAAGTGGCGGCGCTGAAGAATGGCTCGCCGACGTTGGTGGACTTCGTGGTTGGCAACGTCAAGGCACGTACCCGGATGGTCGCCCAGTACACCATCGCTGGCGCCCGCGCAGGTCTGGTGATCGGAACCGACCACGCCGCCGAGGCGGTGATGGGCTTCTTTACCAAGTTTGGTGATGGTGCCTGCGACCTGGCGCCGTTGAGTGGGCTGGTGAAGAATCAGGTGCGGGCGATTGCGCGCAGCTTCGGTGCGCCGGAGTCACTGGTGGAAAAGGTGCCAACGGCCGACCTCGAAGACCTGGAGCCGGGCAAGCCGGACGAGGCGTCACATGGCGTGACCTACGCGCAGATCGATGCCTTCCTGCATGGGCAGCCGGTTGACCAGGCAGCGTTCGACATCATCGTCGCCACCTACCGCAAGACCCAGCACAAGCGCGAACTGCCGTTCGCTCCTTGATAGGCGATAGAAAGACCTGTAGGAGCGGGTTCACCCGCGAATACGAGGGTGAACCCACCGACGCATTCGCGGGTGAACCCGCTCCTACAGGGTTCGCCGTCAGCCTTTGATTACTTGACGATGACCTTGCCTTTCATCATCGAGATGTGGCCCGGGAAGGTGCAGAAGAAGCTGTAGTCACCACCGGCTTCCAGCTTGGAAGTGTCGAACTTCACTTCGGTTTCTTTCTCAGGCGCGCCGATCATCTTGGTGTGGGCGATGATCGCGGCGTTGTCAGCCTTCAGGTAGTCCTTATCCAGACCCTGGCTCATGCCTTCGGTGGCAATGGCCTGCATGTCGGCAGTCTTGCTGATCACCAGGTTGTGGCCCATGACGTTCTTCGGCAGGTTGCCAGAGTGGGTCAGTTTGACGGTGAATTCCTTGCAGCTCTTGTCGACAGTGAATTCCTTGCTGGTGTAGGACATCTGGTCAGTCGAGTCGACAGTGACCGAGCACTCGGCGGCGAAGACAGAAGCGCTGGCGAGGGTCAGCAGGGATACCGCTACAGCTTTCGCAAACATCATGAATCTCCTTGGCAGGGTTTTATCAATTGCGAGACTGCCTGAAACCGTTCAGCCCCTTGCTGATATGGGTCAAGGGGGTGTCAAGCGGTCAGCCAGTAGAATTGTTCAATGGATTGTATACAACCAATCTAAGGGCACATCATGCCCTTTTATTAGACGATGGGACAACCTCTCATTTAGGAGCAATACCAAATGCCCATCTCCAACTTCCTCAATAGCCTGCTCGCTGCCTACGCCCACGGCACCACAGGAGCCATCTGCGAATTCTCCCGACCAGAATGAACCCGGCCTTGGAAGCGACGGGCATGCGCCGTACCCTGTGCGCCTGAGTGACAGGAGATGAGCAATGCCCGTACGTTCCGTTTGTGTGTTCTGCGGCGCCAGCATGGGCGCCAACCCTGCCTACCGTGAAGCAGCCGTCGCGCTAGGCCAGGCCATTGCCCGCCGTGGCTTGACCCTGGTGTATGGCGGTGGCGCGGTCGGCTTGATGGGCGTGGTGGCCGACGCGGCCATGGCGGCCGGCGGCGAAGTGGTCGGGATCATTCCACAGAGCCTGCTGGACGCTGAAGTCGGCCACAAAGGCCTGACCCGCCTGGAAGTGGTGGATGGCATGCATGCGCGCAAGGCCCGCATGGCCGAGCTGAGCGATGCCTTCATTGCCTTGCCGGGAGGGCTGGGTACGCTGGAGGAACTGTTCGAAGTGTGGACCTGGGGGCAGCTGGGCTATCACGCCAAGCCACTCGGGCTACTGGATGTGAACGGTTTCTACGACAAGCTGGGCGGGTTCCTCGACCATATCGTCGAAGAAGGCTTCGTGCGCCCGCAACACCGGGCGATGTTACTGCTGGGGCAGCAGCCGGACGAGCTGCTGGACGGGATGGACAGCTTTGTGGCGCCGGTCGCGCCTAAGTGGGTCGACAAGCAGCCTGATTGAAGCTGAGACTTTTGGGACCGCTTCGCGGTCCTTTCGCGACACAAGGCCGCTCCCACAAAGGCAATGGGGGAGCGGCCTTGTATCGCGATGGGCTGCAAAGCAGCCTCAATAGTCGATCAGTTAACGCGGAATGACAGGCTGACGCGGCTTCTTGTTGCCCTTGCCGCCCTTGCTCGCCTCTTTGCGCTCCTTGGCCGCCTGCTGGTTACGCGCAAACGCCTCGGCCTTGGCCTTTTCGCGCTTGTCCCACGGCTTGCTGCCATCGCTGCCACGCGGCGGCAGGCCGGTGTGCTGGGTGAGGATCTTCTGGTCCTTGCCCACCTTGTGGCTCCCCGCCGGGGTCGAGTTCTTCCGGCGCGCGCTCTGGTAGCTGTCGGTCTGCGGCTGGTGCGCCGGAATCAGCTGGTGCTTGCCCGGCCCGATCAGGTCGGCGCGCCCCATACGCTGCAGCGCTTCACGCAGCATCGGCCAGCCCTTCGGGTCGTGGTAGCGCAAGAACGCCTTGTGCAGACGGCGTTGCTCGTCGCTCTTGACGATCTCCACCCCTTCGC
This sequence comes from Pseudomonas sp. USTB-Z, assembly GCF_019691255.1. Taxonomy (NCBI): domain Bacteria; kingdom Pseudomonadati; phylum Pseudomonadota; class Gammaproteobacteria; order Pseudomonadales; family Pseudomonadaceae; genus Pseudomonas; species Pseudomonas sp. USTB-Z. The sequence continues at coordinate 115,082 of NZ_JAECZP010000001.1, forward strand.
TCTTGTAGGTCACCTTGCGCAGCGGGTTCTTGCCTGAGTGGTACATGGCCGTAGCCGAGGCCATTGGCGACGGGTAGAACGCCTGTACCTGGTCGGCACGGAAGCCATTGCCCTTCAGCCACAGGGCCAGGTTCATCATGTCTTCGTCGGTGGTACCGGGGTGCGCGGCAATGAAGTACGGGATCAGGTACTGCTCCTTGCCCGCTTCTTTCGAGAATTTCTCGAACATGCGCTTGAAGCGGTCATAGGTGCCGATACCCGGCTTCATCATCTTGTCCAGCGGGCCACGCTCGGTGTGCTCCGGGGCAATCTTCAGGTAGCCGCCTACGTGGTGGGTGACCAGTTCCTTGACGTACTCCGGCGATTCCACCGCCAGGTCGTAGCGCAGGCCGGAAGCAATCAGGATCTTTTTCACACCCGGCAAGGCACGGGCCTTGCGGTACAGCTCGATCAACGAGCTGTGGTCGGTATTGAGGTTTTCGCAGATACCCGGGAATACGCACGACGGCTTGCGGCAGTGCTTCTCGATTTCGGGGCTTTTGCAGGCGATGCGGTACATGTTGGCAGTCGGCCCGCCAAGGTCCGAGACCACGCCAGTGAAGCCCGGCACCTTGTCACGCATCTCTTCGATTTCGTGCAGGATCGACTCGTGCGAGCGGTTCTGGATGATGCGGCCTTCGTGTTCGGTGATCGAGCAGAAGGTACAGCCACCGAAGCAGCCGCGCATGATGTTCACCGAGAAACGGATCATCTCGTAGGCCGGGATGCGCTCCTTGCCATAGGCCGGGTGCGGCACACGGGCGTAAGGCATGCCGAACACGTAGTCCATTTCCTCGGTGCTCATGGGGATGGGTGGCGGGTTGAACCACACATCCACTTCGCCGTGCTTCTGCACCAGCGCGCGGGCGTTGCCTGGGTTGGTCTCCAGGTGCAGCACGCGGTTGGCATGGGCATAGAGCACCGGGTCGTTACGCACCTTTTCGAACGATGGCAGGCGGATCACCGACTTTTCCCGGGTCACGGCCGGGCTGTCGAGAATCTGCACCACCTTGGCTTCGTTCGGGTCTTCCTGGTCGCCCTTGGCCTGTTCTATGGCGCAGGCCTGGGTGTCCTGGGTGTTCACGTACGGGTTGATGATCTTGTCGACGCGCCCCGGGCGGTCGATACGGGTGGAGTCGATCTCGTACCAGCCCTGCGGGGTATCGCGGCGCACGAAGGCAGTGCCGCGCACGTCGGTGATGGTCTCGATCTTCTCACCGTTGGACAGGCGCTGGGCCACCTCGACCACCGCACGCTCGGCGTTGCCGAACAGCAGGATGTCCGCGCTGGCGTCGATCAGGATCGAGTGACGAACCTTGTCCTGCCAGTAGTCGTAGTGGGCGATGCGGCGCAGCGAAGCCTCGATGCCGCCGAGCACGATCGGCACATGCTTGTAGGCTTCCTTGCAGCGCTGGCTGTACACCAGGCTGGCACGGTCCGGACGGCTGCCCGCCAGGCCACCCGGGGTGTAGGCATCGTCGGAACGGATCTTCTTGTCCGCGGTGTAGCGGTTGATCATCGAGTCCATATTGCCGGCGGCCACACCGAAGAACAGGTTCGGTTCGCCGAGCTTCATGAAGTCGTCTTTCGACTGCCAGTTCGGCTGGGCGATGATGCCCACGCGGAAGCCCTGGGCCTCCAGCAGACGGCCAATGATGGCCATGCCGAACGACGGATGGTCAACGTAGGCATCACCGGTCACGATGATGATGTCGCAGGAATCCCAGCCGAGCAGATCCATCTCCTCCCTGCTCATTGGCAGGAAAGGTGCTGGCCCGAAGCATTCGGCCCAGTACTTGGGATAGTCGTAGAGTGGTTTGGCTGCTTGCATGTCAGTGACCGGTTCTGGTGTGCAGGGAAATCGCGGGCGCGGAATATAGCACAAATTTTGACCAAATCCGACTGGATTCGTGGGGATTGGTGGGTAGAGCGACAGTTGGGGGGGGCGTCAGGTGGTTGGTTTGGTGGGTGTGGTGAGGGCGCGAGGTGTACGACACAGCAGTTTCAGCGCCTGTGAAATCGAGCGCCGCCCGCGCGGCGCATCGCGACGCAAGGCCGCTCCCACATTTGTTGCAACGCGCCAAACCTGCAAGGCCATGGTCGCCCGTTGCGCGTTGCCCTTTGCCCGCCTTGGCCGAGTTGCAACGAATGCGGGAGCGGCCTTGCGTCGCGATGGGCCGCAAAGCAGCCCCTACAAGGGCCCCTGCTAACGCAATGAGTTATTCGTCGTCATCGAAGTTGTACATACCCGGCGCCAAGTTCTCGAACCGGGTGTACTTGCCGATAAACGCCAAACGCACGAAGCCGATGGGGCCGTTACGCTGTTTGCCGATGATGATTTCCGCCACGCCCTTGTGCTCGGTCTCGGGGTGGTACACCTCGTCGCGGTACACGAACATGATCACGTCGGCGTCCTGCTCGATTGCACCGGATTCACGCAAGTCGGAGTTCACCGGGCGTTTGTTCGGGCGCTGTTCCAGCGAGCGGTTCAGCTGCGAAAGGGCAATGACCGGGCAGTTGAATTCCTTGGCCAGGGCCTTGAGCGAGCGGGAAATCTCGGAAATTTCGTTGGTACGGTTGTCACCGGCCGACCCCGGAATCTGCATCAGCTGCAGGTAGTCGACCATGATCATGGCGATTTCACCATGCTCACGGGCCAGGCGGCGGGTACGTGCGCGCATTTCCGAGGGGCTGATACCCGCTGTATCGTCGATGAACAATTTTCGGTCGTTGAGCAGGTTCACTGCCGAGGTCAGGCGCGGCCAGTCGTCGTCATCCAGCTGGCCGGAACGGACCTTGGTCTGGTCGATACGCCCCAGAGACGAGAGCATACGCATGATCAGCGACTCACCTGGCATCTCGAGGGAGAACACCAGCACCGCCTTGTCGGTCCGCAGTACGGCGTTTTCCACCAGGTTCATGGCGAAGGTGGTCTTACCCATCGACGGACGGCCGGCGACGATGATCAAGTCCGCCGCCTGCAGGCCGCTGGTCTTTTCGTCGAGATCGGTGTACCCGGTGGAAATACCGGTGATGTCGCTGTCGGAGTTGAACAGCGTATCGATGCGATCGATGGCCATGGTCAACAGTTCGTTGACGCCCACCGGGCCGCCGGTTTTTGGCCGCGCCTCGGCAATCTGGAAGATCTGCCGCTCGGCATCGTCGAGAATCTCGGCAGCGTTGCGCCCCTGCGGGTTGAACGCGTTGTCGGCGATGTCGGTACTGATGCTGATCAGCTGGCGCAACGTGGCCCGCTCGCGAATGATCGCGGCGTAGGCCTTGATGTTGGCCACCGAAGGGGTGTTCTTGGCCAGCTCGGCCAGGTAAGCCAAGCCGCCGATCTGCGAGGACAGGCCTTCCTTGTCCAACTGCTCGTGCAGGGTCACCACGTCGAATGGCTGGTTGGCGTCGGCCAACTTGTGCACAGCGCGGAAGATCAGCCGGTGGTCATGCCGGTAGAAATCGCCGTCCGACACCTGGTCCAGCACCCGCTCCCAGGCATTGTTGTCCAGCATCAGGCCACCGAGCACGGCCTGTTCGGCCTCGATGGAATGCGGCGGTACCTTCAGGGCTGCGGTTTGCAGGTCAAGCTGTTCGGAGGTGGTGATCTCGTTCATGGCCACGAAAGAATTCTGGAGGATGAAAAAGACAAAGGGCACGGCCTGTCAAAAACAGGACCGTGCCCGATGTTAACCGCCTGACTCGCAAGGAGCCAGCCAGTTAGCGCAGCTTAGGCAGCTACGACGACCACGCGTACGGTGGCTTCAACGTCGCTGTGCAGGTGCACGGCTACGTCGTATTCGCCAACCTGACGGATGGTGCCGTTCGGCAGACGAACTTCAGCCTTGGCCACTTCAACGCCGGAGGCGGTCAGGGCGTCAGCGATGTCGTGGGTGCCGATCGAACCGAACAGCTTGCCTTCGTCGCCAGCGGTGGCAGTGATGGTCACTTCCAGCTCGGCCAGTTGGGCAGCGCGGCTTTCAGCCGAAGCTTTCTTGTCAGCGGCTGCTTTTTCCAGCTCGGCACGACGCTCTTCGAACGCAGCCAGGTTGGCGGCGTTGGCAACGGTGGCCTTGCCGAATGGCAGCAGGAAGTTACGGCCGTAACCAGCCTTAACTTTTACTTTGTCGCCCAGGTTGCCCAGGTTAGCGACTTTTTCCAGCAGGATCAGTTCCATTTGGTAAAACCTCTTAACTTTTAACCTTCACCGTTCGCGGAGTCTTTCCCCGGAGGGGACTTGCGACCGCGAAAATCAATCAGGCTGTCGACAATGGCCAAAACCATCAGCAACGGATAAATCAGCTGCATGATCAGCGGTAGCGTCACGTACATCCCCACCAGCCAGAAACCGGCCAGTCGGCCCTGTGCCACCAGCCCGTGCATCAAGGCGATGCCGGCCAGCACCAGTACCAGGCTGGAAGCCGATGCCAGGATGATGAACTGCGGGCCGATAAACGGCGCCACCACCATCACTGCCACCAAGACCGCCATGGTCTGTTTCGGCAACTTCAGTTCGCGAAACTCGCGACCGAAGCCTCCAGGGTTGTACAACGCTGCCTGCCAATAGCGCGCCAGCATCAACGCCAGCACACTGAACAATTGCACCGTCACTGCTGTGGAAGCGACCAGCACAGGGCGGATCAGCTCACCGGAGAGCACCGGTTGCCCTTCGATTTGCGGCATGGCTTCGGCAAACGCCTTGGCCAGCACATCGAAGGTTTGCGCCAGCGCCAGATCAAGCACGAGGCTGAAAGCCACGGCGAACACGGCACTGGCGAGCAACACCCGGCTCCAGGGATGCTCGGCACGCAACATGGCGGCCAGGGCCAAGGCACCCGCAATCACCAGAAAGGTGATGGGATCGCCCATGACCCACACGGCCAGCCCGGCCAGCAAGCCGCCGGCGATGACCGATGTAGCATCCTTGAACCCACGCCGCAGCAGCACAAGGCTGCCGGCAGCGGCACTCAACCAGAACAGCAGCGGCAGTACCGCGCTGATGACCACCACCAGGGTGGCCTGCACACGACCGCGCATGATGAAACTTGCTAACGCTCGCATGCTAATCCCTTACTGCTTGTCGACGACCCGGTCTCAGCGGCCGTGGCTGTCGGTGTAGGGCAGCAGGGCCAGGAAGCGGGCGCGCTTGATAGCGGTAGCCAGCTGACGCTGATAACGAGCTTTGGTACCGGTGATACGGCTTGGAACGATCTTGCCGGTTTCGGATACGTAAGCTTTCAGGGTGTTGAGATCTTTGAAGTCGATCTCTTTCACGTCTTCAGCAGTGAAGCGGCAGAATTTACGACGACGGAAGAAACGTGCCATTTAATAGGCTCCTCTAAAGGTCCGTGGATTACTCGTCAGCGTTATCGCTGGAGTCGCTGTCATTGCTGTCGTCGCCTTCGGCGGAGTCAGCATGCTCAGGACGCTCGCGACGCTCACGGCGCTCGCTGCGGTTCTCTTCAGCCTTCAGCATCTCGGACTGGCCGGTAACGGCTTCGTCGCGACGGATGACCAGGTTACGGATAACGGCATCGTTGTAGCGGAAGTTGTCTTCCAGCTCGGCCAGGGCCTTGCCGGTGCACTCAACGTTCAGCATCACGTAGTGAGCCTTGTGAACATTGTTGATTGCGTAGGCCAGTTGACGACGGCCCCAGTCTTCCAGGCGGTGGATTTTGCCACCATCTTCTTCGATCAGCTTGGTGTAACGCTCAACCATGCCGCCGACTTGTTCGCTCTGGTCCGGGTGAACCAGGAAGATGATTTCGTAATGACGCATGAATGCTCCTTACGGGTTAGTAGTCTGCCAGTGAATCTGGTCAGACAAGGAGTGAATGACACTGTATGTCTTGCACGGAGGGGAGGCACATGAGCGCCTGCCAGCTCGGCAAGGGGCGCAATTGTAGAGAAGCCGGGGCGCACAAGCAAGGTGATTGGTGAATATTTGAACAGCCTGAAACATATTTACAGGCTGCGGGCCCTTTCGCGGGTGAACCCGCTCCTACAGGGGAACGCAATCACCCTGTAGGAGCGGGTTCACCCGCGAAGAGGCCGGAACAGGCCGAGAATCAGCGCTTGGCCCGACGCTGACGCACGGCCTCGAACAGGCAAACCCCGGTCGCCACCGACACGTTAAGGCTGCTGACGCTACCTGCCATCGGCAACTTCACCAGGAAGTCGCAATGCTCACGGGTGAGCCGGCGCATGCCCTTGCCTTCCGCCCCCATGATCATCACCAGTGGCCCGGTCAGGTCTTGCTGGTAGATCTCCTGCTCGGCCTCGCCAGCGGTACCCACTACCCACAGGCCACGCTGCTGCAACTTCTCAAGCGTACGCGCCAGGTTGGTCACAGCCACCAGCGGAATGACTTCTGCGGCACCACAAGCCACCTTTCGCACAACCGGCGTCAACGTTGCGGACTTGTCCTTGGGCACGATCACTGCCGTGGCACCGGCCGCATCCGCGGTACGCAGACAAGCGCCGAGGTTGTGCGGGTCGGTCACGCCGTCCAGTACCAGGATCAGCGGCGGCGTTTCTGTGCGCTCAAGCAGCTCTTCGAGCATCAGCTCGCCCCACACCTGGCTCGGACTGACCTCGGCTACAACGCCTTGGTGCACACCTTCGACCCAGGCATCCAACTCACGGCGCTCGGCCTGGCCGACCGGCACGCGGTTTTCCGCGGCCAGCGCCAGCAAGGTTTCGAGGCGTGGCTCACTGCGCCCTTCCGACAGCCAGATCTGCTTGACCCGCTTTGGATGGTGCTGCAGCAATGCCTGCACGGCGTGTACGCCGTAGATTTTTTCCAGCTGACTCATGAATTGCTCTTGTTTTTGCGTGGTGCGCCGGACTTCGGCGGGCCTTTACGGTGCTTGGTCGGTTTGCCGGACGGCTTGCCACCTTTCTCCGATTTGCTGCCAGCACTGCTGCGCGCGTCGGTCATCAGCGCTTTTTTCATCTCGCGGCTTTTACGCACTTCAGCGTTTCGCTGCACAGCATCCTTGGGGAAGTACGCTTCGGACGCTTCGCTTTTGCGGCTGCGCGGCTTGGGCGTGGCTTTCGCTTCGGTTGCCGGCTGCTGCTCGGCTTTTTCGGCAACCGGCGCGGCGCCACGCTGCTTGCGGCCGATCGGTGCGGCGAGGGTCTTTTCCGACACTTCGAAGTCGATCTTGCGCTCATCCAGATCAACACGCATGACCTTGACTTCGATGGTGTCGCCCAAGCGGAAGCTGCGACCGGTGCGCTCGCCAGCCAGGCGATGGTGTACCGGGTCGAAGTGGTAGTAGTCACCTGGCAACGCACTGACGTGCACCAGGCCCTCTACATAGATATCGGTCAGCTCGACGAACAGGCCGAAACCGGTCACCGCCGTGATCACACCCGGGAAGGTCTCGCCCACGCGATCTTTCATGAACTCGCACTTGAGCCAGTTGACCACGTCACGTGTGGCCTCGTCGGCCCGGCGCTCGGTCATCGAGCACTGCTCGCCAAGTTGCTCCAGGGTGTTTTCGTCGTACGGGTAGATACGCGCCTTGGGGATGCTCATGGCGCCGGCACGCTTGACGTGCGGGGTATCGACCTTGGAGCGGATGATGCTGCGGATGGCGCGATGCACCAGCAGGTCCGGGTAACGACGGATCGGCGAGGTGAAGTGGGTGTACGCCTCGTAGTTCAGGCCGAAGTGGCCGTTGTTCTCGGTGCTGTACACGGCCTGGCTCAGCGAGCGCAGCATCACCGTCTGGATCAGGTGGAAGTCCGGGCGACCGGCAATGCTCGCCAGCAGGGCCTGGTAATCCTTCGGCGACGGGTCCTTGCCCTTGTGCAGGCTCAGGCCCAGCTCGCCGAGGAAGGCGCGCAGTTTTTCCAGGCGCTCCGGCGGCGGGCCATCGTGCACGCGGTACAGGGCCGGTACGCCGTGCTTCTGCAGGAACTCGGCCGTGGCCACGTTGGCCGCCAGCATGCATTCCTCGATCAGCTTGTGAGCATCGTTGCGCACGGTCGGGCGAATTTCGGCGATCTTGCGCTCGTCGCCGAAGATGATGCGGGTTTCCTGGGTTTCGAAGTCGATGGCGCCACGTGTGTGACGCGCCTCCACCAGCACCTTGTACAGGTTGTACAGGTTCTTCAGGTCGGGCACGACTTCCTTGTATTCCTCGCGCAGCGCCTTGCCCTCACGGGTACGCGAGTGCTCGAGCATGCTGCTGACCTTGTTGTAGGTCAGGCGGGCATGGGAGTGGATTACGCCTTCGTAGAACTGGTAGTCGACCATCTGGCCGGCTTTGTTCATGGTCATTTCACAGACCATGGCCAACCGGTCGACATGCGGGTTCAGCGAGCACAGGCCGTTGGACAGCTCTTCGGGGAGCATCGGCACCACGCGCTCGGGGAAGTAAACCGAGTTGCCGCGCTGCTGGGCTTCGACATCCAGGGCAGAGCCCAGACGCACGTAGCTGGACACGTCAGCGATGGCCACGTACAGGCGCCAGCCACCGGAGAACAGACGCAGCTTGCCCAGCGGTTCGCAATAAACGGCATCGTCGAAGTCGCGGGCGTCTTCACCGTCGATGGTGACGAACGGCAGATGGCGCAGGTCGACACGCTTCTCTTTGTCCTTCTCCTCGACTTCGGAGCGGAACTTGCGTGCCTCCTTGACCACATCGTTGGGCCAGACGTGCGGAATGTCGTAGCTGCGCAGGGCAACGTCGATTTCCATGCCTGGTGCCATGTAGTTGCCGATGACTTCGACCACATCGCCTTGCGGCTGGAAGCGCGGCGTTGGCCAGTGGGTGATCTTGATCTCGACGAACTGGCCGATCTTGGCACCGCCGTTACGCCCGGCAGTCACCAGCACTTCCTGCTGGATCTTCGGGTTGTCCGGGGTTACGTAACCGATGCCGCCTTCTTCGAAATAGCGGCCGACCACGCTTTCGTGGGCACGGGAGATGACTTCGACCAGCACGCCTTCACGGCGGCCACGGCGGTCGACACCGGAGACGCGGGCCAGGCCACGGTCGCCGTCGAACACCAGTCGCATCTGCGACGGGCTGAGGAACAGGTCTTCGCTGCCGTCATCGGGAATAAGGAAGCCGAAGCCGTCGCGGTGGCCGGAGACGCGACCGCAGATCAGGTCCAGCTTGTCTACCGGGGCATAAGTGCCGCGCCGGGTATAGATAAGCTGGCCATCGCGCTCCATGGCACGCAGGCGGCGGCGCAGGGCTTCGATCTGGTCTTCTTCATACAGACCGAACTCTTTTGCCAGCTCCTCGCGGGCAGCAGGTTCGCCTCGGTCGGCGAGACGCTGCAGGATCAGCTCACGGCTGGGAATGGGGTTGTCGTATTTTTCCGCTTCGCGAGCGGCCTCGGGATCGAGGGATTGCCAATCGGCCATCAGAAGGGGTTCACCTTGGGGTATATAGATATGAATTCTGGCATAGGCGTATTGAAACCGGAAATGTCTGCCTTGGACAGCCCCCGCTGCAGTGCATAAACAGCAGAAATAGGCTTGTGGAATCAACAAGTTGAATTTTTTGAATTTTTTTTCGATTGGGGGCTTTACAGCCTTGGGGAGCGTCCGTATAGTGCGCACCACAACGACGGACAACCCCGAAGTTGTAGTAGAGATGAACGACGCTGTAAAGCATCAAGTAACCTCGAATGTGTGCCCAGGTGGCGGAATTGGTAGACGCGCTGGTTTCAGGTATCAGTGACCGCAAGGTCGTGGAAGTTCGAGTCTTCTCCTGGGCACCAAGTATTTTCAAGTAGCAGATGACCAAGGATCTGTTACTACTGTGTGAAAGCGAACGATAGTCGCCTTCTGCAGATGATGTAAAGCTTTGCCCAGGTGGCGGAATTGGTAGACGCGCTGGTTTCAGGTATCAGTGACCGCAAGGTCGTGGAAGTTCGAGTCTTCTCCTGGGCACCATACAAAAACCCACTAGCTTGCTAGTGGGTTTTTTCTTGCCTGCGTTTTTTGTGCCCCCTCCCCCGATACGCGCACGTCGTAGGAGCGGGTTCACCCGCGAAGAGGCCCGTACAGGCAACACACGCCCAGCCCCCCTTGCACCATGGTCTGACCATGAATTTCTCGTCACCCGGCCACTTGAGAAACAATTTCGTTTACCATTGTTTCCAAATATGTAGCCGTAAGCGAGGAAGTACCCGCATGACGATCCGCCCGCAACCGCTGATGCGTACCCTGGCCGCCGCAGTGCTGAGCCTGGTCATCGGCGCTCCGGCCGCCATGGCAGACGCACCGGTCACGCTGACCATGTACAACGGTCAGCACAAGGAAATCGGCGAAGCCATTGCCAAGGCCTATGAGGCCAAGACCGGCATTCACATCGACATCCGCAAAGGCAGCAGCAACCAGCTGGCCAGCCAGATCATCGAGGAAGGCGACCGTTCGCCAGCCGACATCATCTATACCGAAGAGTCCCCGCCCCTGAACAACCTGGGCGAGCTGGGCCTGCTGGCCAAGATTGACGACGCCACGTTGAACATGATGCCCAAGGAGTACGTTGGCGCCAACGGCACCTGGATGGGTATCACCGCCCGTACGCGCATCGTGGTGTACAACCCCAAGAAAGTCGACGAGAAAGACCTGCCAACCACGGTGATGGACTTCGCCAACCCTGAGTGGGAAGGCCGCGTCGGCTACGTCCCTACCAGCGGTGCGTTCCAGGAGCAGGCCGTGGCCATTCTGAAGATGCACGGGCGTGAAGCCACCGAAGAATGGTTGACCGGCCTGAAAGCCTTCGGCAAGACCTACACCAACAACATGGTCGCCCTGAAAGCCGTGGAAAAAGGTGAAGTGGCTGCGGTACTGGTGAACAACTACTACTGGTACGCGCTTGAACGCGAACGCGGCAAGCTGGACACCAAGCTCTATTACCTGGCCGACGGCGATGCTGGCAACCTGGTCACTATCTCCGGCGCAGGCGTGGTCAAGGCCAGCAAACACCCGAAAGAAGCCCAGGCCCTGCTCAACTGGATGGCCAGCGAAGAAGGCCAGCGCGTGATCACCCAGACCACCGCCGAGTACCCGCTGCACAAGGGCATGGTTTCTGACCGCGGCCTGAAGCCGTTCGACGAACTGCGCCCGCCGAAGATCTCGCCAGCTGACCTGGGCAATGCCGAGGAAGCCATCGAACTTGAGCGTGAGGTCGGCCTGCTCTGATGACTGCCGCCCTGTCCGAACCGGTGCCGGTACGCTTCGTACCGCGCCGCAAGCGCCCTTCCATCTGGGTAGTGCTGCCTGTGCTGTTCCTTGTGGCAATGAGCTTGCTGCCACTGGCTTATGTCGCCATCAAAGCCTGGGAGGCCGGCTGGCGCGAAGCTTTGCACCTGCTGTGGCGGCCCTTTGTCTGGGGGCTGATGCGCAACACCCTGATGCTGATGGTCGGGGTGACACTGACCTGCATGGTGGTCGGCCTGGCACTGGCCTGGCTGCTGGAGCGCAGCAACCTGGCCGGCCGCCGGTTGTGGGGCGTGGTGCTGTGCCTGCCATTCGCCGTGCCGTCGTTCGTCAGCAGCTTCACCTGGGTGTCGCTAAGTTCGGACTTTGAAGGCCTGGGCGGCGCGATCATGGTCATGGCCCTGTCCAAATACCCACTGGTGTTCCTGCCCGTTGCCGCGACCCTGCGCAACCTCGACACGTCGCTGGAGGAGTCGGCACGCACCCTGGGTTGCAGCCGCTGGGGGGTGTTCAGCAAAGTCACCCTGCCGCTGCTGTGGCCGTCGATGCTCGGCGGTGCGCTACTGATTGCCCTGCATATGCTGGTGGAGTTTGGCGCGCTGTCGATACTCGGCCTGCAAACCTTTACCACGGCGATCTACCAGCAGTTCGAACTGGAGTTCAGCAACGCCAACGCGGCCATGCTGTCTGCCGTGCTGCTGGCGATGTGCTTGGCAATGCTGTGGCTGGAACTGCGGGTGCGCGGCAAAGCCCGCCATGTACGTATCGGCCAGGGCGTAGCGCGACGTGCGCAACCGGTGCGGCTGCGCGGCTGGGCGGTGCTGGCGCAACTGTTCTGCGTGGGCCTGGCGGCGCTGGGCAGCGGCATTCCGCTGGCGATGCTCGGTTACTGGCTGAGCGTGGGTTCGTCGGCGGCATTCCCGGTGGCGGCCATCTCGAAGGCGTTGTTCACCTCGCTGTCGGTGTCGCTGGGCGGTGCCGGCTTCTGTGTGCTGCTGGCTCTGCCTATCAGCTTTTTGGTGGTGCGCTACAAAGGCCGCCTGGCGATTTGGGCTGAGCGTCTACCCTATCTGCTGCACGCCCTGCCCGGCCTGGTGATTGCCCTGACGTTGGTGTTCTTCGCCCTGCACTACGTGCCGGCGCTGTACCAGACCACGGCCTTGCTGCTGTTGGCCTATGCGCTGCTGTTCCTGCCGTTGGCGCAATCACCGGTGCGCACCGCGCTGAACAAGGCTTCGCCGACGCTGGAAGAAGCCGCACGCACGCTAGGCGCGAGCAGCTTTGCCGCGTTCTGCCGGGTGACCTTGCCGATCATCTTCCCGGCCATGGCGGCAGCCTTTGCGCTGGTGTTCCTGGATGCCATGAAAGAGCTGACGGCTACCCTGCTGCTCAGCCCGACCGGCATGACCACCCTGGCCACCGAGGTGTGGGCACACACAGCCAACGTCGAGTTCGCGGCAGCGGCGCCTTATGCTGCGTTGCTGATCGTGGTGTCGGGGTTGCCGGTTTACTTGCTGACTACGCGGATGTATCTGAACAAGGCATGAACTTCTTCGCGGGTTTGCCCTCAGGTACAGCACCGGTCTCAGGGCCTGCGCTGTACCTGTGGGGGCTCGCCGATGATCAGGCCATCAGATGTTACGCAGCATGCGCCGCACAATTGGCCCATGGGCCTTGCCGACCGGCAACATGTAAAGCCGGCCGAAGGTGTTGAAGCACTGCACCGAGGTGGTCACGCCCAAGCGCTGACACCCCTCCCCCTGATCATCTAGATCCACACTCACCATTACAGCCAGGTGCGTATCACGCGAGGTCAGGACCAGTTGCTGGTCGCTGATGGCCTCGACAGTGAAGAAGTCCAGGCGCTCACCGACGGCTGGCACATGCGTTGGATCGCCGCGAGAGAAGCCGTGGATATCGGCGACATTGAAACGGCGTGAGATAAAGTCGCGAATGCGGAAGGCCCGGGCCAGCCAGCCGGGGACGTCCGAGGTCATGGCGCAGTAGGCTTGCAGGGCGGTCATCGGGTCAGTGAGCCGTACGCTGTCACTGTGCAGGAAATTCAGGTCGGCCTGGGCAGCGATTAGTTGGGCGGACATGAGCAACTCCTTTTGTCATGTGTCGCCGACAGCATAGCAACACCGCTCCCACAAAGGACCGCGCAGGACTCAGGCCCGGAACTGGCCCAGGCTGGCGCGCAGCTGAGCCGCCAGATCATCCAGCACCTTGCTACTGGCCGTGGTCTGCATCACCACCTCAGCCGAACGCTCAGCCTGAGCATGGATAGTCTCCACTCGCCCACGCACTGCCTGCGCGCCATTCGCCTGCTGCTCGGCCGCACGGGTGGCCAAGCCAATGGCCGCATGCACCTGCTCCACCGCCGCCTGCACTGACTGCTGCCGACGCTCGTTGTCACGCAGCACCAGCAAGCCTTCGCTAGCCTTGAGCCCAGCCTGGCTGATGGTGGCCACAGCTTCCTTGGCGCCCTTCTGCAATGCTGCGATGTGCGCCTGGATATCGCCCGTAGAGCTTTGCGTCTTGCTCGCCAGTGCCCGTACCTCATCGGCCACCACGGCAAAACCACGCCCGGTTTCACCCGCACGGGCTGCCTCGATGGCAGCATTCAGGGCCAGCAGGTTGGTCTGTTCGGCAATCCCGTGAATCACCGTCAGCACCACTTCGATCTGCTCGCTCTGCTTGGCCAAGCGCTCGATCACCTGAGAGCCGGCATCCACCTGCCCGGCCAGGTTCTCGATCAAACCCGCCAGTTGGGTCGAAGTGCGGCTGTTTTCATCCGTGGCCTGGCGGATATCCACCACCTGCTGCAACGCCGCCTGCATCGCATGACTTTCGGCTTGTGCTTCATCAGCCATGCTCGACAGGTCGCGCAGGCTCGCCGCTACTTCGTCGCGCTGCAACGCGGCGGCAGCATCGGCACCGGCATTACGCTGGGCCATCGCGCCAATCTCGACACCGGTGCGCTGCGCCACTTCACCCGCCTCGCGCACAATCGGCTGCAACTTGTCGACAAAGCGGTTCACTGCTGAGGCCATGTCGCCGATTTCATCCCGGCTGTCGAGCGGCACGCGCTTGGTCAAGTCACCTTCGCCGGCTGCCAGGTCATCGAGGGCGGTAATCAACAGGCGCAGCTTGCTCAGTACCCGTCGACCAAGTACCAGGGCCACCACCAGCAGCACCCCAAGGCCGACCAGCACCAGGCCCAGACCGATACGCCAGCGCAGCTCTGCAGCGGCATCGCGCACAGTTTGCGCGGTATTGGCCTGCATGGCGGCAGCACTGCCCTGCGCCTTCTCCAGGCGCTCACGCAGGGTTTTGCCGCTGTCGGCTGCGGCACCCACCAGGCTGTCGCCAACCAGTTGCTCACCGCTGGCAATCAGCGCCGCGAAGCGCTGGTCCAAGGCCTTGAGCTCCTGGTCGATGCCCGCCGTGGAAACCCCCATCACCACCTTACCGATTTCTGCGCCATTGGGGTTGATCGAAGCTTCGACAAAGTACACCGCCGGGTCTTGTCGGGCGGCATTGATCACCTTGTCCAGCGCACGCTCGCCCTGGCCCTTGTCCATCAAAGCCTGGTTGATCGGGTTTTGCCGGTTCAGGTAACGGGTCAGGTGCTGGCCCTGTGCATCGTCGTAAACCACGAACAGCACGTTGGGGTTGCGCTGGGCACGCCGGGCAAAGTCGGAGAGCACTGGCACATCGTTGTCCCAGATCGCCCGCGGGGCAACCGAAGCCAGCAGTTCGGCCATGTCGTTGGCGGAGTCCTTGAGGTTCTTTTCCAGGGTGCTGCGCAGTTGCTGCTGTTCGCTTTGCAGGCGCTCCGACAACCCTGCGCTCAGGCGCTGGCGGGTACTGCTGGACAGGCCGTCGAGCCCAGAGCGCACATCTTGCCCGGCTTGCTCCAGATCGCTTGCGAGTTGGCGACTGTCATTACCCAGTCGCTCGCCAAGGTCAGCCTCCAGGGCAGTGACCGTGCTTCGGGTGAGCGCAACGGCAACCAGCACCTGCACCAAAAGAGCGATACCAAGGGCAACAAACACAGGCCGCAAGAGGCGGCTTCGTAACAGTGAGAGGATGGCAGACACGGTGTAACCCTCGTGTTTTCTGGCGCCACTATTTTGATGGCATCTACAGAAACTTCTTACAGCAAGGGTTGTGCCGTAGGCAGCAGGGAAATGCGCCAAGGTCTAGCAATGGGGTTTCGTGTGCCGGCCCATTCGCGGGTAAACCCGCGCCTACAACGGCCTGCGCCCAACCGCCGTTGTGTGCCCACACCCAACCAGTGTAGGAGCGGGTTTACCCGCGAATACGGCAGCGGCGGCAACGGTGGATTGCCAGTGGATTGGCCAGCCCCGGCATACCCACAAATGAAAACGCCGCGGCCCTTCTCAGGGCCACGGCGTCAGATCAGCCTGGAGGGCAGATCAGGCGAACGGATGACGCAGCACGATGGTCTCGTTGCGGTCCGGGCCGGTCGAAATGATGTCGATCGGCGCGCCAACCAGCTCTTCGATGCGCTTGATGTAGTCACGCGCAGCTTGCGGCAGCTCTTCCAGGGTTTTCACACCCAGAGTCGACTCGCTCCAGCCTGGCATCTCTTCGTACACAGGCTCCAGGCCAATGTAGCTGTCGGCATCGGAAGGCGCGTCGATGACGGCACCGTTCTCGTTCTTGTAGCCAACGCAGATGTTGATGGTTTCCAGGCCGTCCAGTACGTCCAGCTTGGTCAGGCAGATGCCCGAGATGCTGTTGACGTCGATGGCGCGACGCAGGATCACGGCATCGAACCAGCCGCAACGACGGGCACGGCCGGTGGTGGAACCGAACTCGTGGCCACGCTTGGCCAGGGTAGCACCAGTCTCATCGAACAGTTCGGTCGGGAACGGACCGGAACCTACGCGAGTGGTGTAGGCCTTGGTGATGCCGAGGATGTAGTCGAGGTACATCGGGCCGACGCCGGAACCGGTGGAAATACCGCCAGCCGTGGTGTTGGAGCTGGTGACGTACGGGTAGGTACCGTGGTCGATGTCCAGCAGCGAGCCTTGGGCGCCTTCGAACATGATGTCCTTGCCGGCGCGGCGCAGGTTGTGCAGCTCGGCGGTGACGTCGAGCATCATCGGCTTGAGCTGTTCGGCGTAAGCCATGCACTCGTCCAGCGTCTGCTGGAAGTCGATGGCTGGCTCTTTGTAGTAGTTCACCAGCTGGAAGTTGTGGTAATCCAGCAGCTCACCCAGCTTGGCGGCGAAACGCTCGCGGTGGAACAGATCACCCACGCGCAGGCCGCGACGTGCCACCTTGTCTTCGTAAGCTGGGCCGATACCACGGCCGGTGGTGCCGATCTTGGCTTCGCCACGGGCTTTTTCGCGGGCCTGATCCAGGGCCACATGGTACGACAGGATCAGCGGCGCAGCCGGGGAAATGCGCAGGCGCTCGCGCACCGGTACGCCTTTCTCTTCCAGCTTGGTGATTTCACGCATCAGTGCATCCGGGGCAACGACCACGCCGTTACCGATCAGGCACTGTACGCCTTCACGCAGGATGCCGGATGGAATCAGGTGCAGAACGGTCTTTTCACCGTTGATCACCAGGGTGTGACCCGCATTGTGGCCACCCTGGTAGCGCACTACGGCGGCAGCATGTTCGGTCAGCAGATCGACGATCTTGCCTTTGCCCTCATCACCCCACTGGGTGCCCAGGACGACGACATTCTTACCCATTACATTGGTCCTCATTCACGCAAACTTGGTTGCCGGCCTGTTGCCGACGCAGAAACTCACTGGGCCAGCGGCAGAACCTGCCAGCGCCCGTCTTGCTGAATCAATTGCCGATCACAATCCGCCTCGAGAGCAGCACTCAACGGCTGGCCAGGCAGAGCCTGAACCACACGCTGGCCCTCGTTGCGCAACTGGCAGACTTGCTGCCAGAGGGCCGCATCGCCACTGTCCGGCATCCAGATGCCGCCAGTTGGCAATACGACCTCCGCTCGCCCCAGTGTGACCAGGGTCTTCAAATCCGTGGAGAAACCAGTGGCCGGGCGCGCCCGGCCAAAGTCGGCGCCGATATCGTCGTAGCGCCCGCCCTGGGCGATCGATTGGCCTTCGCCTGGCACGAACACGGCGAACACCACGCCCGTGTGATAGTGGTAACCACGCAGCTCGCCGAGGTCGAAGTACAGCGGCAGGTCCGGGTAGCGCGACGCCAGGCGATCAGCGATCGCCAGCAGGTCGTCCAGCGCCGCCAGCACGCTGGCCGGGGCGCGACCGAGGCGCACGCGGGCTTCAGCCAGTACTTCACGACCACCGCACAGCTCGACCAGGGCGCGCAGCATGCTGCCCAGGTCTTTCGGCAGGTCGGCGGTCAGCGCCTGCACTTCATCGACAGCCTTGCGTTGCATGGCGTCGAACAGCTGCTGTTCGACCGCGCCAGACAGGCCGGCGGCACGGGCCAGGCCGCGGTAAATACCGACGTGGCCCAGGTCCATGTGCACATCCGGCACATCGGCCAGTTGTAGCGTGGCGAGCATCAGGCTGATGACTTCGACGTCGCTGGTAGGGCTGGCATCGCCGTACAGCTCGGCACCCAGCTGGATCGGGCTGCGCGAGGTGGACAGGGCACGCGGCTGGGCGTGCAGCACGCTGCCGGCATAGCACAGGCGGCTCGGGCCCTCACGGCGCAGTGTGTGCGCATCGATACGCGCTACCTGCGGGGTGAAGTCGGCGCGGAAGCCCATCAGGCGGCCGGACTGCGGGTCCACTACCTTGAAGGTGCGCTGATCCAGGTCCTGGCCGGCGCCGGTAAGCAGCGACTCCAGGTACTCGATATGCGGGGTGACGACCAGTTCGTAGCCCCAACTCTGGAACAGGTCCAACACCTGGCGGCGCGCGATCTCGATGCGCGCAGCCTCAGGTGGCAGTACTTCCTCGATGCCATCTGGCAGCAGCCAGCGGTCTACCGTTGCCATTACGCCATTTCCCCTCTGGTCCGGGCGGCTTGCCAGCAGGCAAACCGTCAGAAAAGCCGGTATCGCGCACAGCAGCGGGCAGCACTGATCCCAGCGCAGCCACCGTACCCGACACCCTCAAATTGCCTTGCGAGCTGACCAAACTGTCAACCGGCGCTGTGCCAATCAACCTTGCAGACGCAAAAAAGCCGGGAAATTTCCCGGCTGCCTCATCATACACCCCTTTTCATTCAGGATGCACCCCGCCTGGTGCATTAGCTGCCAGGCGGGGTGCCGCTGCATGAAAATCAGGGCCTGAGCATCACGGTCTGCTCTTGTCCAGGTAACGGAAGAATTCGTTCTTCGGGTCCAGGACCATCACGTCGCTCTTGCTCGAGAAGCTCTCGCGGTATGCCTGCAGGCTACGGTGGAACGCATAGAAATCAGCGTCCTGGCTGTAAGCCTTGGCATAGATAGCGGCCGCTTGGGCATCGCCATCACCACGGGTTTCTTCTGCTTCGCGATAAGCCTCGGCCAGCAGCACACGGCGCTGACGGTCGGCATCGGCACGGATACCCTCAGCCAGCTCGTTACCCTTGGCACGGTGCTCGCGGGCTTCACGCTCACGCTCGGTGCTCATGCGGTCGAACACGCTGCGGTTGACTTCCTTCGGCAGGTCGATGGCCTTGACGCGCACGTCGACCACCTCGATGCCCAGTTCCTTGCTCGCCATGCGGTTCAGCGATGCAGTGATGTCAGCCATCAGTGCATCACGTTCACCGGAAACCACTTCGTGCAGGGTACGTTTACCGAACTGGTCGCGCAGGCCACTTTCCAGACGACGCGACAGACGCTCGTCGGCGATCTGCTTCATGCCGGACGTGGCGGTGTAGAAGCGTTCAGCGTCCTTGACGCGCCACTTGGCGTAGGCGTCGACCATCACCGCTTTCTTTTCCAGGGTCAGGAACCGCTGGGTAGGCGCGTCGAGTGTCATCAGCCTAGCGTCGAACCTGCGCACCTGGTTCACGTACGGAATCTTCACGTGCAGGCCTGGCTGAACATCCGCCTGGACCACCTTACCGAAACGCAGCAGTACCGCCCGCTCGGTCTGGGACACGATGTAGAAGCTGTTCCAGGCCACAATGGCCAGGACCACGGCGGCGATCAGGGCGATCAGCGATCTATTGCTCATCAGCGGCTCTCCCTAGTACGCAGCGGCTGCTGTTGCTGTTGCATGTCCTGCGCGGCACGAGCGGCCGCATCGTTAGCCGATGGCGACGCGCTGGTGGTTGGCACGGACGGCTTGCGGCTGCCTTCGACCATCTTGTCCAGCGGCAGGTAGAGCAGGTTGCTCTGCCCGTCCTTGGTTGCCACCATGACCTTGCTCGAGTTGCTGTAGACCTCTTGCATGGTCTCCAGATACAGACGCTCACGGGTTACGTCAGGTGCCTTGCGGTACTCGGCAAGCAGCTTGGTGAAGCGGTCTGCCTCACCCTTGGCGCGGGCAATGACTTCGTCGCGGTAACCATTGGCATCCTCGATGATGCGCTGGGCCTGACCACGGGCTTCCGGCACCACGCCATTGGCATAGGACTCGGCCTGGTTGCGGGCACGCTGCTCGTCTTCGCGGGCGCGGATCACGTCGTCGAAGGCTTCCTGCACTTCACGCGGGGCTGCCGCGCTCTGTACGTTGACCTGGGTAACGGTGATACCGGTGCGGTAGTTGTCGAGGAAGCGCTGCAGGCGTTCGCGGATATCCACGGCCATCTGCTCACGACCTTCGGTCAACACCTGGTCCATCGAAGTGGAACCCACCACGTGGCGCAGGGCGCTGTCGGTCGCGTGCTGCAAGCTCACCTCAGGCTGGTCGACGTTGAGCACGAAGTCCTGCAGGTTGCTGATCTTGTACTGGACGGTCAGCGGCACCTCGACGATGTTCTCGTCTTCGGTCAGCATCTGGCCCTGCTTGGTGTAGGCACGCTCACGCGTGACGTTTTCCATGTACTTGCGATCAATCGGCGGGAAGTAGATGTTCAGGCCGGGACCGACCGTCTCATAGTACTTGCCGAAGCGCAGCACAACCGCCTGCTCCTGCTCGTCGACCACATACACGGCGCTGTACAGCCAGATTGCAGCCAGCACCGCCAGGCCGATGCCCAGCAGGCCCAGGCCACCGCCCTTGCCGACATTGCGATCACCGCCGCCACGTTTCTTGCTGCCGCCGAACATGCCATTCAGGCTGTCCTGCAGTTTGCGGAAGGCCTCGTCCAGATCCGGTGGACCTTTCTTGTCACCACCGCCGCCACCGCCACCGCGGCGGCCGCCCCAGGGATCCTGATTGTTCGAGTTGCCACCCGGCTCGTTCCAAGCCATAGCGCTCTCCATCTGATAAAGCAAAGACGCGCCCACGGCGCGCCGTCCAATGCTACAGAATGCCTGTCACTGCTGCCCGGCGACCTCGACGAGCATTTATTGCAAAGTGTGTTGCTGGACAAACACTTGCGGCTCCATGCCTTCGCGGCTGACCAGGCGATTCAGTTCGACCATGGGCAGTCGCACGCTCAGCAGGCTGCGCCCTTCTTCATCATGCTCTTCACTCTGCACGGCACCCAAGGCAAAGAATTGCGCGCGCAAGCGGGCAAAACGCTGCTCCAGGCACAGGGTACCGACAAACAGATCATCCCCCAGCAACTCGGCAACCGCCTGGCCAACCAGCTCCAGGCCACGCCCATCGCGTGCCGATACCCAGACCCGTTCCGGCTTGCCATCGGCATTGCGCTGGATCTGTGGCTCGACATCTTCGAGCAAGTCGAGTTTGTTGTACACCTCCAGGATCGGCAACCCCTCGGCACCAATCTCACCCAACACCGCCAGCACCTGCTCGATCTGCTCCATGCGCTCTGGCTCATGGGCGTCGATCACATGCAGCAGCAGGTCGGAGTTGCTCGACTCTTCGAGCGTAGCCCGAAATGCCTCGACCAGCTTGTGCGGCAGGTGGCGAATGAAGCCTACGGTGTCGGCCAGCACGATCGGCCCCAGGTCGTTGAGCTCGAGCCGGCGCAGGGTCGGGTCGAGGGTGGCGAACAACTGGTCCGCGGCATACACCTCGGATTCGGTCAGGGCGTTGAACAGCGTGGACTTGCCGGCGTTGGTATAACCCACCAGCGACACCGAGGGGATATCCGCGCGCTTGCGCCCGCGACGCGCCTGCTCACGCTGGCTGCGCACTTTCTCCAGGCGTGACTTGATCTGGCGTATACGCACCCGCAACAGGCGGCGGTCGGTTTCCAGCTGGGTTTCACCCGGGCCGCGCAGGCCGATACCACCTTTTTGTCGCTCAAGGTGAGTCCAGCCGCGCACCAGCCGCGTGCTCATGTGCTCCAGCTGGGCCAGTTCGACCTGCAGCTTGCCTTCATGGGTACGCGCCCGTTGGGCGAAGATATCGAGGATCAGCCCGGTACGGTCGAGCACACGACACTCGAACACACGTTCAAGGTTGCGCTCCTGACTGGGCGTGAGGGTGTGATTGAAAATCACCAGGTCTACCTGTTCGGCATGGACCAGGTCGTGCAACTCTTCGACCTTGCCACTGCCAATCAGGTATTTGGCGGAAGGCTGATGCCTTGTCACCGTGACCAGCGAGACGATGTCGGCACCGGCCGACAATGCCAACTCCTGAAACTCCTGCGGGTCTTCGCGCGCCTCAGGGTTCTGACCTTCCAAGTGAACGAGCAACGCCCGCTCACCACCACCGTGGCGCTCAAAGAACAATGCAGGCTCCTATCAGGCGTTGCCTGGCTCGCTGTCGCCGTGCTCGCTGTCGGTCGGGCTTGGCAGGCGGACCGGACGGGCCGGAACTACGGTCGAGATGGCGTGCTTGTAGACCATCTGGCTGACGGTGTTCTTCAGCAATACCACGAACTGGTCGAACGATTCGATCGAGCCCTGCAGTTTGATACCGTTGACCAGGTAAATGGATACCGGGACCTTTTCTTTTCTCAAGGTGTTCAAGTAAGGGTCTTGTAGCGAATGCCCTTTTGACATATGCCGCACTCCTGTAAGGATAAATAATAGAAAATCAATAAAAACCATAAATTAGGCCGCCCCTTCGCAAGAATAGACGGCAATCAGCAGGGACTCAGCTCAATATGGAGATGGCCCCAAGGTATTTCAAGGTGCGGGACAGATTGTCGCAGGCCAGGCTGTCAAGCCAGTGCACGTCAGGCCAGCCACGCAACCAGGTGAACTGCCGCTTGGCCAGCTGCCGGGTAGCAATGATACCGCGTTCACGCATCTCATTCTCAGTCAGCTTGCCATCCAGGTAATCCCACACTTGCCGATAACCCACTGCCCGTATAGACGGCAGCCCGGCGTGCAAGTCACTTCTGGCTCGCAGCGATCGGACCTCATCAACGAAGCCCTGTTCCAGCATCTGCGAAAATCGTAACGCAATTCGCTGATGCAAAATGTGACGATCTGTAGGAGCAATCGCCAAACTGGCGACAGTATAGGGCAAATGTCCGCCGGCGCCTGCGTCTGCGCCGCGACTTTCCGCGAATTGACGCCGACGATGAGCTGTCATGCTCTCGCCGCTCACCCGGTACACCTCCAAGGCCCGGATCAACCGCTGCGGGTCATTGGGGTGGATACGTGCCGCGGACTCCGGGTCGACTTCGGCCAACTGGCGGTGCAGCTCGGCCAGGCCCAGGGCTTCAGCCTGCGCTTCCAGCTCGGCGCGCACCGTCGCATCGGCGGCCGGCATATCGGCCAGGCCATCGATCAACGCCTTGTAATAGAGCATGGTGCCGCCGACCAGCAGCGGGATCTTGCCGCGCGCGATGATCTCGGCCATGGCCTCCAGGGCGTCGGTACGGAACTGCGCGGCGGAATAGCTCTGGGCCGGGTCGCGAATGTCGATCAGCCGGTGCGGGTGGGCAGCGAGGACTTCTTTCGACGGCTTGGCCGAACCGATATCCATGCCACGGTACACAAGTGCCGAATCGACGCTGATCAGTTCACACGGCAGCACCGTGGTCAGTTCGATGGCAAGGTCGGTCTTGCCGGCCGCCGTCGGACCCATCAGGAATATTGCAGGGGGCTTGCCGCTCATTTCATCGACCGCGCAGGAAAAGTTTGTCCAGATCGTCCAGGCCCATCTGAGTCCAGGTAGGACGGCCATGGTTGCACTGGCCGCTGCGCTCGGTGTTTTCCATGTCGCGCAGCAGGGCGTTCATCTCGGGAATTGCCAGGCGCCGGTTGGCGCGCACGGCACCGTGGCAGGCCATGGTACCGAGCAGTTCGTTGAGATGCGCCTGAATGCGATCACTGGTGCCGTACTCCATAAGGTCGGCAAGCACGTCCTGCACCAGGCGGTTGGCTTCAGCCTGCTTGAGCAAGGCCGGGATCTGGCGAATCGCCAGGGTCTCAGGGCCCAGGCGCTGCAATTCGAAGCCCAGCCGCTGAAACCACTGTGCATGCTCTTCGGCACAGTCGGCTTCACGCTGGCTAAGGGCCAGGGTCTCCGGCACCAGCAGCGGCTGGCCACTCAGGCCCTCGCTGGCCATGGCCACCTTGAGGCGCTCGTACATTATCCGCTCGTGGGCAGCGTGCATGTCCACCAGCACCAGGCCAACAGCGTTCTCGGCCAGGATGTAGATACCCTTGAGCTGCGCCAGGGCATAGCCTAGCGGGGGAATGTCGCCTTGGCTTTCGGGCAGTGCCGTCGCAGGCGCAGCACCGGTGTCCAGCGGCTTATAGAACTCGCGGTACACCGCCTGTGCCTCTGCGGCCGGCAGCGGCTGTGAGGGACGTGGGGTGTATTGATACTGGTAACCGGCGCCACTGCCACCATTGGAAAACGACTGTTGCGGGGCTCGAGGCTGTTCAAGCACCGGCGAGGCCAGGCGCATTTCACCCTGGGGCCCGAACTCACCGGCCTGCTGGCCCGTGGGACGAACCAGCTCAGGTACGGCAGCAGGCGCGGCCAGCTGGTCTTCCGGACGTACATCGGCCAAGGCACGGTGCAAGGTGCCATACAGGAAGTCATGCACCGAGCGCCCTTCACGGAATCGCACTTCATGCTTGGTAGGGTGCACGTTCACATCGACGCCGTTGGGCTCCAGCTCCAGGAACAGCACGAACGTGGGGTGGCGGCCGTTGAACAGCACGTCCCGGTAGGCCTGACGCACGGCATGGGCGACCAGTTTATCGCGCACTGCCCGGCCATTGACGAAGAAGTACTGCAGGTCTGCCTGGCTGCGCGAGAACGTCGGCAAGCCGACCCAGCCCCAAAGGCGCAGGCCGTTGCGCTCGACGTCGATCGGCAGTGCCTGCTCCATGAAGCCCGGGCCGCAGATGGCACCCACCCGCCGTGCACGGGCGGTTTCGTCGTGGGCCTCGTGCAGGCTGAGGATGCTCTTGCCATTGTGGCGCAGGTGGAAGCCGACATCGAAACGGGCCAGCGCCAGCCGCCGGATCACTTCCTGCAAGTGATCGAATTCGGTTTTCTCGGCTTTGAGGAACTTGCGCCTGGCCGGGGTATTGAAGAACAAATCGCGCACTTCCACCGAGGTACCGACCGGGTGCGCCGCCGGCTGCACGCGCGGCGTCATGTCACGGCCTTCGGTTTCTACTTGCCAGGCCTCACTGGCACTGGCGGTACGCGAGGTCAGGGTCAGGCGCGCCACCGAACTGATCGAGGCCAAGGCCTCGCCACGGAAGCCCAGGCTCAATACCCCTTCAAGGTCTTCCAGCTCGCGGATCTTGCTGGTGGCGTGTCGGGCCAGGGCCAGCGGCAGGTCGTCGGCAGAAATACCGCTGCCATCGTCCCGCACCTTCAGCAGTTTGACGCCGCCCTGCTCGACTTCGATATCGATGCGCCGGGCACCGGAGTCCAGGCTGTTTTCCAGCAGTTCCTTGGCTACAGACGCCGGCCGCTCGACAACCTCGCCGGCGGCAATCTGGTTGGCCAGCCGCGGGCTGAGCAGCTGAATTCGCGAACCGCCACTCATCATTGCGCGGCCAAGGTTGTGGCGGGTACATCGAGGCGCTGGCCAACCTTCAGCTCATCGGTCTTAAGGCTGTTGATGCTGCGCAGGCTGGCCACGCTAACCTGGTAACGCACGGCGAGCATTGCCAGGGTTTCGCCAGGGCGCACGGTGTGTTCACGCGGGCCGGCGGCGATCTTGCCGGTGTCACGCAGCCAGGCGATGTAGGTGCCAGGTGGCGGGTTCTGCTGGAAGTACTGGTGCACCCCAGTGCGGATCGACCGGGCCAGCGCCTGCTGGTGGCTGGAGGAGGCCAGTTTGGCTGCTTCGTTGTTGTTCGAGATGAACCCGGTTTCAACGAGGATCGACGGAATATCCGGCGACTTCAGCACCATGAACCCGGCCTGCTCCACACGCTGCTTGTGCAACGAAGTGACACGCCCCATGTTGCCCAATACCTTTTGCCCCACGTTGAGGCTGGAGCTGAGCGTAGCGGTCATCGACAGATCAAGCAGCACGCCCGCGAGCATGCGGTCCTTGTCGTCGAGGCTGACATTACCCGCACCACCGATCAGGTCAGAACGGTTTTCCGTGTCGGCCAGCCAGCGCGCCGTCTCGGAGGTGGCGCCACGATCGGACAGGGCGAACACCGAGGCGCCAAAGGCTGCGCGCGACGGGGCCGCGTCGGCGTGAATCGAAATGAACAGGTCGGCGCCTTTCTTGCGGGCGATTTCCGTACGCTTGCGCAGCGGAATGAAGTAATCACCGGTGCGGGTCAGCTCTGCACGGAAACCTTTTTCGCTGTTGATCTGACGCTGCAGCTCCTTGGCGATCTGCAACACGATGTCTTTTTCGTGCTGGCCACGCGAGCCGGAAGCGCCAGGGTCTTCGCCGCCGTGCCCGGCATCGATGGCAACCACGATGTCACGCTTGCCACTGGGTACCGGTGGCAGCTTGATCGCCGGCTGGGTCGGCGTCACTGGCACCGCGGGCGTTGTCGCAGGCGTTTGTACCGGGGCCGGCGCAGGTGGCGGCGTGCTGGCCGCGATAGCGTCAGCCTCCTGGTCATACAGGTCGACCACCAAGCGGTTGCCGTACTGTGCGTTGGGCGCCAGGGTGAAGCTTTTCGGGGTAACCGACTTTTTCAGGTCGACCACAACCCGAAGGTCGGTTGGCGTACGCTGAGCCGAACGCACACTGCTTATCGGCGTGTTGGAGGTGGCCACATTCAGTGGCGCGGCCAGTGTTGCGCCATTGATGTCGATGACCAGGCGATCGGGTGCGCTCAGGGTGAAGACACTGTGCTGCACGGGGCCAGACAGGTCGAAGACCAGCCGCGTGTTGTCCGGTGCGCGCCACAGGCGCATGCTCTTGACTTGAGTGACGGCCAGAGCCTCAACGGTCACCGTTGTCAGCAGCAGCCCAACGATGGCGACCAGTGCGCGTATGCGCATACCTACCCCACTTACTGTTTATAGTGTTCGGCCAGTGCCACGCACCAGGCCTCGCCGCGAGCCCCCTGCGGCGAAAGGTTCAGCGAGCGTCCACTCGCTTGGGGGCTTATGGTAATGGTCAGGTCAGGCTTTGGCAAAACGCCCGCACCCTTTTGTGGCCATTCGAACAGGCACAGCGGGTCGCCCTCGAAATAGTCACGAATGCCCATGAACTCAAGCTCCTCCGGGTCGACCAGGCGATACAGGTCGAAGTGAAAGGCTCGGACCTCGCCGATTTCATAGGGTTCGACCACGGTGAACGTCGGGCTTTTCACAGCCCCAGTATGGCCCAGACCGCGGATCAGGCCACGCGACAGGGTTGTTTTACCCGCGCCCAGGTCGCCCTCGAGGAAAATCACGCCGCGACCGCCGGTCACCTCGGCCAGCGCTGCACCGAATTTGACCGTGGCCTCTTCATCGGCCAGAAACAGATTTAAGCCAGACACGCAGAATGCTCCTCCAACAACTCACGAATGACCGGCGCCAGATCACTGGCCGCCAAGCCTCTACCTTTTTTCCCAAGGCGCTCGCCGGCACAGGCGTGCAGCCACACCCCCAGACAGGCTGCGCCCCAGGCATCCAGGCCTTGGGCCAACAGGGCTGCCAGCACGCCAGTCAGCACATCGCCCAGGCCGGCGCCGGCCATCGCCGGGTGCCCGCGCTCGCACAACGCCAGCTGCCCGCTCGGGGCTGCCACCAGGGTGCCGGCACCTTTGAGTACACAGACGCTGTTATAACGGCGCGCCAGCTTGCGCGCAGCACCAGGGCGGTCGGCCTGCACGGCCTCAGTGGCAATGCCCAGCAGCCGCGCCGCCTCCCCCGGGTGCGGAGTAAGGATGCTGCCACTGGGCAGGGCCAGCGGGGTTCGCGCCAGCAAATTCAAGGCATCGGCATCCCACACTTGCGGCCGCTCGGCGTTGGCCACCGCCGACAACAGGCTACAGCCCCACGCCGCCTGCCCCAGGCCGGGCCCGACCACCAGGACGGAGGCGCGCTCCAGCACACCCATCAGTTGGTTGGCCGAACGGACACCCAGGCACATGACCTCGGGCAGGCGCGCCAGGCTGGCCGACACGTGCTCGGGCCGGGTTGCCACGCTGACCAGCCCGGCGCCGCAACGCAGGGCGGCTTCGGCACTGAGCAACACAGCGCCTCCGGTACCCAGGTCGCCACCGACCACCAGTACATGGCCAAAGTCGCCTTTGTGGGCATGCGCCTGCCGCGCCGGCAGGCGGGCAACCGTCACGCTGCTGAGCAATTGTGGGGCATTACTGGGGTGTTTGGTCTGCGGCATGGGGTCAAAGGCTCCAATGTCTGGCAGAATTATACGCACCTGAGCCCGTATTGCCTTGCCCATCCATGTCCGCCTCTACACCTGACCTCGCCCAACTGGCCCAATCGATCAAGATTTGGGGCCAGGAACTCGGTTTTGCCCATGTTGGCATCGCCGGGGTCGACCTTGGCGAACACGAACACCACCTGCAGCGTTGGCTCGACGCCGGTTATCAGGGTGAAATGGAATACCTGGGCGCCCACGGCAGCAAAAGGTCACATCCCGACCAGCTGATCCCCGGCACGGTACGCGTGGTCTCGCTACGTATGGACTACCTACCCGGCGACACGCAGATGGCGCAGCGCCTTGCCCAGCCCGAGAAGGCCTACGTGTCACGCTACGCGCTTGGCCGGGACTACCACAAGCTGGTGCGCAAGCGCGTGCAGTTCCTCGCCGACCGCATCCAGGAAGCCATCGGCCCGTTCGGCTACCGCGCCTTCGTGGACAGCGCCCCGGTACTGGAAAAAGCCCTGGCCGAACAGGCTGGGCTGGGCTGGATCGGCAAGAACACGCTATTGCTCAACCGCAAGGCGGGGAGCTACTTCTTCCTTGCCGAACTGTTCGTCGACCTGCCGTTGCCGGTGGACGAAGCCACCACCAGCGAGCACTGCGGGCGTTGCCAGGCCTGCCTGGACATCTGCCCGACACAAGCGTTTGTCGGGCCCTATGTGCTGGATGCGCGACGCTGCATCTCATACCTGACCATCGAGCTGAGGGGCGCGATCCCTGTCGAGTTACGCGCAAAGATGGGCAACCGGGTGTTCGGTTGCGACGACTGCCAGATCGTCTGCCCCTGGAACCGTTTTGCCAAGCACAGCCAGGAGCAGGACTTCCAGCCACGGCACGGGCTGGAAAATACCGACCTGGCGGCGATGTTCCTGTGGGATGAACGCACCTTCCTGCGCAAGACCGAGGGCGGGCCTTTGCGGCGTGCGGGGTACGAGCGGTTCTTGCGCAACCTGGCGGTGGGATTGGGCAATGCGCCCTCCACGATTCCGGTGATCGAGGCGCTGAAGGCCAGGCGTGACGATGAATCGGAATTGGTGCGCGAGCATGTGGAGTGGGCGCTGGCCCGACACGGAGCTCAATAGCGACCAGCCTCAGAGCATGCGCCATCCTTGTGGGAGCGGGCGCGCCCGCGAAGCAGGCAACACAGGGAATGGCACCGGCTTCGCCGGTGTTCGCGGGCACGCCCGCTCCCACATGGGCCATGTTGCGCTTGTAAATTGCGTCACTGCTGGTCGTTGTAGTGGAACTTGGGCATTTCCCAGTGGAAGCGTATCGCCAACAGGCGCACCAGGAAGCCGCCGAACAGAGTCAGCAACATCGCCTGCTCCGCCGGCACCTTGAAATACACGCATCCCAGATAGAACCAGGCCGCCGCAAATGACACACTGGCATACAGCTCACGGCGGAACACCAGCGGGATGTCGTTGCAGAAGATATCCCGCAGGATCCCGCCAAACACCCCGGTGATCACCCCGCTGATCGACGCCACCAGCATGCCCTGCCCCATCTCCAGCGCCGTCATGCAACCTATCAGGGTAAACGCCACCAGCCCCAGGGCATCGAGCACCAGGAACAGCGAGCGAAGGCGGCGCATCATTGGCGCGATGAAAATGGTCAGCAGCGCCGCAAAACTGGTCAGCACCAGGTACTCAGGGTGCTTCACCCAGGTCAGCGGGTAGTGCCCGAGCAGCACATCACGCACCGAGCCGCCCCCAAGCGCAGTGACGCAGGCGATCAGCACCACGCCAAACCAATCCATGCCGCGACGCCCGGCAGACAGCGCGCCAGTCATGGCTTCGGCGGTAATGGCGATAAGGTAGAGCATCAACAACATGGTGCGGGCCCGTGCAGGAAAGGCGCGCAGTCTAACCAGTTGCCCAAGGCACCAAAAGGGGGCGCAGATACAATATCTGCGCCGTTTCGACTCACAGCTTGATGAAGTGCTCGCGATAGTGACGCAGTTCGGCGATCGATTCGCGGATATCGTCCAGCGCCAGGTGGGTATTGCCCTTCTTGAAGCTGTCACGCACGTCCGGCGCCCAGCGCGCGGCCAGTTCCTTGAGGGTGGAGACATCCAGGTTGCGGTAGTGGAAGTAGTTTTCCAGGTTGCGCATGTGGCGATAGAGGAAACGACGATCCTGGCAGATGCTGTTGCCGCAGATCGGCGACTTGCCCTTAGGCACCCACTGCTCGAGGAAGGCGATGGTCTGTGCCTCGGCTTCGGCCATGCTGACCTTGCTCTCGCGTACGCGCTGGGTCAGCCCCGAAGCGCCATGGGTGCGGGTGTTCCACTCGTCCATGCGCGCCAGCACTTCGTCACTGTGGTGGATGGCGATTACCGGGCCTTCGGCCAAGGTATTGAGCTCGCTGTCGGTGACGATGGTGGCCATTTCGATGATGACGTCGCTGTCCGGATCCAGGCCGGTCATTTCCAGGTCGATCCAGATCAGGTTCTGTGGGTTTTGCATGCAGGGGCTCCTCATATAGGCGGTCATATTAGCCTAGTGGCCAAGGCACGCCCATTCACGGCACAAAGGTGAGCAGAATAGTCCAGCGGCTGGCGTGCTAAACTGCCTGCCGTTTTCAATGCCCCACGCCGGGCCTCTCTTACGGTACCTTCATGGCCAAACGCCAGCTCAATCGCCGCCAAAACTGGCGGATCGAAAAAATCCAGGGCGAGCGCGCCGCTCGCGCGGCCAAACGCGAGCAGCATGCACTGCAGGAACTGGAAGGTGGCGACCTGGGGCCTGAGCAACTGGGCCTGGTGATCGCGCACTTCGGCGTGCAGGTAGAAGTTGAAGCTCAGGATGGCGAAACCGCAGGCCAGGTGTTCCGCTGCCATTTGCGCGCAAACCTGCCAGCACTGGTCACCGGCGACCGTGTCGTGTGGCGTGCGGGTAACCAGGGCATCGGCGTAATCGTGGCGCAGATGCCGCGCAGCACCGAGCTGTGCCGGCCGAACAACCATGGTCAACTCAAGCCGGTGGCAGCCAACGTCGACCTGATCGTGATCGTGTTCGCCCCGGCGCCGGAGCCGCACCCGAACCTGATCGACCGCTATCTGGTAGCGGCCGAGCACGCCGGCCTGCGCCCGCTGCTGCTGCTGAACAAAGCCGACCTGATCAACGACGAGAACGGCCCCGGCCTGCATGCGCTGCTGGAGGTCTACCGCGAACTGGGCTACCCGCTGCTGGAAGTTTCGGCACACCACGGCGATGGCATGCAGCGCCTGCAACAACAACTCGACGGCCATATCAGCGTGTTCGTCGGCCAGTCGGGGGTGGGCAAGTCGTCGCTGGTCAACAGCCTGCTGCCAGACGCGGGCACCCGCGTCGGCGACTTGTCGGAATGGTCAGGCCAGGGTACTCACACCACCACCACGGCGCGGCTTTACCACTTCCCCAATGGCGGGGACCTGATCGACTCGCCGGGTATCCGCGAGTTCGGCCTTGGCCATGTCAGCCGCGACGACGTGGAGGATGGCTTCATCGAGTTCCGCGACCTGTTCGGCACCTGCCGCTTCCGCGACTGCAAGCATGACCGCGAACCGGGCTGCGCGCTGCTCAAGGCACTGGAAGAGGGGCGCATCAAGCCACAGCGCATGAACAGCTACCGCTCGATCATCGCCAGCCTGGCAGAAGACAGCTACTGAAACGCTCGAAATGAAAGTTGCCGCGATCCCTTGTAGGGGCGGGTTTACCCGCGAATACGGTGGCGACTGCAACGGTGAACGGCGGGTGGAAATTGGCCAGCAGGTCCGGCCCTTTCGCGGGTGAACCCGCTCCTACGACGGCCTGCGCCCAATCACCGATGCGTATGTAGGAGCGACTTTAGCCGCGAACACCGGCAACGCCGGTGCCATTCACCGCACTGGCGGCTTCGCGGGTAAACCCGCTCCTACAATGATCGCGCCAGCGTTCAGGTGGTGGGTAGCACAGTTGCCCACCCCAAAAAGCCGCTTACTGATCCTTGGCTTCATCCATCTTCAGCGTGCCATCTTCAAAGATGTTCAGCTTCTGGCGCAGCTCGCGCGGTTGCATCGGTGCCTGTTCAGTTGCCCCTGGGGCAGCCGGTGCCGAAGCCCCTGGCGCAGCACCACTGGCTGGCGCTGCAGGTGCCGTTGGCGTAGCTGGCGGTGTTTCCGGCGCACCCTGCTCACCTTCGATATTGCGCTGGGCTTTCTTGGTCAGCACGA
The DNA here is from genome assembly GCF_019691255.1 of Pseudomonas sp. USTB-Z. Classification (NCBI taxonomy): domain Bacteria; kingdom Pseudomonadati; phylum Pseudomonadota; class Gammaproteobacteria; order Pseudomonadales; family Pseudomonadaceae; genus Pseudomonas; species Pseudomonas sp. USTB-Z. The sequence goes on from NZ_JAECZP010000001.1 coordinate 147,286, forward strand.
TGATGTCGATACGGCGGTTGACCGGGTTGAACGGGTCCTTGCGGTCGAACAGTGACGACGAGGCGTACCCCACCACCCGTGCCACCTGGCCGTCGGGGTAACCACCCGCTACCAGGGCACGCCGCGCGGCGTTGGCGCGGTTGGCCGACAGCTCCCAGTTACCGTACTCGCCAGTGCCAGCATACGGCTTGGCATCGGTATGGCCGCTGATGCTGATCTTGTTCGGCACCGCTTTGATGGTGTCGGCCATGGCCAGCAGGATATCTTCGAAGTAAGGCTGCAGGCGCGCGCTACCGATGTCGAACATCGGTCGGTTCTCAGCATCCATGATCTGGATGCGCAGGCCGTCCTGGGTGATCTCGAACAGGATCTGGTCCTTGAACTTCTGCAGTTGCGGGTTCTCTTCCACCTTGTTCTGCAGCTCCTGCAGCAACAACTCCAGACGCTCGCGCTCGACCTGCTCGGCCATGGTCTCGACCTGGTCCTTGTTCAGCTGAGTGGGGGACTGCTGCGTCGGCTCGGTCTTCACTTCCGGATTGATGGTTTTGTCCGGCGCCATCTCCGGGGAACCCCCAAGGTCGATGACATAAGGCGTGCCACTCTCGGAGAAACCAATAGGGTCCTGGAAGTAGCCGGCAATGGCGATCTTCTGCTCAGGCGTGGCCGTGGACAACAGCCACAGCACCAGGAAGAACGCCATCATCGCCGTGGCGAAGTCGGCAAAGGCGATTTTCCAGGCGCCACCATGGTGGCCGCCGCCAAAGCGCTTGACGCGCTTGACGATGATGGGCTGATTGTTCTCCATGACTCAGCGACCGCGAACCGCTTGTTCCAGTTCGGCGAAGCTTGGGCGGTGCTTGGGGTACAGCACCTTGCGCCCGAACTCGACCGCCAGCGAAGGTGGCATGCCCGACGCCGAGGCCACCAGCGAAGCCTTGATCGATTCGTAGAGGTTCAGTTCTTCCTTGGCATCGTGCTCCAGGCACTTGGCCAAAGGGCCGAAGAACCCGTAAGCCGCCAGAATACCGAAGAAGGTACCCACCAGCGCCGCACCTACGTGCATACCGATGGCCGCCTGATCGCCATCGCCCAGCGAGGCCATGGTCACCACGATACCCAGTACCGCCGCAACGATACCGAACCCGGGCATACCGTCGGCGATGCCGGTCACCGCGTGGGACGGGTGCTCCAGCTCTTCCTTCATGCTCAGCAGTTCCATGTCGAACAGGCCCTCGAGCTCGTGCGGGGCCATGTTGCCGGTGGACATGATGCGCAGGTAATCGCAGACGAACGCGGTCATGCGCTCATCGGCCAGTACCGTCGGGTACTTGGCGAAGATCGGGCTGGCAGCGGCGTCCTCGATGTCGGCCTCGATGGCCATCATGCCTTCGCGACGGCTTTTGTTGAGGATTTCGTAAACGAGGCCCAGCACCTCCAGGTAGAAGGCATGGCTGAAGCGCGAGCCGAACATCTTCATCGACTTCTTGATGACGTGCATGGTCATGTGGCCAGGGTTGGCCTGCAGGAATGCACCAAAGGCCGCACCGCCGATGATCAGTACTTCGAACGGCTGGATCAGCGCTGCGATCTTGCCGTGGGAGAGCACGTAGCCGCCGAGCACGCTCGCGAATACGACGATGATGCCGATAATTTTAGCCATAGGTTCAAAGCACTTGCTGTCGTGGTCAGGGGAAGAGACGGGAGCTTTAAAACTCTTCTTCTACTTATCGGCAGAACTGCGCCAGACTATAGCCACTCAATGCGAAAAGCCAGTTCGGACTGATGTCAAAATGCCAATTGAAACCAAGGTGCCCACTCAGGCCCCGCGTACGCTAGAGGCCTGGGTAAAGCTGCTCGAGAGTGTTCGCATCCCCGTGCCGAAGCACAGCTACGACCGGGTCATGGCTGCCATCCACGATAGCCGTCGCTCGCTGCGCGATATCGCCGAACTGATGCAGGATAGCCCGGCACTGGTGCTGTCAGTGATGCGCGAAGCCAATCACCCCACCAATGCCAGCCTCGCCGAACCCGCCGAAAGCCTGGAAGTCGCCCTCAACCGCCTGGGCCTGGAGCGCAGCGAGCAGCTTCTCAAACGCTTGCCGGCACTGCCCGTGGAGGAAATTCCGCCGGTATTGTGCCAGTTCCAGATGATCAGCCAGCATGCGGCACAGCAGGCCAGCGGCCTGTTCGCCAGCCGCCTGGCACGGCTGTGGCAAGAGATTCACTGGGGCAGCCTGCTGTTCCTGTCGCCACTCTGGCCACTGGCACTGGCCTACCCCAAGCTGCTTGACACTTGGGAACTGCGGGTTATCCACAAAGGTGAAGACGCCGCCCACGTCGAGGAAGAACTGTTTGGCGTGCGCATCATGGCACTGTGCCAGACCATGGCCGAGTATTGGCGCCTGCCCCAGTGGGTCACCCAGGGTTATCGCCTGCTACTGGAAGAGCGCGAACAACTGGCCCAGGTGCTGAATATCGCCCGCGACGAAGACCTGCTCAGCCAGCAACACCGCCTGGACGCCGAGCCCGGCCTGCGGCGCTGGTTCAACCAGCCGGCCAATACCGTACTGCTGGCCAACAACCTGGCCCTGGCGGCACAGGTCGGCTGGGACAACCCGCACCTGCTGCGCTGGCAACTGCTGACCGCGCTGTACCTGCAAACCTCGCTGGAAGATGTGCAGCAGCAGGTGCACCAGCAGGCTGCCGCCAGCGCCCGCCGCCACGCCCGGCATGCCCTGTTCCACCCGGCCGAGGCCTTGATCTGGCCGTGGCACCAACGCCGGCCGCACCCGGACATGCTGGCTCCACCACCGCCCAGCAGCGACGACCTGGCACGCTGGCGCACGCTGTGCCAGCACCTGCTGGCCCAACCCAGCCCGTTCACCAACACCGTGCACCTGGCCACGCAGGCCCGTGAGGCCCTGCTGGCCTGCGGCATGCAACGCATCATGCTGCTTAGCCTGGACAAGGCCAGTGACTACCTGCGCGTGCAGCAAATTGCCGGCCTGCCCAAGGAGGCCGGGGCTCTGGCCCTGCAGGTATCGCAGAACAAGCTGCTGCAAAAGCTGCTGAGTCAGGCCGGGCAGTTGCGCATCACACCGGAAAACCACAGCCAGTTCTCGGCGCTGTTGCCCGCCCCGCTGCGCACCTTGTTCCGCAGCGAACATGTACTGCTTCGCTCGCTGGCTGCGAACGACCAGGTGCTGATGCTGTTGGTGGCCGACCAGGGCTGCCGGCCTTTGGCCGATATCAGCGTGCAAGCCTTCGGCAAGACCGCGCAATGCATCGAGCGGGCCTTGTCGGTGTTTACCAACCGCAAGGGTTGAGCCTTGCGCTACAATCGCCCCTCTTTCCACACTGGAGACCGTGGATGACCGACTTTTCCGGCCTGCCCCTGGTGATCGAAGCTGCAGACCTGCTGCCACGCCTGGATTCGCCGCAGCTGATCCTGGTCGACCTGAGCAGCGCCAACCGCTATGTCAGCGGGCATATCCCCGGCGCGCGCTTTGTCGAAGGCAAGCGCACCCAGCTCGGCCAGCCCCCGGCGCCCGGCCTGCTGCCAGCCCTGGGCGAGCTCGAAAAACTGTTCAGCGAACTCGGCCACCGCGCCGATGCCGTGTATGTGGTGTACGACGATGAAGGCGGCGGCTGGGCCGGGCGCTTCATCTGGCTGCTCGATGTCATCGGCCACAAGCACTACCACTACCTCAATGGCGGTATCCAGGCCTGGCCGGCAGACAAACTGTCCACCGCAGTGCCTGCCATTGGCAGCGCCCCGGTGCACCTGCACATAGACAGCGCACCCACTGCCACCCGCGAGTACCTGCAAAGCCGCCTGGGCGCCGATGACCTGGTCATCTGGGACGCGCGCGGCCCGCAGGAATTCAGCGGCGAAAAAATGCTGGCAGCCAAAGGCGGCCACATCCCCGGCGCAATCAACTTCGAGTGGACCGCCGGCATGGACCTCAACGACCACCTGCGCATTCGCCAGGACATCAAACAAGTCCTCGAGCAACTGGGCATCACCCCTGACAAGGAGGTGATCACCCACTGCCAGACCCACCGCCGCTCCGGTTTCACTTACCTGGTGGCCAAGGCCCTCGGCTACCCACGCGTCAAGGCCTACGCCGGCTCGTGGAGCGAATGGGGCAACCACCCGGACACGCCTGTAGAAGTCTAAGGAACCTGCATGAAATCCCGTCTGTTCATCATCAGCCAGTACCTGCTGCCGCACCACCTGCTGTCGCGGCTGGCCGGCTGCATCGCCGAGTGCCGCGTGCGCTGGTTCAAGAACGCCTTCACCGCATGGTTCGCCAAGCGCTACCAGGTGAACATGAGCGAGGCGCTGGTCGAAGACCTGAGCGCTTACGAGCACTTCAATGCGTTCTTCACCCGCGCCTTGAAACCTGGTGCCCGTCCGCTGGACGAAACCCCGGGCGCCATCCTGTGCCCGGCCGACGGTGCGGTCAGCCAGCTTGGCCCGATCGAGCACGGTCGTATCTTCCAGGCCAAAGGCCACGGTTTCAGCGCGCAAGAGCTGCTGGGCGGTGATCCGGCCATGGCCGCGCCGTTCATGGGCGGCGAGTTTGCCACCATCTACCTGTCGCCCAAGGACTACCACCGCGTGCACATGCCGCTGGCCGGCACCCTGCGCGAAATGGTCTATGTGCCGGGCCGCCTGTTCTCGGTCAACCAGACCACTGCAGAGAATGTCCCCGAGCTGTTCGCTCGCAACGAGCGCGTGGTCTGCCTGTTCGATACAGAGCGTGGGCCAATGGCTGTGGTACTGGTCGGCGCGATGATCGTCGCCTCGATCGAAACGGTATGGGCCGGGCTGGTCACGCCGCCCAAACGTGAGCTGAAGACCTTCCGCTACGACGAAGCCAGCCGCACGCCGATCCACCTGGAGAAAGGTGCCGAACTAGGCCGCTTCAAGCTGGGTTCGACCGCCATCGTGCTGTTCGGGCCGGAGCAGGTGAAGTGGGCTGAGAGCCTGGGTGCGGGTTCTGCAGTGCGCATGGGGCAGCAACTGGCGGCGCCTGCGCAGGCTTGATTCGAGCCATATGAAAAAGGCCCTGCATATGCAGGGCCTTTTTCGTTGGGCCGCCATGCGGCCCCGGATTCACGGATCAGCCGCGGGCGTCGCGATCACGCAGGCCCAGCAGATACAGCACCCCGTCCAGCCCCAAGGTGGAAATCGCCTGCTTGGCCGACTGGCGCACCAGCGGCTTGGCACGAAACGCCACACCCAAACCGGCCAGCGACAGCATCGGCAGGTCATTGGCACCATCGCCCACGGCGATGGTCTGCTCCAGTTGCAAGCCTTCGTCACTGGCCAGCTGCTTCAACAAATCGGCCTTGCGCTGGGCATCGACAATCGGCTCAACAGCCACGCCCGTCACCTTGCCATCGACCACTTCAAGTTCGTTGGCGAACACATAGTCGATACCCAGACGCGCCTGCACCTGACGAGCGAAATAGGTAAAGCCACCGGACAGAATCGCGGTCTTGTATCCCAGGCGCTTGAGCTCGGCAAACAGGTTCTCGGCACCCTCGGTCAGGCGCAGCGATGCCCCGATCTCGTCCAGTACCCCCACATCCAGGCCCTTGAGCAGCGCCATGCGCTCTTTGAAGCTGGCGCGGAAGTCCAGTTCACCGCGCATGGCGCGCTCGGTGATCGCCGCCACCTGCTCACCCACACCCGCCGCCTTGGCCAGTTCGTCGATGACTTCGGCCTCGATCAGCGTGGAGTCCATGTCGAACACCGCCAGGCGGCGGTTGCGGCGGAACAGATCGTCCTTCTGGAAGGCGATGTCGACGCTCAGCTCTTCAGCCAGGGCAAAGAAGTCGGCACGCAGGGCCTGGGCATCGCTCGGCACACCGCGCACGGAGATCTCGACGGCTGCCTTGCCCTTGTCGGTTTCGGCATCCAGTGCCACCCGGGCCGACAGGCGCTCGATACGCTCGATGGTCAGGCCGTACTGGCTGATCACCGCACTCACCCGCTGCAGTTGCTCGGGAGTGATCTTACGGCTGAGCAGGGTAACGATGTGGCGCGCTTCGCCATGCCCATCAGCCCAATGCTGGTAGTCCGCCTCGGAAATCGGCGTGTAACGGGCCTGCAGGTTCAGTTCGTGGGCTTTAGCCTGCACGCTTTGCAACAGCGCGGTAGCCACTTCGTTGTCCGGGATGTCGACCAGGATGCCAAACGACAAGGTGCCGTGCATGACCGCCAGGCCGATGTCGAGGATACTCACACCGCCCTGCAGCAGGACGCCGGTGATAGCCGCAGTGAGACCGGGACGGTCCTCACCGGTGATGTTGATCAGGACGATTTCGCGCACAACCTGGCTCCGACTTCGATGAAAAATGCGCATTCTACCGATTTTCCATGACCATCGGGCGCCAACGATACTTTGCCGACAAAACCCGGCTCGCTATACTCCCCCCACTTTCATGCCATTAAGAGCCGAGCTCTGTGAACCGGCCCACGCCAGTCAAACCAGACAATTTCTTCCTGATGATCTATCGCGCCCTGAGTCAACGTCGCGTGCCGCTGGCACTGCGCATCGCCTGCACCAACATTTTCCTGGTGGCGCTGGCGCTGGTGATCTACGCCTGCGTGATGGGCCTGCAGTTCAAGCAGGCCATGCATGAGCAGGCCGATGCCTTGGGCCAGAGCCTGACCACCCAGACGGCCACATCGGCAACCGAGCTGCTGGTGTCCAATGACATCCTCAGCCTCAACGTGCTATTGGGCAACCTGGTTAAAAACCCGCTGGTGGCCCATGCCGCAATCTACAGCGTGGATAACCGCATCCTCGCCGAAGCGGGCCAGCGCCCGCGCAACAGCCTGCTGGGCGAGGCCGAAGGCCTGTACCAGACCAAAATCACGTTCCAGGACGTGACGGCCGGGCAGCTGCGCATCAGCCTGGACATGAGCCAGTTCCAGCAACCGATGCTGATCAGCCTGCAGAGCATGGGCATTCTGGCCGCTATCCTGCTGGCCCTGGCCTTGGCCCTCAGCTTGCGTCAGGGCCGCTTCATCACCCTGCCACTGCTGCAGCTGCGGGTGTGGCTGCGCGACCCGCAGCCCTATACCCCGGCCACCGACCGCCAGGACGAAATTGGCGACATCGCCCGCCAGCTACATGCACGCCTGGCCCCGCCTCCGCCCCCGGAGCCGGAGCCTGAGGAAGAAGACGACGAGCAGTTCGACGACCTGCCCGCCGCTGCCCCGGCACCCAAGGCCGTACCGCGCGCCAAACCTGCCCTGGAAGACGAGGATGACGACGAGGCCTTCGCCGGCCTGCTGGACGACGACACTGCACCCAAGGCCGCCGCAGAGGTCGAGTCCGACGAGCCGCAGTACAGCGCCGTACTTGCCGTGCAGCTGGGCTCGCAGGAGCAACTGCGTCGCCTGCCACGCACACGCCTGGCCGAGCTGACCGAGCGCTACCGCGATTGCCTGGAGCACGCGGCCTCGCTCTACGACGGTGAAACCCACACGCTGAACGACGGCAGCACCTTGGTGCTGTTCCACAGCCGCGAGTGTGGCGAGGACTACCTGACCAACGCCATTTGCTGTGGCGAACTGTTGCGCGCCCTGGGCCACGCCCTGCAGATCGAGGTAGCCGACAGCGGCATTACCCTGCAACTGCAGCTAGGCCTGGTCTTGGGCAACGACCTGCATGGGCTGGAACTGGTTGACCTGTTGATGGCCGAGAAGGTCCAGGATGCCCTGGCACTGTCGCAGCACAGCCGTAACCTGTTGCTGGTAGAGCGGCAGATCAACGATGACGCCCTCATTCGCCAGCGTGCGCGTATTCGCCCGATCGCCAGCCCCGAAGGCGCCTGCTGTGTGGAGCGACTGATGGAGCCTTACCCGTCAATGCTGGAACGGCAACTGGCACGCATGCATGAGCACCGCGCCTGACAGGCATACGCTGCATCTACAGCGCATGTCTTGAGCCAGGCTGGTTTCCTTGCGATCACGTGCCTGGCGCAAGATCCAGCCGATAGCGCCACCCCCGGTAGGAGCGGGTTTACCCGCGAATACGGTAGCGGCGGCAACGGTGAACGGCGGGTGCAAATTGGCCAGCAGGGCCGGCCTCTTCGCGGGTGAACCCGCTCCTACGAAGACTGGCAGATACAAAAAAGCCCGCAGCGAATGCGGGCTTTGTCGTATCTGGCCGCTTGATCAGAACCGATAAACTTCCATATCGGTGCGAATCGGCGAGGCCATCGGGATTTTGGGTTTCTCCGGCCCCTTCTTCACCTGCGTCGGTGCAGCGGGCTTTTTCGGTGCTTCTTCGGCAATCGCCGGCTGGTTGGCCAGCGGCTTCACCGCCGTGCTCAGCTGTTCGGCCAGCTTCTGCAGCAGTTGGCCCTGAGCCTGCACCTGCGACGACTCACTGCCCTCATGCTGCTGCTCGAGGTGAATGATACGGTTGTCACGCACACGGCCACGGCGGTCAAGCAGACGCCACTGGGCATCCAGGATGGCCGGCTGGTTCTTGCCCGAGTCCAGGCGTGTAATCGACAGCAGCACTTGCACGTCCGGGCTGAAGCCTGCGGTCGCCGGGGCCAGTACTACGCGTTGGCTGTCCAGGCGCCAGGCCAGTTGACGCACCAGCAGCTGGTCGATATCCGATGACAGGCTGCCAGCCCAACGACCGTCGGTCGCCGCGCTCAGGCTGCCATCAGGTTGACGCTGCAGGAACGTCTCACGCTGAAGGTAATCGGCCACCGATACCGGGCCGAGTACCACGGCCATGCCCGCACTCTGCGACGGCTGGCCAGGATCACCACTGTCGAGCTGATACAGGGCAACCGGCTGATGCATGGTGCACCCGCCAAGGCCCAGCAGGCCAGTCATCAACAGCGCAAATGGAAGGCGCAGAAATTTCATCATCCCATCCAGGCGGCTGCCACAAGGCACACCGCAGTGATACATGTAGATTCAAACGGGCACACGGCCACGCCGGCACCGCAAGGGGCATATCATCCGCGAAATAACCGTCCGACTCCAGCATTTCTGCCCGAAACGGCGTTGAAATTGCCGTTCCAGACATTACAACCGGTTATGTCGGCACTTCCACCTGCAACCCATCGACGCGCTGGAACCCGCGTGGCAGCTTGCTGCCGCGCCGACCGCGCTCGCCCTTGTAGTGCTCCAGGTCGTCCGCCTTCAAAGACAGGGTACGCTTGCCGGCCTGCAATACAAGGGTCGCGCCTTCGGGAATCACGGCCAGATCGGTAACAAATTCTTCACGACTGGCCACCCGGTCACCCGGCACGCCAATGATCTTGTTGCCCTTGCCTTTACCCAGCTGCGGCAAGTCGCTGACCTTGAACACCAGCAGGCGACCTTCGGTGGTCACGGCCGCCAACCAGTCCTGCTCGCGATCAGCCACTGGACGCGGGGTCATGACCTTGGCCCCGTTGGGCAAGCTGAGCAAGCCCTTGCCGGCCTTGTTCTTGGCCTGCAGGTCTTCACCCTTGACCACGAAGCCGTAACCGGCATCCGAAGCCACCACGTACAGCGCATCGTCGTCAGGCAACAACACACATTCGAAAGTCGCCCCCGGTGGCGGCGTCAGACGGCCAGTCAGCGGCTCGCCCTGGCCACGTGCCGATGGCAGGCTATGGGCCGCCAGCGAGTAGCTGCGGCCGGTGGAATCGATAAGCACGGCAAACTGGTTGGAGCGCCCGGCCGCGGCGGCCTTGAATCCGTCGCCGGCCTTGTAGGAAAGGCCAGTGGCGTCAATATCGTGGCCCTTGGCGCAGCGCACCCAGCCCTTCTCCGACAGCACCACAGTGACGGGCTCGGTCGGCATCAGCTCGTTTTCCGACAGGGCCTTGGCTTCGGCACGCGCTACGATCGGCGAGCGACGATCATCGCCATAGGTTTCGGCATCCTTGATCAGCTCGCTGCGCACCAGCTTGCGCAGTTTGGCCTCGCTCCCCAGCAAGGCCTGCAGCTTGGCTTGCTCCTTCAGCAACTCATCCTGCTCACCGCGGATCTTCATCTCTTCCAGGCGCGCCAACTGCCGCAGGCGGGTCTCGAGGATGTAGTCGGCCTGGATCTCGGTCAGCTCGAAACGTTCGATCAGGGCCTGCTTGGGGTATTCCTCAGTACGGATGATGTGGATCACTTCATCCAGGTTGAGGAATGCGGTGAGCAAACCGTCCAACAGGTGCAGACGCTTCTCGACCTTATCCAGACGGTGCTGCAGGCGGCGACGAACGGTATTGGTGCGGAATTCCAGCCACTCCACCAAGATGGTTCGCAGGTTTTTCAACTGCGGCCGGCCGTCCAGGCCGATGATATTCACGTTGACCCGGTAGGTGCTTTCCAGGTCGGTGGTAGCGAACAGGTGCTGCATCAGCTCGTCGACATCGACGCGGTTGGATCGCGGGATGATGACAATACGGCAAGGGTTCTCGTGGTCCGACTCGTCGCGCAGGTCGGCGACCATCGGCAGCTTCTTGGCCTGCATCTGCGCGGCAATCTGCTCCAGCACTTTGGCCCCGGAGACCTGGTGCGGCAGCGCAGTGACGACGATGTCGCCATCCTCGACGCGGTACACGGCGCGCATGCGGATCGAGCCGCGGCCGCTTTCGTACATCTTGAGAATTTCAGCCCGCGGCGTGACGATCTCCGCCTCGGTCGGGTAATCCGGCCCTTGGATGTGCTCGCACAACTGCTCGATGGTTGCCTTGGGCTCATCGAGCAGTCGCACACAGGCACTGGCCACCTCTCGCAGGTTGTGCGGCGGCACGTCGGTGGCCATGCCCACGGCGATACCGGTGGTACCGTTGAGCAGGATGTTGGGCAGGCGCGCAGGCAGCACGGCCGGCTCCTGCAACGTGCCGTCGAAGTTCGGCACCCAGTCCACGGTGCCCTGGCCGACTTCGCTGAGCAGCACTTCAGCGTAGCGTGACAGCCGCGCCTCGGTGTAGCGCATGGCGGCGAACGACTTCGGATCATCCGGCGCACCCCAGTTGCCCTGGCCATCGACCAAGGTGTAGCGGTAGCTGAACGGCTGCGCCATCAGCACCATGGCCTCGTAGCAGGCCGAATCGCCATGGGGATGGAACTTGCCAAGCACGTCACCGACGGTACGTGCCGACTTCTTGTGCTTGGCATCGGCATCGAGCCCCAACTCGCTCATGGCGTAGACGATGCGGCGCTGCACCGGCTTCAGGCCGTCGCCGATGTGCGGCAGGGCACGGTCCATGATCACGTACATGGAGTAGTTGAGGTAGGCCTGTTCGGTGAATTCAGCCAGCGAGCGGCGTTCTACGCCGTCCAGGCTGAGTTCCAGTGAGTCGCTCATGCGGGCCTCGTCATTTCAGGTTCTGGCGCAGCAACATGGTGCCACCGCGCTGGGTAAATTCAAGTTGTTGCAGGGCACTCATACCCAGCAGTACGGTGGCCCCATCCAGGCCCGGCACCACGATGGCGCGTACGTTCTGCAGGCGGATATCGCCCAGTTGCAGGCTGGTCAGGCGCGTGCGGTAACCTTCAGTACGGCCATTGGCGGTGCTCAGTAGCACCGGGCTACCGCGCTCCAGGCTCAGTTCATGAGCCAACGCCTCCGGGATCGCCACATCGGTGGCGCCGGTGTCGAGCATGAAATGCACCACCTGGCCGTTGATGGCACCATCCACCACGAAGTGGCCCTGGCCATTACTCAGCAGGCGCACTTCGATAAAGCCTTGACCATGTTCGGATTGCACCTGGCTGTTGGGATTACGCTGGCTGTCTTCCCACTGGCCGAAAAAACGCGTGGCAAGAAACAGCGCCGCCGCCCAAGCGACGATCATCAGCAACTTGCCCGCGCGCTTGCCCGGCGCCTGGCTCATGGTTTGGCGCTCCAGCCGCCTTCCGGTGCGTCGAAGCGCCAGACAACTGGGCGGGTTTCACCGTCGGCACGGGCGCCGTTGTTATTGTCCAGGCCAATCCAGGCGCCCTTGGCATCGATCACCAGTGCTTCGGCCAGGCCAAACGGCTGCGCGTAGCGCCGTGACTCGACCAGCGCATCAGCAGCGAACGACCAGCACCGCTCGACCTTGCCACTGTCGACATCACGTCGGCACACCCGGTAGGCGTTGCGTTCGAGGGTAAACAGCTTGCCCTCGAACCAGGCCAGGTCAGCGAAGTCGCGCGACAGGGCCCTGGCATTGGGCATCTGCGCGGGTTGCATTTCGACCCCCGCCTCGCTCAGCAGCACGCAACCACGCCCGCAGGTCCAGACCGACTGCTGGCGCTCGATGGCCACCAGGCCACGGCGCTCACGCTCCGCAGCCAGCCACAGGCGGTCACCCGTCGGGTTGATCGCCAGGCCTTCGAACAGGGCATTGAAGTTCAGCAGCATGCCGCTTGCCCGGGCCTGGCGCACCATGGCCGAGTCGATCCTCAACCAGTCCGGCTCGCCTTCCAGCGGCAATTGCAGCACCGCGGCATGCGCCTCGCTGACCAGATAGAGGTTACCCGCCTGATCACAGGTGATACCTTCGAAATCCAGCTCGCCACCGCGAATGTACGATGCCGCCCAATTGCGCGACTTCAACCCCCATGGGAGGCCGCTTTCCGGGACAGCCGGCGGGGTGAAGGTAAGCGGCTGCGCGCGCCAGGTGGGGTTCTGCTGATCGAAGCGGTAGATACGGTCGTCGTCACGGTCGGACACGCCCCACAACCCGCCCCGGCATTCCACCAGCCCCGACAGGTTGCCACCGCGCATACCGTCGATCGGGTGCTCGGCTGTCATCTTCAGCTCTGGCCAGTTGCCCGCCAGGCAAGGCAGGGCGACCAGCGCCAGGCAAACGGCAAGTACTTGCCGAATCAAACCATGACCTCGGCCAGGTTGCCCTTGGTTTCCAGCCAACTCTTGCGGTCACCGGCGCGCTTCTTGGCCAGCAGCTTGTCCATCAGCTCGCAGGTGGCTTCTACGTCGTCCAGGGTAAGCTGCACCAGGCGCCGGGTGTTCGGGTCCATGGTGGTTTCGCGCAACTGCGGCGGGTTCATCTCGCCCAGGCCCTTGAAGCGTGTTACCTGCGGCTTGCCGCGCTTCTTCTCGGCCACCAGGCGGTCGAGGATGCCGTCACGCTCGGCTTCGTCGAGGGCGTAGTAGATTTCCTTGCCCAGGTCGATGCGGTACAGGGGCGGCATGGCCACATAAACATGCCCAGCTTCGACCAGTGCCCGGAAGTGCTGAACAAACAGCGCACACAGCAGCGTGGCGATGTGCAGACCATCGGAGTCAGCGTCGGCGAGGATGCAAATCTTGCCATAGCGCAGCTGCGCAAGGTCGGTTGCCCCCGGATCGACGCCAATGGCCACGGCTATGTTGTGCACTTCCTGGCTGGCCAGGACTTCGCCACCGTCCACTTCCCAGGTGTTGAGGATCTTGCCGCGCAGCGGCAGGATGGCCTGGAACTCCTTGTCCCGCGCCTGCTTGGCCGAACCACCGGCCGAGTCACCCTCGACCAGGAACAACTCGGCACGCATCGGGTCCTGGCCCGCACAATCGGCCAGCTTGCCGGGCAATGCCGGGCCCTGTGTGATGCGCTTGCGCTCGACCTTCTTGCTGGCCTTGAGGCGGCGCCCGGCGTTGCTGATGGCCAGTTCTGCCAGTTGCATGCCCAGCTCGGGGTGGGCGTTGAGCCACAGGCTGAAAGCATCCTTGACCACACCGGAGACGAACGCGGCGGCCTCGCGCGATGACAGGCGCTCTTTGGTCTGCCCGGAGAACTGCGGGTCCTGCATCTTCATCGACAGTACGAAGGTGATGCGCTCCCAAACGTCTTCCGGCGCCAGCTTCACCCCGCGCGGCAGCAAGCTGCGGAACTCGCAGAACTCACGCATGGCATCCAGCAAGCCTTGGCGCAGGCCGTTGACGTGGGTGCCGCCCTGGGCGGTGGGGATCAGGTTGACGTAGCTTTCCTGAATGCTGTCGCCGCCTTCGGGCAGCCACAGCAAAGCCCAGTCAACCGCTTCCTTGTTACCCGCCAGGCTGCCACAGAACGGCTCGTCGGGCAGGCGCTGGAATTCGTTGACCGAGTCGACCAGGTAGGAGCGCAGGCCATCCTCGTAGTGCCATTCCACCTTTTCGCCGCTGGCCTTGTCCTCGAAGCTGACCAGCAGCCCCGGGCACAATACCGCCTTGGCCTTGAGCACGTGCTTGAGACGGCTGATGGAAAACTTGGGCGAGTCGAAGTACTTCGGGTCTGGGCTGAAGTACACGCTGGTGCCGGTGTTGCGCTTGCCGACCGAGCCGACCACTTCCAGCTCGCTGGCCTTGAAGCCATCGGCAAAGGTCATCTGGTATTCATTGCCGTCACGCTTGACGCGCACGCGCACCTGCGTCGACAAGGCGTTGACCACCGAGATACCCACCCCGTGCAGGCCACCGGAAAACTGATAGTTCTTGTTGGAGAACTTGCCGCCGGCGTGCAGCTTGGTGAGGATCAGCTCGACCCCGGACACGCCCTCTTCCGGATGGATGTCCACCGGCATGCCGCGGCCGTCGTCGCTGACTTCCAGCGAATGGTCGGCATGCAGGATGACCTGCACCGAACGCGCGTGGCCGGCCAGTGCTTCGTCGACACTGTTGTCGATGACTTCCTGGGCCAGGTGGTTGGGGCGGCTGGTATCGGTGTACATGCCCGGCCGCTTGCGGACCGGATCAAGGCCCGAGAGGACTTCGATGGCGTCTGCGTTATAGGCGCTAGCGCTGGGATTGGCCATAGGGTCTCGTCGTCAGTCTGGTGAATGCAAAAAAGTCAAAATACAGAAAAATCGAGCGCCGCATACTGCCCACGGGCAATGCCGGCGAAGGCCAGCAGTGCCGGCAGGCGCTCGGCGAAGCCCTGGAAGCTGTGGTCGCCACCGGCCTGGATACGCAGGGCACAAGCACGGTAATAGCGCTCGGCGTGGCGATAGTCCAGGGTTTCATCGGCGGTCTGCAGCCACACTTGATAGCGGTCGGCATCGGCCGGGGCCGCGACTTCCAGCTCGGCCAGGGCCTGCACGTGATCGTGGGTCAGCTCCCAGGTTTCACCGCTGTAATGGTTGCGCTGGGTGCCCAGGTAACCGTCGAAATGCTTGTGCGGGGTTACCGCCGGGTTGACCAGAAGGGCCTTGAGGCCATGGCGCTCGGCCAGATGGGTGGCATAGTAGCCGCCGAGCGAACTGCCCACCAGCAGTGGCGCACCCAGTTCGGCGATGGCCGCTTCGAGCTGGACCATGGCTTGCCGTGGGTGGTGGTGCAGGGCCGGCACTCGCAGCTGGTCGGCCAGGCCGAGCTGCTGCATGACTGCCTCCAGCTGACGCGCCTTGGTCGAAAGCGGCGAGCTGTTGAAGCCATGGATATAGAGGATGGAACCCGACATGCTGCCCCCGGAATCTGTGGCTTCGCGCCTGATAATGCGGGCGCAGGGACGCGCAGTGTAGCGCGTTCGCCGGGTTTTGGCGCCGCACAGGGGTTTTAGCAACACATTCTTCAACAGCTTTTAGAGTGCCGGGGGGGCTTTGCGCCCCTATCGCGACACAAGGCCGCTCCCACAGGGGTACGCGATCTCCTGTGGGAGCGGCCTTGTGTCGCGATAGGGCTGCGCAGCAGCCCCAAAATCATCAATAGCCAGGGCTATCGAAGTCGAGCTGCACCTCGAAATCCAGCGCCCGCTCCACCCCGGTTTCCAGCCGCCCGTCGGCATGCAGGCGCAACCAGCGATACCCCGGAGGCTCTTCGCTCACCTGGAAGTCTTCGCTGCGCGCCGCGAACTGAATGCAGGTCGACGGCGTGGCCAGCAGGCGCCGCCCCCCTCGGACCTCATCCCATTCCTGATGCACATGCCCCCATAGCAAAGCCCGTACCTGTGGATATCCTTCAACGATATCGAACAGCGCCTGGGCATTGCGCAAGCCGATCGGCGCGATCCAGGCGCAGCCGATGTCCACTGGCTGATGGTGGAAGCACACCAGGCAATGCCGCTCGCCAGCCTCTTTCAAGGCGGCTTCCAGCACGGCCAGCTGGTCGTCTTGCAGAAACCCGTGGGTAGCACCGTGCACGGCGGTGTTGAGCATGACTACCCGCCATGCGCCAATATCGGTCACCGCCTGCACCAGTTCCGGCGCCACCTGCGCCATCACCTGAGCCTCGTCATGGTTACCCGGCAGCCAGCGCGTGGGCACGGCAAACGGTGCGGTCAGCTCCCGAAACGCTTCATAGGATGCCACGCTGGCATCCTGGGACAGGTCGCCCGTGCACAGCAGCAAGTCGACAAGCGGCTGCTCGCGCCGCACCTGGGCCACCACGTGGCGCAGGCTGTCTCGGGTCTTGAGGCCCAGCATGCTGCCAGCCGGGTCGGCGAACAGGTGGGCATCGGTCAGTTGCACCACATGCACGGGGCGGGATTGGTCTGGCGGCGACAACGGCCATCTCCTCGAATGGATTCAGCGGGAATTATGGCTGTGCGACGGTGACGAGCAAACACCCGCAACCGACTCACGTCACAATTCAGCGAACACTTGCCAGTTCGTGGCCGCAGGCCAGGCAGTGGCTGAGCCATTCCCCCAGGAAAAGGTTGAGCTGAGCCTTTTCGTCCGGCTGGTGCATGGCGTCGTTCGGATACGGGTAGATGCTGCGCAGGCGCCGGGTGTGTTCGGCGCTGACCACTTCGGCCATGCGCGCATCGTGATACACCTGCACTTCCAGGTGGGGCACTGGCAGCCACGGCAGGCTGTGTTCCTGGCGCACATGCAGGGTGGTGGTATACGGGCAGGCCAGCACCACGTCGAGCACCAGCACGCCAAGCATCTGGTCACCCTGGGTCATGCCGATGCGGCGCGAGCTCTGGGTGGTGCGCATGTCGGGCAACAAGCGCATCAGCCGGGCATAGTTGGCCTCGCAGGCTGCCTGCAGCCCGACCAGGTCAACTCGATAGCGCTCGCGCAGCAGGTTCACTTCCACATACCTCTTACTTCGTCACGGTTCAGCGCCAGCCATTGCAGGCCAATGATGGTGGCCGCATTGCAGATGCGCCCGTCGCGCACCGCCTGCAGGGCATCCTCGAACGCCCACACGCGTACGCGAATGTCTTCGCCCTCTTCCTCCAGGCCATGCAGCCCTCCCGCGCCCTCGCTGCTGCAACGGCCTAGGAACAGGTGAACGTATTCGTCACTGCCGCCAGGCGACGGGAAGTAGCGGGTCATCGGCCACAGGGCGCTGAACGTCAGGCCTGCTTCTTCTTCAGCCTCGCGATGGGCGACTTCCTCGGGCTGCTCGTCTTTGTCGATCAGCCCGGCAACCATCTCGATCAGCCAAGGGTTGGCGACCTTGTCCAGTGCGCCCACGCGGAACTGCTCGATCAGCACCACTTCGTCCCGCACAGGGTCGTACGGCAGCACGCATACCGCATCGTGGCGCACAAACAGTTCGCGACTGATCTCGCGCCCCATGCCCCCGGCAAATAGCTCGTGGCGCAGGCGTAACTTGTCGAGCTTGTAAAAGCCCTGGAAGCAATTGGCCCGCTCGATGATTTCGAAGCCCTTGGGCACAGCGTTCAACGCGTCTGACATGGAAATCCTCATTACCTCGAATACTGCTTCGCGCCATCCTACTCCGCACGCCTGTTGGTTTCACCCCTTTCCAGCAACCGCTGGCGCACTCGGGACAGCAGCCCTTCACTCTGTTAGCTTAGTGGCGAACTGAAGGCCGCGCAGACGGTCAAAGGCCGACTTTTCCCTGTTCTGCAAGGATCATCATGACACTTGTCAAACTGACTTCCGTGGCCGTGCTGGCACTCGCTCTGGGCGCCTGCCAGAGCCTGTTCACGCCCAACTACCGGGCCCCGCTCGAGGTCAAGCGCGACGCCTGGGAGCATGTCAAACCCGGCTGCAGCGAGAGCGACTGCCCGCTGGTGAACATCGACATGATCCACTTCCCGGCCCTGCCCAAGCTCGACGGCATCGTCGAAAAACGCCTGCTGCAACTGACCGAAGACAATCAGCATGGCACCGCACCAGCCACCCTGCAGGCCTACGAACAGCAATATCTGGCCAGTGCCGACAAACGTAACAGCAGCTACTTGCAAGCCAAGGTACGCGAGCAGCATGACGGGCTGGTGATCATCGAGTTGTCCAGCTACCTGGACAGCGGTGGCGCCCACGGCATGCCCGGGCGCGGCTTCATCAACTATTCACGCAAACTGGACAAGGTGCTGACCCTGCAGGACATGCTGGTGCCCGGCCAGGAAGACACCTTCTGGAAAACCGTCGAAGAATCGCACCGTGCCTGGCTGATGAGCGTGGGAATGGACAAGGATGCCGAGTTCGTCAAGACCTGGCCGTTCAAGAAATCGCCGCACGTCGCCCTGACGTACGGCGCGGTAGTGGTCAAGTACGAGGTCTATGCCATCGCGCCCTATTCCATGGGCCACGTGGAACTGAAGATCCCCTACCCGCGCCTGAATGGCGTACTCAAGCCTGAACTGTTTCCCGGCCGCGGCTGAGGCTTAGCAGCCCATGCAGCACACCTGCCAGCAGCAATGCGGGCAGGGTAGCGCCCAGTTCCGGCGCCTTGGCGGCAATCAGGTGATAGGCCACCGCCCCGGCAAACCAGGCCACCAACGCCTGCCAGTGCAAGCCATTGACCTGCGCTGGCAGACGGCGTCGACGGACCACGTAGTGGTCCATCAGCACCACGCCGAACAGCGGCGCGAACACCGAGCCGATCAACAACAGGAAGTTTTCGTACTGTGCCAGCGGCGCCAACAGGGCAATCAGGGTGCACAACACGCCGATGGCCAACGCCAGGTGCTCGACCTTCAGCGGTAGCAGCACACCAGTGGAAACCGCCGCCGAGTGAATGTCGGCGAAAGCCTTTTCCGACTCGTCCAGCAGAATAAGCAGCAGCGGAATCCCCATGCCGGCGCCTGCCAGGGCCAGCAGCAGGGCATTGACTTCGCCACTGGCGGCGAACGCCAGCGTGTACGCCACGCCCAGGCTCATCAGCCAGGTGTTGCCGATGAAGTAGCCAACGATCGTGCCGCCGAACACATGCTTGCCATTGCGGGCAAAGCGCGAGTAGTCCGCGATCAGCGGCAGCCAGGACAGCGGCATGGCGATGACGATATCGAAGCCAACCGCCAGCGACATCGAACCATCCCCGGCACGGTTCCACAGCTCCGCCAGGTCAGCCTTGGCGAACAGGTTCCAGGTCAGCCACAGGCAAGCGCCCAGCAACAACCAGATGCCCCAGGCGCGCAGCACTTTGCGCACGAAGGCCAGTGGCCCGCTGACGGCCAGCAGGGTGGCCAGGGCACCGAAGCACAACGTCCAGAGCATGGGGCTGTTCCAGGCACTGTCCTCACCGAACGCTCGCGCCCCCAGCAAGCTGGCAGCATCGCGCATGACGATAATCTCGAAAGCGCCCCAACCCACCAGTTGCAGCAAGTTGAGCAGCGCCGGCAAGCGCGCGCCATGGCTGCCCAGGCTGAGTTTCAGGGTGCCCATGGCGGACAGGCCGGTGTCGCTGCCGATAACCCCCGCCGCACCCAGCAACAGCACACCGACACCGGTGCCCAGGGCGATGGCCAGCACGGCGCCAGCAAGGCCCAGGCCTGGCGCCAGCATGGCGCCGACCTGCAGTACCATCAGGCCGATGCCGAGGGAAAACCACAGTGAAAATAGGTCGCGAGCACCGAAAATGCGCTGCTGGATGGGGATTGGATGGTCGGGAGAGAACTGGCTGGGTGATGTCATGGTTGGCGCTCGCCGGCAATATTGTTGGTGTTCCTGGCGAGGACTTCGTCCTCGTATCGCGACGCAAGGCCGCTCCCACAAAAACCACGCAGGCTTCGAGGCTTGCGCGGTCCTTGTGGGAGCGGCCTTGCGTCGCGAAAGGGCCGCAAAGCGGCCCCAGCGTGCTTAGACTTTGTGGTACAGCTGGCTGCCTTCCTGGCGGAACCGCTCGGCCTGCTCACGCATGCCTTGCTCGACCGTCACATCCACGGCCTCGATCTTGGCTGCGTACTCACGCACTTCCTGGGTGATCTTCATCGAGCAGAACTTCGGCCCGCACATCGAGCAGAAGTGCGCGACCTTGGCCGATTCCTTCGGCAGGGTCTCGTCGTGGAAAGCGCGGGCAGTGTCCGGGTCGAGGCCCAGGTTGAACTGGTCTTCCCAACGGAACTCGAAACGCGCCTTGGACAAGGCGTTGTCGCGAATCTGTGCACCCGGGTGGCCCTTGGCAAGGTCGGCGGCATGCGCGGCGATCTTGTAGGTGATGATGCCGGTCTTGACGTCGTCCTTGTTCGGCAGGCCCAAGTGCTCCTTCGGCGTGACGTAGCAGAGCATGGCGCAACCGAACCAGCCGATCATCGCCGCACCAATGCCCGAGGTGATGTGGTCGTAACCCGGCGCGATGTCGGTGGTCAGTGGGCCGAGGGTGTAGAACGGCGCCTCGTCGCAGCACTCCAGCTGCTTGTCCATGTTCTCTTTGATCAACTGCATCGGCACGTGGCCGGGGCCTTCGATCATGCATTGCACGTCGTGCTTCCAGGCAATTTTGGTCAGCTCGCCGAGGGTTTCCAGCTCACCGAATTGCGCGGCGTCGTTGGCGTCGGCAATCGAGCCAGGGCGCAGGCCGTCGCCCAGCGAGAAGCTGACGTCGTAGGCCTTCATGATTTCGCAGATTTCGTCGAAGTGGGTGTACAGGAAGTTTTCCTTGTGGTGCGCCAGGCACCACTTGGCCATGATCGAGCCACCGCGGCTGACGATGCCGGTGACCCGCTTGGCGGTCAGGGGCACATAGCGCAGCAGCACACCGGCGTGAATGGTGAAGTAGTCCACACCCTGTTCGGCCTGCTCGATCAGGGTGTCGCGGAACAGTTCCCAGGTCAGGTCCTCTGCCACGCCGTTGACCTTTTCCAGGGCCTGGTAGATCGGCACGGTACCGATCGGCACCGGCGAGTTGCGAATGATCCACTCGCGGGTTTCGTGGATGTGCTTGCCGGTGGACAAGTCCATGACCGTGTCCGAGCCCCAGCGGATGCCCCAGGTCAGCTTGGCCACCTCTTCCTCGATCGAGGAACCCAGGGCGCTGTTGCCGATGTTGCCGTTGATCTTCACCAGGAAATTGCGGCCGATGATCATCGGCTCTACTTCCGGGTGGTTGATGTTGGCCGGAATGATCGCGCGGCCACGGGCGATTTCCTGGCGGACGAATTCAGGGGTAATTTCTTTCGGGATGTTGGCACCGAAGCTGTGGCCGGCATGTTGCTCATTCAGCAGGCCGGCGGCGCGGGCCTCCTGTAGCTTCATGTTCTCGCGGATGGCCACGTATTCCATTTCGGCGGTGATGATGCCCTGACGGGCATAGTGCATCTGCGAGACGTTGGCGCCGGCCTTGGCCCGGCGCGGGTTGCGCACATGGGCGAAACGCAGCTTGGCCAGCTCCGCATCGTTCAGGCGCTGCTGACCGAAGTCGGAGCTCAGGCCTTCCAGGCGCTCGGTGTCACCGCGGGCTTCGATCCACGCCGAACGCACATCGGCCAGGCCTTTGCGCACGTCGATGATCACGTCGGGGTCGGTGTACGGGCCAGACGTGTCATACACCAGCACCGGGGCGTTGGACTCGCCGCCGAAATCGGTCGGGGTGTCATCCAGGCTGATTTCACGCATGGGGACACGGATGTCCGGGCGCGAGCCTTCGACATACACCTTGCGCGAACGCGGGAACGGTTGCACGGACTGCTGATCGACTTGTGCCGATTCGCTGAGGTTGATCGCTTTTTCTTGTTTGGTCATCACAGGCTCTCCTGACGGCTTCCTAGCAGTGGAATGTCGGGGTGAACCTGAAACGCGCGGACGCACCCTCTTTGGGTGCAGTGCCGGACATGGGGGTGCCTGAAGCTGTATGCAGCTGTGACAATCCCGGACCTGGCACAAGAGGCTCCCCGGGAAGGCGAGCAATCTTGTTCCCTACGCAGGCGCTAACCTGATCAGGTTCAACGGGATCCGCACCTCTGCGATCTCAGCCTTTGCTTCAAGGCACCCCGACAAGAACATGCGCAGTCTAGACTGGAGTGGTCAGCAAAGCCAAGCAGGTAAATGCGCGGATGATGAAAGGCACACCGAGCGATTGTTGCCGGGTGCGCATGGCACTACACTGGCCCATCGCTCGATACTCAACAGTTCAGTAATTAAATTTCGTACAAGGATTGCCTCTATGCTGCGCAAACTCTCACTGGCGATAGCCGTGTCTTGTGCGTCCAACGGAGTGGTCTGGGCAGCGGACGTGCCTTCGACAGTCAAAACCGATCTGGTCAGCGTCTACCAGGAAGCAGTGGACAACAACGCCGACCTGGCTGCAGCCCGCGCCGATTACGGGGCGCGCCGCGAAGTGGTGCCGCAGGCCCGCGCCGGGTTGCTGCCAAACCTGTCGGCCGGTGCCGAGATGATGAACACCCGCACCAAGCTGGACGAGCCGTCCATGACGTCCAATCGCAGCGGCAACGCCTGGAGCGCGACCCTGGCTCAGCCCATCTTCCGCGCTGATCGCTGGTTCCAGTTGCAAGCCGCCGAAGCAGTCAACGAACAGGCAGCACTGGAGCTGTCGGCGACCGAGCAAAACCTGATCCTGCAAACCGCGCAAAACTACTTCGCCGTCCTCCGCGCCCAGGACAATCTGGCCGCCACCAAGGCAGAAGAAGCCGCCTTCAAGCGCCAGCTGGATCAGTCCAACGAGCGTTTCGACGTGGGCCTTTCGGACAAGACCGACGTGCTGCAATCCCAAGCCAGTTATGACACTGCACGGGCCAACCGGATCATCGCCGAACGCCAGGTGCAGGACGCCTTCGAGGCCCTGGTAACCCTGACCAACCGTGAGTACACCGCTATCCAGGGCGTGGTGCATAGCCTGCCGGTACAAGTGCCAACGCCCAACGATGCCAAAGCCTGGGTCGAAACCGCCGGGCGCCAGAACCTCAACCTGCTGGCCACCAACTACGCGGTTTCTGCCGCAGAAGAGACCCTGCGTCAGCGCAAGGCCGGGCATGCACCGACCCTGGACGCCGTGGCCAAGTACCAGAAGGGTGACAACGACAGCCTTGGCTTCACCAACCCATCGCAACTGGGGGTGCGCTACAGCGGCGACGTCGAGCAGACCAGCGTTGGCCTGCAACTGAACATACCGATCTACAGCGGCGGCCTGACCAGCTCGCAGGTACGCGAGGCTTACCAGCGCCTGAGCCAGAGCGAGCAACAGCGTGAAAGCCTGCGCCGCCAGGTCGTGGAGAACACCCGCAACCTGCACCGCGCAGTGAACACCGATGTGGAACAGGTACAGGCGCGCAAGCAGTCGATCATTTCCAACCAGAGCGCGCTGGAAGCCACCGAAATCGGCTACCAGGTCGGTACCCGCAACATCGTCGACGTGCTTGATGCCCAGCGCCAGCTGTACACCTCGGTGCGCGACTACAACAATAGCCGTTACGACTACATCCTCGACAACCTGAGCCTGAAGCAGGCAGCCGGCACCCTGAGCCCGCAAGACCTGCAGGACCTGAAGCGCTACCTGAAACCTGACTACAACCCGGACAAGGACTTCCTGCCGCCGGACCTGGCGGCAGCAGCGGCCAAGAACTTCGAGCGCAGGCCTTGAGGTAGGGGCTGGACCATTCGCGGGCTCGCCCGCTCCCACAGGGATAGCGCAGCCCTCGAGCCATGCATCCATCCTGTGGGAGCGGGCGAGCCCGCGAAGGCGCCAATGCAAAAATCAGCGGATAAGCGCCCCCAGCCCCTCGAGCAATCGCTGCAAAGCCCCCTGATTGGCCCGCATCACCGCCCTGCCCGCCTCGCCCATGCGCTGGGCGTCCTGCGGCAGTTCCACCAGACGGCGCACCGCACCGGCCAGCCCGTCAGCATCATCCACCAGCTGCAACGCACCCGCCTCGCGCAGCATCGCGCTGATTTCGAGGAAGTTGAACACATGCGGCCCCATGAGCACCGGCAAGGCCAGCGCCGCAGGCTCCAACGGATTGTGCCCACCGGTCGGCACCAGGCTGCCACCGACGAAGGCAATGTCGGCCAGGGCATACAGGAACAGCAGTTCGCCCATGGTGTCGCCCAGCAATACCCGCGTTTGCGCATCGACCAGCGTGCCGGCAGAGCGGCGCACGGTGGTGAACTGCTCGCTGCACAACGCATGCACTGCATTGAAGCGCTCGGGATGGCGCGGCACCAGGATCAGCAAGGCATCGCCATGCACCTGCAACAACTGCCGATGCGCCTGCAGGATCAAGGCATCTTCACCGTCGTGGGTGCTGGCGGCGATCCACACAGGGCGCTGGCCTCCCCCCCACTGTTCACGCAATGCCCTGGCGCGCGGCAGCAGCTGTTCGTCGATCGTCAGGTCGAACTTGATCGAACCGGTGACTTGCACACGCTCAGGGCGTGCACCCAGGTCACGGAAGCGCTGGGCCTCGGTTTCGGTCTGCACGGCAATCAGGCTCATCTCGGCCAGCATCGGCCGGGTCAGCCTGGCAAAGCGCCCATAGCCACGGGCCGAGCGCTCAGACAAGCGCGCATTGGCCAGCGCCACCGGAATGCCGCGCCTGGCACACTGGTGAATGTGGTTGGGCCAAAGCTCGGTTTCCATGATGATGCCCAGCTTAGGCTGCACATGATCGAGAAAACGCCCCGCCGCCCAAGGCAGGTCGTAGGGCAGGTAGCAATGCTGCACGCGTGGTTCGTTGGCGAACAGGGCGCGAATGCGTTCAGAGCCGGTAGGGGTCATGCAGGTCAGTGTGATCGGCAGCTCCGGGTAAGCCTTGAGCAAGGCACGCACCATGGGTGCGGCAGCAATGCTCTCGCCCACCGATACCGCATGTACCCAGATACCACCCTGGCGCATGGCCGGCAGCTTGAAAGCAAAGCGCTCGCCGATGCGCTGGCCATAGGCCGGCGCCTTGCGCGCGCGCAGGTACAGGCGCAGCGCAACCAGCGGCAGGCCCAGGTGAAACAGCAAGGTATAGAGAGTTCTGTTCATGGCGGCTAAGTCTACCCGATCGCGCGAAGGTGCACTGCAAAGCGCTCGGCCAGCCACTGCGCGGCCGGGCCCAGAGGTTCATCGCGGCGCCAGGCCAGCTCTGCCACGAGGGCCGGCGGCCGCCAGTCGCTGTCCAGTTCGACCATGTGCGCCTGGTAGGTCGGGTACTGCACCACATGCCGGGGTAACCAGGCCCAGCCCAGGCCGCGCATCAGCAGTTCGGCCATGGCGTAGAAGCTGTCGGCACGCCATACCTGCGGGCTGATCGCCTCGCCGCCAGGGTAACCGCTTTGTTGTGGCGTGATCAGCAACTGCCGGTGGCGGGCCAATTGTTGGCGGGTGACCCGGCCTTCGCCCGCCAGCGGGTGGCCGACCGCGCACACCGTGACCATCTCCACGCTGCCCAAGGCACGGCGTTCCAAGGAAGCCGGGATGCTTTCGTGGAGGAAGAACAGGCCCAGATCGGCGCGCCGCTCCACCAGCTTGCGCGCCACATCGCCCTGGGCTCCGCTGGCCAGTTGCACCTCCAGGAACGGGTAGCGGCTCGCCAGTTCGTCGAGGCTGTCGATCACCGGCTGATACGGCATGGCTTCGTCCTGCGCGACCCGCAGCAAGGCCTCCTGCCCGCGCATCAGGGCCAGGGCGCGGCCATCCAGGCGTTCGCACTGGCGTAACAATTCGCGGGCGTCTTCCAGCAAGGCGCTGCCGTTTTCAGTCAATTTCGGTTGCCGGCCGCTGCTGCGCTCGAACAGGGTGACCCCTAGGTCGGTTTCGAGCAGCGCGATGGCACTGCTGATCGCCGACTGGGCTTTGTGCTGCTCACGTGCCACCGCGGAGAACGAGCGCAGTTCTGCAACGCGCAAAAAGGTACGCAATTGTTCAAGGTTCCACTGCTCGGCCATCAACCTATCTCCCACATTGATAGGTAATGACTTTACCCCATCCAGGCAAGGTCTAGAATGCCCGCTCAGTAACGGAGGATCCCGCCATGAATGCCTACACCTACCTCGCCATTGCCATCTGCGCCGAAGTCATCGCCACCGCCTCGATGAAAGCGGTGAAAGGCCTGAGCACGCCGTTGCCACTGCTGCTGATGGTGGTTGGCTATGGCATTGCGTTCTGGATGCTGACGCTGGTAGTCCGCAGCATTCCGGTGGGGATTGCCTACGCCATCTGGTCGGGCCTGGGGATTGTGCTGATCAGTGTGGCGGCGCTGGTGATCTATGGGCAGAAGCTGGATATGCCGGCAATGCTTGGCATGGCCATGATCGTGGGTGGCGTGGTGGTGATTCAGCTGTTCTCGAAGACCGCTGGGCATTGAGAGCCCGTGTGCGGGGCTCGCCGACGATAGGGCCATCTCAGGTATAGCCTGTATACTTGCCAGCTGTCCCAGTCTTCGAGGTACCGCCATGCCATCTGCCATTTCCACTGACGTGCTGATCGTCGGCGCCGGGGTCGCAGGCCTCTGGCTCAATGCCCGCCTGCGCCGCCTGGGCTACTCGACAGTGCTGGTGGAGCGCGCCAGCCTTGGCGGCGAGCAGACCATCAAGTCGCAGGGCATTATCCACGGCGGCACCAAATACGCCCTGCACGGCGCCCTGACCGGCGCCTCGGAAGCCATCGCCGACATGCCGCGCCGCTGGCGCGAGGCCTTGGCCGGCAACGGCGAACTCGACCTCGGGCGTACCCGCCTGCTCTCCGATGCCCACTACCTGTGGTCGCCGGGCACCTTGGCCGGCAACCTCACAAGCTTCTTCGCCAGCAAGGCCGTGCGCGGCCGGGTCGACCAGGTCAAGGGTGACCAGTTGCCACCGGCACTGCAGGACCGCGCGTTCAAGGGCAAGGTGTATCGCCTGGCGGAGCTGGTGGTCGATGTCCCGAGCCTGCTGGCCAACCTGGCCGAGCTGGCCGGCGAGTCCTTGCTGGCAGGTGAGCGCATCGAACCCTTGCGTGAAGGTAATGCGTTGGTTGGCCTGCGCGTGGACGACCGGGAAATCCGTGCCCAGCGCATCGTATTGAGCGCCGGAGCCGGCACCGAAGGCTTGCTGCAGGCGCTGGGCCTGGATCAGCCGGCCATGCAAACCCGCCCGCTGCACATGGTCATGGCCAAGGGCCCGAACCTCAAACCTTTGTACGCCCACTGCCTCGGCGGCGGGCCCAAGCCGCGGGTAACGGTGACCACCCATCCGGCAGCCGATGGCCAGTGGGTCTGGTACCTCGGTGGGGACCTGGCTGAAGCCGATGGCGTGGCGCGCGAGCCTGCAGCGCAGATTGCTGCAGCGCAGAAGGAAATCGCCAACCTGCTGCCCTGGGTCGATCAGAGCCTGGTGCGCTGGGCCACACTGCGCGTCGACCGCGCTGAGCCTGCACAATCCGGCCTGGCACGCCCGGACAACGCCTTCCTTGCTGACCAGCAGCGCCTGCTGGTGGGCTGGCCGACCAAACTGGCACTGGCACCGGATTTCAGCGACCGGGTAATCAGCCACCTGGAGCGCGACGGCATTCGTCCACAAGCACAGGCCGACCTGGCCGACCTCCCACGCCCTCCACTTGGCATACCGGCCTGGGAGCAGTTGCTGCCATGAGCCTGCCAACCCTGCACGCATTCCATCGCCCGCTGGGCAGCACCGGCCTCACGGTCTCTCCACTGGGCCTCGGCACGGTCAAGCTGGGCCGCGATCAGGGCGTGAAGTACCCCACTGGCTTCACGATCCCCGGCGATGAGGAAGCCCGCCTGTTACTGGCCCAGGCCCGCGAGCTTGGCATCAACCTGATCGACACCGCCCCGGCCTACGGCCGTAGCGAAGAACGCCTGGGCCCGCTGCTGCGCGGCCAACGCGATGAATGGGTAATCGTCAGCAAGGTCGGTGAAGAGTTCGAGGAAGGCCTGTCGCATTTCGACTTCAGCGCTGCCCACACCCGCCGCTCGGTGGAGCGCAGCCTGCGCCGGCTCGAAACCGACCGCATCGAACTGGTGCTGGTGCATTCCGACGGCAACGACCTGGCCATCCTCGAACAGCAGGAGGTCTACCAGACCCTGGCCGAACTCAAGCAGGAGGGCAAGATCCTCGGTTTCGGGCTGTCCGGCAAGACCGTCGCCGGCGGCCTGAAGGCACTGGAGCAAGGCGACTGCGCCATGGTCACCTACAACCTCAATGAACAGGCAGAACGCCCGGTGCTGGACTACGCTGCCGAACACGGCAAGGCCATCCTGGTAAAGAAGGCCTTGGCGAGCGGGCATATCTGCCTGGCCCCGGGCGTCGACCCGGTGCAGGCCAGCTTCGAGCTGCTGTTCGCCCACCCGGGCGTCAGCAGTGCTATTGTCGGCACCATCAACCCGTTGCACTTGGCCCATAACGTGGCCACCGTCGCCCGTATCCTGGGCCAGCATTGAGTTACCTCAGGCTCCCGACTCAGGGACTGGAGACTGACCCGACGCAAGGAGGAGCCTCGTGGCGCGAACGCTGATCCGCAAGAACCCGAGCAACTTCAAGACACTACCACTGCATGTCGAGGCCACGCCCGAAGGCTTGATTTACCAAAGCATCGGCATGCCGCTGAACTTTGCCCAGACCCAGCAACGGCGCAAGGCCATCCAGTTACCCGATACACAACACTTCGTGGTCGAACTGGCCAACCTAGGCGTGTCAGTGCGCCTCACGCTGCATTGGCAGAACCGCGATTACTGGGTACTGGTGCGTCAGCGCCGACAAGACCGTGGCGATGTGGTACTGAAACTGATTTCCGGTTATGTACCGGCGCAGGAGCTGAACCTGCCGCTGCACACGGCCGTACAGGAAGTGGCCGAGGAGTGCCTGCTGGAAACCCCGGAAGGTTGGCTGGGCGGGCGCTTCAACGACACCTGGCTGCCCATCCCCTACGCCGCCGCCCTGCACTACCGCGAAACACCCCACTTCGTGCTGGCTCCGGAGTCCGGTGCCGCACGCCCGGTGCATTGCGGCAAGCTGATGCTACTGGAGCGACCACGGGCCTATGTGCACCTGCCCACCGCTTCGCTACAGCTGATCTATGACATGCGCCTGCAAGTGCCCCGGGACGCCAAGAAACTCAGCTTGTTCCACGTTGACGAGCGGCTGGAGGGCGACCAGCTGGTGGCGCGGCTCAACCGCAAACGGCCCGACCTGTACCTGATGCCATTGAAAGACGGCCAGCCACTGGCAGAGCTGTATGCGCTGAAAAAGGATGAGCTGGTGCCGGCGAGTACGCGTGGGCTGTACCTGGCAGAAAGTTTTGCCCGGCAGGAAGGCTGGGTGGTGGCAGATGAACGGGTACGCTGGAAGGATTGGGTGAAACAGCAGGGGTTGGTGGAAAGCAAGCCCGTAAGGGCGTCGCACTTGCAACGGTTTGGCGACAAGGCGCGAGCGCTGCTGGAGCGGGCGCGGACCTCGCTGCACAAGTGACATCCCGGGAGCTTTCGCCTGCTTGCTGGGGCGGGTAAACCCGC
The DNA here is from genome assembly GCF_019691255.1 of Pseudomonas sp. USTB-Z. Lineage (NCBI taxonomy): Bacteria > Pseudomonadati > Pseudomonadota > Gammaproteobacteria > Pseudomonadales > Pseudomonadaceae > Pseudomonas > Pseudomonas sp. USTB-Z. The sequence continues at coordinate 176,809 of NZ_JAECZP010000001.1, forward strand.
CCCAGCCGAGGGCCGCCGCAGCGGCCCCAAGGTCAGATCAGTTCTTGCGAATTTTCTCGACAATCGCTGTGGTCGAGCTGTTCTCGACCAGCCCCAGCACCTTCACGGTGCCGCCATAACCCTTGACGATATCAGCGCCAACCACCTGATCGATGCCATAGTCTCCGCCCTTGACCAACACATCCGGCTTGACCTGGCTCAGCAGGTTTTCCGGGGTGCCTTCCGGGAAACTGATCACCCAGTCCACCGCGCCCAAACCGGCCAGCACGGCCATACGCCGGTCAACGCTGTTGATCGGCCGGCCCGGCCCTTTCAGGCGGCTGACCGAAGCATCGTCGTTTACCGCAACGATCAGGCGATCACCCTGGGCCCGCGCCTGTTCCAGGTAGGTGACATGCCCGGCATGCAGGATGTCGAAGCAGCCATTGGTAAAGACGATCTTCTCGTTGTGCGCCCGCGCGTCATCAATGGCCAGCAGCAGTTGCTCAAGGCCCAGCACGCCGCGTTCGGAGCCTTCCTCACGCTGGATGGCCCGGCGCAGCTCAGGGGCGCTGATGGCAGCCGTACCCAGCTTGCCGACCACAATGCCCGCCGCCAGATTGGCCAGGGCCACCGCATGGGGCAGGTCCTCACCCGCGGCAATGGCTGCGGCAAGGGTGGAAATGACAGTATCGCCGGCACCGGTCACATCGAACACTTCGCGTGCTCGCGCTGGCAGGTGCAACGCCGGCTGACCAACGCGCAGCAGGGTCATGCCATGCTCGCCACGGGTGACCAGCAGGGCGCCCAGGTCCAGGTCCTGCAGCAACTGCAAGCCCTTGGCAACCAGTTCGGCCTCATCGACGCAACGGCCAACGATGGTCTCGAACTCGCTGAGGTTCGGGGTAATCAGGCTGGCGCCACGGTAGATGGAAAAGTCCTTGCCCTTGGGGTCGGCCAGCACCGGAATGCCCTTGGCCCGCGCCGCCTGGATCAGGTTTTGGTGGTTCTTCAATGCACCTTTGCCGTAGTCGGACAGGACCAGCACCTTGACGCCTTCGAGCAGGCTGTCGACCTCCGCGCCCAGCGACAGTGGGTCGGTGGCGAACGGCTCTTCGAAATCGATACGCAGCAGCTGCTGGTGACGGCTCATGACCCGCAGCTTGACGATAGTCGGCTGGTGCGCGATGCGCTGGAATACCGAACGGACACCGGCAGCCTGCAGGCTGTTGGCCAGGCTGTCGGCAGCCTCATCCTGGCCGGTGACGCCGATCAGCGAAGCCGGCGCGCCCAGCGCAGCAATGTTCAAGGCAACGTTGGCCGCGCCGCCGGGGCGATCCTCGATTTGATCGACCTTGACCACCGGGACTGGCGCTTCAGGCGAAATACGCGAAGTACCGCCATGCCAGTAGCGGTCGAGCATGACATCGCCGACCACCAGTACCGGGGCTTGATCGAAACGCGGCATGGACAACTTCATGGGCAACCCATATGGAAATAATGAACAGGGGCAGGATATTAGCACAGGGTAGTCAATGGCTTTATGGCCAGATCATCCCTGGAAAATTCCCGTGACAATCGGGGCCATAACGGCCCCGATCAAGGAGGGTTCAGGTGATATCGGCCTTGGCCGGCTCATCCAGCCCCATGGCATGCAGACGGGCATAATGGCCATTAGCCGCAAGTAGCTCGGTGTGAGTACCGCGCTCGACCAGGCGGCCCTGGTCCATGACCAGGATCTGGTCGGCCTTCTCGATGGTCGACAGGCGATGGGCAATCACCAGCGTGGTACGACCTTGCATCACGTGGTCCAGGGCGGCCTGGATATGCCGCTCGGACTCTGTATCCAACGCCGACGTCGCTTCGTCGAGGATCAGCAACGGCGCGTTTTTAAGCAGCGCACGGGCAATTGCCAGGCGCTGGCGCTGGCCCCCGGAAAGCAGTACACCGTTCTCACCCACTTCGGTATCGAAGCCCTTTGGCAGCCGGTCGACGAATTCCTTGGCATAGGCATCGGCCGCGGCGGCTTCGATGTCTGCGCGCGGCGCGCCGGCCAGATCGCCATACGCGATGTTGTTGGCCACGGTGTCGTTGAACAAGGTGACATGCTGGGTGACTTGCGAAACATGGCGACGCAGGTTGCGCAGGCGATAGTGCTCGATCTCCACGCCATCGAGCAGGATCTGCCCCTTGTCGTGGTGATAGAAGCGTGGAATCAGGGCCGCCAGGGTAGACTTGCCACTGCCGGAGCGGCCGACCAGGGCGATCATCTGCCCGGGCTCGGCGACAAAACTGATGTCGCTCAACACTTCACGCTCGGTACCCGGGTAAGTGAAGCTCAGGTTGCGCACTTCCAGGCGCCCTTCCACGCGCGCCTTCTCGACCGTACCAGTGTCCACTTCAGGCGCTTCGTCCAGCTGCTCGAAGATGCTTTCGGCACCTGCCAGGCCCTTCTGGATGGTCGAGCTGACTTCCGACAACTGACGAATCGGCTTGGGCAGCAGGCCGGCAGCGGTGATATAAGCCACCAGGTCACCGGCAGTGGACTCACCGCGCAGGAACAGTACCAGGAACATCAGCGCAGCCATGGCGCTGTAGATCACCAGCTGAAGCATCGGCGTGTACAGCGAGCCGGTCTTGGTCATGCGCAGTTGCTTGTCGGTGTTGCTCTGGCTGGCCTGGCCGAATCGCTGCTGTTCGTAGGCCTCGCCACCGAAGCTACGGACCACGCGGTAACCCTGGATGGTTTCCGAGGCAACGTGGGTGACGTCGCCCATGGCTACCTGGATCTTCTTGCTCTGCTTGCGGAATTTCTTGCTGGCGATGCTGACCATAACCGCGATCACCGGCAAGATGGCAACCATCACCAGGGTCAGGTGCCAGTTCATCCAAAGCAGGTAGGCAAACAGGAACACCACGGTCAGGCCTTCGCGGATTACCACCTTGATGGCGTCGGTAGCGGCGCCGGTGACCATGGTCACATTGAAGGTAATGCGCGAAATCAGGTGCCCGGAGTTGTGGTTGTCGAAGTAGCGGTTGGGCAACACCAACAGCTTGTTGAACAACGCCACCCGCAGGTCATGCACCAGGCTCAGAGAGACCTTGGCCAGGAAGTAGTTGCCGAGGAACGAGCCCAGGCCCTGCCACGCAGCGATCAGGATGATCAGCAGCGGCACCGCCTGCAGCAATTGCAGGTCACGCAGGTAGGGGACGTTGGGGAACAATACCGCTTCGGGGTTGCTCAGCCCATCGACGAAGTACTTGAGAATGCCGGCCAGCATTGGCTGGGTCGAGGCAAAGATCACGAAACCGACAATGCTCAGCAGGAAAATGCCGACATAGGGTTTCACATAGCTCAACAGCCGGAAGTAGATCTTCAGGCTGGAGGTGTGCTCCGCTGGTCGCGGTGTTTCGGCCATTATCGAGCTCGCTGTTCAGGTTGAACCGGCAATTTTACCACAGGCGTCATTTTCGGCACGCCCCCATGGCAGCAACATGGCAAGGCCCACCGGCAGCCAGCTGATGAACCATTCGGCACGTGGCGTACCGGTGAGGCTGGCGGCATCGAACTGCATGGCCAGGGTCGAATAGACCCAGAAGCCCAGCAGGACCTTGCCGAGCAGGGTGCCACGGGCGCGCACGATTTCGCCCAGCGTGAACAGCCACACCATTACCCACAGCAACATGCCGGGCAAGCCCATCTCAACGGCAACATGGGTGAACATGTTGTGGGTGTGATCGAAGTGCATGCCGACGGCGCTCACTTCGTAAGCAGCCCCCAGACCAAGACCAGTCCAAGGGTGCGCGGCTATCATCTGGACCACGGCATGGAAAATTTCCGGCCGGTAGGACGAGCCCCGTTGGGCGATAACGTCGTACACGGCCCAAAAGGCCAGGCCGGTGGCAAGCAGTGCCAGAACAGAGAACACCCGGCTGTGGCGGTCACGGAACCACAACGGCGCCATCACCACGGTAATCACCAGTGCCAGAACCGCACCACGGCTCTGGCTGAGCATGGCGAAGGCCCCCAGGCAAGCCAGTGCCGCCAGCCACAACACCTGCAAGCCACGCCGCCGAGGAGGCTCGTAGAGCATCAAGAGCACAGCCGAACCAATGACATAGGCCCCCAGGATGGGGTGGGATATTTCGCCGATACCCGCCAGCCTGAACAGCAGAGGCGCACGCTGCACCCCATAGAACTTGATGATGGAGACTAACGCAGCGATGGCCAGCAGCGCGCTGCCAAGCAGCAATAACTGACGAATGCGGGCTTGGCCAAGCTGGGCCAACAGCGGAAACGCCAGCAGGAACACCAGGATGTAGAGCAAGCGCTTGAGCTCGCGCATGGGCTCCTCGGCGGGCGACCATGCCAGGCTCAGGCCGCTCCAGGCCAACAGCAGCAGCACACTCCCCCACAGCGCCGGTTGCCGCCTCCAGGCTTGCACCAGCACACCTCGGGCCGACCAGGCCAATACCAGCGTTGGCAGCCATAAGAACAACACCAGACCTTGCTGATAAACCTTGTTGCTGGGTGCCAGGGCAATCGCCGCCAGGAACCAGACCAGGCCCAAACCTAACCATGCTTGTGCCCAGTTTTTTTGATACAACATCCTTTCCCCCGATGAATCAGAAACACCATCCATGGTGCTACAGCATTATTTTCGGCATTATTGCCGGTCATTTTGCTCGCCAGACGACAAGGCTCTATTCATGCAATGCTCCCGGCTCACCCAGGTCGACTTCGATCAGCTGACACTCGGCGCACAGGTGCTTGAGGCAGACAGCCATGGCGCCAAAGTCTACCTGCTCACAGATGGAAATTTCCTCAAGGTTTTTCGTAGGAAGCGGCTGATTTCATCTGCACTGCTACGTCCCTACTCGCAGCGTTTCGTCGATAACGCCGCGCGCCTGACGCAACTGGGCATCCCTACCCTCGAAGTGATCAGCCAGCACAAGCTCGACCTGCCGGGCCGCACTGCGGTGCTGTATCGCCCGCTACCTGGGCGGACGCTGCTGCAGATGTCGCGCGATGACGGCTTCAGCTGGGACACTTACCTGCCACGCCTGATCGAACTGATCCGCCAGTTGCACCGCAGCGGCGTTTATTTCCGCTCGCTGCACTTGGGCAACGTGGTGGTCACCCCCGACCAGCGTCTGGGCTTGATCGACGTGGCCGACATGCGCTTTCTGCGCCCGCCACTGTCAGCCCGCATGATTCGACGCAATGTGCAGCACATGGTGCGCTATATCGAGCGGGAGAACCTGGGCGACCGGTTCCCCCTTGCCGCCTTCGAGGCAGCCTTGCTGACACGCTGAGCGTCAACTGCGCAACAGGCTCTGCGAGCCGCTGCAGAACGCCTGCCAGGCCTGCTCCGGTGCCAGTGCCTGGCGCTGCTTCGCGGCGATCGTCGATGCACTGAGCACCGCACAGCGCTCGATCGCCTCAGCCCAGGCGCTTTCGTCGGCAACCGGCAGGTAGCCACCCGTGTCGCGCAACTGCTCGCGGAACACCTCCAGGTCGCTGCACACCACCGGTACGTCGGCCATCACCGCCTCTTGCACCACAAGCCCCAGGCCTTCGGAACGCGAAGGTACCAATAGCCAGTCGAATGCCCGATACAGCTGCTGCAGGTCTTCGCGGTGACCGCGCAGATGAACGCGCTCGGCCAGGCCCAACGCGTCGATACGCTGCTGCAGCACGGCATGCTGCGGCCCCTCGCCAATGATCGCCAGCTGCAAGCAGGGTTGCCGTGCACTGGCTCTGGCGAATGCCTCGATCAGCATTTCGAAGCCTTTGCTCTCTACCAGTCGCCCTACCGCACCCAGCATCACCTCGGCGCCCTGAGGCAACTTCAGCGCCTGCCTGGCCTGGTCCCGGCTCAGCAAAGGCTCGACGAATGCAAGCGGATCGAGCGCCATGCGCAGCGTCTGCACCGGCCTGCCCAGGTCACGCTCCAGCGACTCGGCCAACGTCTGTGATACCGCCGCGATACTCAGACGCTCGGACGGAAACATCTGCAACAAGCGGATATCGCTGGCATGCAGACGCGTCTTGCCATGGAACAGTACCTTTGCACGCACGTGCGCGATGCGCTGCAACAACGGCAGCACCAACCGGGCGACACCAATACCGTCGAGCAGCACCACTTCTGCCCCGGCCTCGGCCAAAGCCTTGCGCAAGCGCAGGCGCAGCCACGGACGCAGCAAGCGCCACAAGTGCCGCCCTTTGAGCGCACGTGAGGGCATATGCCATTCCCGGGTCGAGCCGAGCCCACAGCAGAGCCCGCTCCCCAGCAGCAGCCAGTTACTGATCCGGGCATCGGCACCCGCGTTCGACAAAACCTGCCGGTGCACTTTGTGGATGGACATGTAAGGCGTTCCACCCGCCCACATCATATTGACGATGTTCATGGGCCCTCTCCCGCTCAAGTCAGGTGGGACAGCGACTTCATTGAACAAAAATGGTGATTCCCATGCCGATCAAGGCACCCGCAACCAGCGTCAATGCCAGCTTCATCCGATCACGTTGACGACGCTTGGCCTTACGCTCCACTTCAATGGGCAAGGTCACGTGATTGCCGAATCCAGTGTGCAATACTGCGTCACCCTCCAAGGTGACCGCTGTCAGATTTAACTCAGCGTAGCGACGGGAAAGCGCCTTTTCTCCAGCATAGGCGGCAAATGGCGCACAGCGCTGGTAATCGCTCAATCGGCGCAGCCCAGGGTTGAGCGAGAACGCCTGCCACTCGGCCTTGTCGGACAGCAGCGGATAACACGGCACCCCGGCGATCACCTGGCGATCGCCCAAATGAATGTACGGGCTGTGGATGGCCAGGTCGTGGGCATGGCTGCGCAACCAGACCTGCAAGAGGTTGGGGCTGACATCCAGGATGGCCTGCGAGTCTTCGACAAAGCCTTGGCGATAGAATTGCCAGTCGTCTTCGCAGTGAAAAATGTACGGCGTCTTGACCTGGCTGTAGGCCAGGTCGATAGACGGCAACTGGCCAAGTTTGGGCCGGTTCACGAACACCTTGCAGTGCGGCTTCCAGTGCGCCGGCACAGCGGCATGCACAGCATCGTCGCCAGAGTCTTCGGTGATGAATACCTCGCGAATGGGCGCGGTGTTGTAGCGATCGAAACTCTCAAGGGTGTCTTTGAGCAGATCGAACCGCCCACAACTGGTCACGACAAGCGTGACGTCACTCTCATTTGAAAAGCGCACCGGATTCCCTCCGCATTACGACTATCGGCCTTCAACAACCCGCTCCTGGGCGTGAAAGCTCTTATTTAGATGCCCAGCTTCAGACGCAGCCGCTGCCATGCAGACAATGGCGGATGGGGCCTGAGCGCCGGGCGCATGTGGTCGACGATGCTACGTCCAACTGCGCCGAAACTAAAACGGGAAACCGCCAGATGGCGGCCATTTTCTGCAATCTGCCGTGCTAGCTCGGGGTTGGCGCGCAAGCGACGGAGTTTTTCCTGAAGGGTCGGGATGTTGTCATAGAACACCACGTTGTGCATGTCTTGCAGGCCCAGCGCACGGTTCTCTTCCTCGCCCTGGTCGTATGCCAGCAACACACAGCCACAGGCCATGGCTTCGAAGTTCTTGATCATGTATTCGCCCATGCCGACATCGGCACTGACGAAGAAACGAATACGGTTGAGCGTGTTGCAGTAGTCCTCGCCCGACTTGGTACGGGTTACCAGCAGGTTCTCGACCTGCCCCAACTCGTCCAGCAGTGCCTTGCGGCCGCTGTAGGCCACGCTGTTGACGCTGCCGACAAAGGCCAGTTCGATATCACGCTCACGCCCTTGGTCGGCCAGCAACTGCTCGTCATAGCCCTTGGGCACGAACACCGCATCGAAACCTTCCTGGCGCAAGCGCTCGCTGACCATGTAGCCGGAGCTGATCACCCGTGCCCATGGCAACTGACGGTAATGAGCGCTGAACTTGCCGGTGTACTTGCACGGGATGTAGTTCTGGTAGGCGTCGTGCTCGAGAATCACCAGGTTCGGCACAGTGCGGATGAAGGCCACCTGGCGGATCTCCTGCTTGAAACGCAGGAAGAACACGATCCGGTCATAGCGCTCGACCTGCACCTCACGCTTGAAGTAACGGCGCAGGTTGCGCTGATCCTGGCTGGTCAGCCAGCGCAGGTCGCACTCGCAGTTGGCCGCGACGCCATCGTACAGGCGGTCAAGAATCGCCCGCTGTTCCTTCTGCACCAGAAATAGGACTTTCATTGCTTTCCTTGGGCGCTCTGCGCCTTCGCGGTCAACCATGGGGCGTGCTTACAGCTCACGCCGCCAGAACAGTTCGTGCCGGCGCACGGCCTTGCGGAAGAATTCGTTCTCCCCAAAAGGCGATGGCTGTCGCCCGGCAAGCCAGCGTTGCAGCAGACGGCGCAGGCGGCGCTTGAACGGTGCCGCCGGCTGCAGGTCGTGCATCATGCCCAGGGCCATGGCCTTGTCGCGCTGGGTCGCGCAGTCCAGCACCAGGCTGCAGGGCGCCCAGGCCTGGGCAGCGCTCAATTGCGGCGGCAAAGCCACGCCATCGCCACTGTCGCCCATCGGCCAGCGGTCGTTATCGTGCAGGTGGTTGGCGTAGCACAGCAAGGTTTGTGGCTGCCAGGCCATACCTTGCAAGGCTTCCAGCACCGCCGCCTGAGCGCAGATATGGTCCGGATGGGGGTCTAGCTGCGGGTGCGGCATCACCAGGACTTCTGGCTTGGCCCGCTCCAGCAAGGCTCGCAGGTCGGCCAGCAGGTTGTGCCAGGTGGGTGCGCCATCACGGTCGCCCGGTAACGGGAACGGGTTGAACTGGCGGAACACGCGGATATCGGCCAGGTCGGCTTCACGTGAGGCCGCTGGCTGGTCGGGGGCGGCCTGCATGGCAGGCAGCTGCAGGCAAAAGTAGCCCAGCTGTATGCAATGCGACTCCGGCACCCCGGCCCAACGCGGCACGGCGATGCTGTCCCAGGCACGCAGGCGCCCCTTCAACCGCGCGGCCTCGGCCTTTGCCAGGCCCATCTGCTGGTAGTGCTCGGCCTCTATCTCACCGGCGGTCAGGGTCACCACCCAGCTTTCGTCGGCCTGGCTGTACAAACCATACGCGGCCAACTCGGCGTCGTCGGCATGTGGCGCGATCACCATCACTCGGCGCCGCTGCAGCTCGACCGAGGGGGTTATCCACAGACGCAGCTGACCCTGCAGCCGGCAATGCCGGCCGCGCAGTCGCAACGTACCGGCCTGCAGTGGCGCAGCAAGGCCGGTCAGGTTAAGGAAGCGCACCCCATCGACGCCACGCTCGAACGTTTGCCGATCGGCCTGTTCGCCAGCCAGCAGCTCGACCCGAGGGTCGAGAAAGCGCCCCAACCAGCTGCTCTTTAGCCGCAGCTCAAGCACCAGGGTTTCGTTGCCCTGCAACGTGCAATCAGCCTTGAGCCAGCCATCGTGCAGGCTGGCAGGAACCTGCCGCACCTGATCGCCGAAGTCGTAGGCATAGTCCTCACCCGGTGCATAGAACAGGTGGTCGGCAAACCAGGCCTCATGGGCAGCCCAGAGCAGCGGCAACAACAGCAGTGGCAACCACCACCAGCTGAATACACCGAGGGCGACCAGCGCAACCAGGCCCGCCAGCAGCCCTAGGCGTTTGTTGCGCCGGTGGCGCTTGAGCAACTGCTGCTTGCGGCTCACGCTTGATACACCGGCACAGGGTTGCACCAGCGGTCCTTGTACTCACGGTCAGCACGGCCGAACGAGAACCGCAGCGGCTTGTTGCGCGCCCGGGCATCTTCCCAGGCGGCCTGGGTATTGAGGAAGCTCAGCACGCTGCCTGGGCTGAAGGCCTTGGTTTCAGGGTCGACGCCGCCATTGATGTACTCGACGCTAATCCATTCCGGCGCTTCGACTCGGTACACCAGCTGAATGGCAATCGGTTTACCGTCCAGCAGCAGCACCGAGCCGATCAGCAGCTCGCGCAAGCGGCCCAGCACATCGGCCATACGCTCGGCACCGGTGGCAGGGAACCCCCAGCGGCGCAGGAACAGGTCGCAGTACATGCTGGCGATTTCCTGAGCACTGAAGTCGCTGATCGGGCGTACCACACCACCCGCCTCTTCCAGCAGGCGAAGTTCACGGCGCTGGTTGTAGCGGAACTTCTTCGACAGGTCTTCAGGCGCCCGGGCCATGGCCAACTGCTCCTTCTGCGCCTTGAGGCCGCTGAAGCGGCCCTGGTTCAGTTCGGACAGGTAACGCATTGTATGGCGCAACGGCGCAGCGGCATCAGACGCCGCCGGCAGAATGATCTCGGCATTACCGAGGTCGAACAGGGCCTTCTTGCCAGCACGCTTCAGCACGTCCTTGGACAGCGCCAGGTGACGCCCCCAGGCCGGGATGGCGGCTTTCAGCTCGCCAGCCTGGTGCCAGCCCAGGTAACGCACCGGGATCTGTGCCAGGTCCGCCAATTGCTCGACCACCAGCGGATGGGTGGCAACACTGCCGCCAAAGCGCGCCCACGCCTGGGCATAAGCCTTGGCATCGATAGCTTGCCAACCGCGTTCGCGGAAGGCCTGGATACGATTGAGCATCAGGCCTGCCCCACCAACGCGCGCACCTGCGGGAGTTGCCAGAAGGCCTCGCGCACCGCCTGGTCAGAGAAACGCTCATTCAGGCGCTGCAGCATGTGCCTGGCACAGGCCTGGCGCTGCTCAGCGTCCAGTACAGCCATGTGCTTCAGGCCCTGAGCCAGCTGCGCGGCGTCGCCCAGCGGGAACAGCACGCCAACGCCCTCGACCACTTCGCGGGCACCACCACAGGCCGTGGCCAACACCGGTACACCGGCAACCATCGCTTCGAGCAGGACCATGCCGAACGGCTCGTGATCGGAACTCAACGCGAACACGTCGAAAGCCTGGAAATAACGGCGCGCATCCGGTACCTGGCCAAGAAAGTCGACTTGCCCGGCAATACCAAGTTCGGCGGCCAACGCCTTGAGCTTGGCCTCCAGGCGCCCCTTGCCGAGGATTGCCAGGCGGGCGCCAGCCGGCAGCCCCGGCAATGCCTGGGCAAAACCGCGCAACAGGGTGGCCTGGTCCTTGTCCGGGTGCAGGCGCCCAACATTGCCGACGATCCACGCCTGAGCATCCAGGCCCAAGGCCTGGCGTGCGTCAGCGCGCGGCACCAGGGCTGCTTGCAGGGCGTCGATGTCGATGCGGTTGTACAGGGTCTGGATGCGTTCGGCCGGCCACTGCGGCAAGCAACGGCGCATATCGTCACGTACCGCGTCCGAAACACCCAGCAGGCTCAGACGCTTGCTGAACAGGTTCGCGAACAGGCGGCGGCCTTTGCGCTGGTAGTCGCCAAAGGCATGGTGCACACCAATCACCGGCAGGCCGGTCCCCAGCAGGGCAACGTAGATCGGCTTGAAGCGATGGGCGATGCAGAAAGCGAAATTGCGCTCGGCCGCAAGGCGCCGCAATGCGCGGATGGCGCCGAGTTTCAGGCCACGCACGGCCTTGGAGCTGAACTCAAGGAACAGCACCTCGTCCGACGCACAGCCAGCCGCCACCTGCGCGTCGGCGGCGCCGGTGAGGAACACCGTAGTCACCCGGTACCCACGCCCCTGAAACAGGCTGGCGTACTGACGGGCGCAGTCCAGGAACGGCCCGTCATAGCCATGGCAGAACTGCAGGATGCGCGGTTCAGAGCGGCTGGTCATACGGGGCCGCGCCGTCCTTCACAACCAGGATGTCTTCCATGATCAGGTACTGCAGGTCCGAGCCGAAGAACATGTTCAGGGCATCGGTCGGCGAGCAGATCATCGGTTCACCACGACGGTTCAGCGAGGTGTTCAGCGACACGCCGTTGCCCGTCAGGTCTTCCAATGCCTTCATCATGTCGTAGTAGCGCGGGTTGTACTCGCGCTTGAGCACCTGGGCACGCGAAGTGCCGTCCTCGTGCACCACTTCCGGCACGCGGGTTTTCCACTCTTCAGCGACTTCGAAGGTGAAGGTCATGAACGGCGCGGGATGGTCGACCTTGATCATCTGCGGGGCGACAGTGTCGAGCATCGACGGGCAGAAAGGTCTCCAGCGTTCACGGAACTTGATCTGGTGGTTGATGCGGTCAGCCACGCCTTCCACGCTTGGGCAGCCGATGATCGATCGGCCACCCAGGGCACGCGGCCCGAACTCCATGCGGCCCTGGAACCAGGCAACCGGGTTGCCATCGACCATGATCTGGGCGATCTGCTGCGGCATGTTCTCGAGTTTGCGCCACTTTGGCTGGTTCGGGTGACGGGCGCAGGCGGCGATCACGTCTTCGTTGGAGTACGACGGGCCGAGGTAGACGTGCTCCATTTTCTCGACCGGAACGCCACGGGCGTGGGAAACATAGGCAGCGGCGCCAACGGCAGTCCCGGCGTCGCCGGAGGCCGGCTGAACGAACAGCTCTTTCACGTCCGGACGGGCGATGATCTTCTGGTTGAGCTTGACGTTCAGCGCGCAGCCGCCGGCGAAGGCCAGCTTGCCGGTTTCACGCAGGGTGTCGCCCAGGTAATGGTCGATCATCTGCAGCGCCAGTTTCTCGAACAGCGCCTGCATGCTGGCGGCGTAATGGATGTACGGCTCGTCGGCGATGTCGCCTTCGCGCTTGGGGCCCAGCCATTCGATCAGCTTTGGCGAGAAGTAGAAGCCCTTGCCCTTCTCTTTGTAACGGCGCAGGCCGATAACGTTGGCGTACTCGGTATTGATGACCAACTCGCCGTTTTCGAAGCTGGCCAGACGCGAGAAATCATACTTGCTGGCGTCGCCATACGGCGCCATGCCCATGACCTTGAACTCGCCATCGAGCATTTCGAAGCCCAGGAACTCGGTGATGGCACCGTAAAGGCCACCCAGCGAGTCCGGGTCGAAGAATTCCTTGATCTTGTGGATCTTGCCGTTTTCGCCGTAGCCAAAGAAGGTGGTGGCGTACTCGCCCTTGCCGTCGATGCCGAGGATTGCGGTTTTTTCCTTGAAACCCGAGCAATGATAAGCACTGGAAGCGTGGGCCAGGTGGTGCTCGACCGGCTCGATCTTGACCTTTTTCGGGTCGAAGCCCAGTTGCTCCAGGCACCAGACGATCTTCTTGCGATAGCGCTTGTAACGACGGTTGCCCATCAGGATGGCATCGAGTGCACGATCCGGGGCGTACCAATAGCGCTTGGCATAGTGCCACCGCGCCTTGCCGAACAGGCTGATCGGGGCGAACGGGATGGCTACCACGTCGACGTCGGACGGCTTGATGCCTGCCTGTTCCAGGCAGAACTTCGCCGACTCGTAGGGCATGCGGTTCTTCGCATGCTTGTCACGCACGAAGCGCTCTTCTTCGGCGGCGGCAATCAGCTTGCCGTCAATGTACAGGGCCGCGGAAGGGTCATGGCTAAGGGCGCCGGACAGGCCAAGAATCGTCAATGCCAAGGGATTAGCCTCTTCATTCGGTAAAAATGCGCCAGCGGCCTCTTGGGCGGATGGCGGCTAAAGGGCGGGATTATAACGCAAACATTGGAGGCACACCGCCCCCTTGTAGGAGCGGGTTCACCCGCGAAGCAGGCAACGCGGTGGATGGCACCGGCGTAGCCGGTGTTCGCGGGAAAACCCGCGCCTACAGGTTTACTCGGCGATCAGCCAGTCCATGCGGTAACTACCGGCGGTCTGTGCCAGCTCTTTGGCCAGCCATGGCAGCAGCTCCTTGAGTTCATCCTCCAGCCCCCATGGTGGGTTGGCAATGGCCAGGCCCGAACCATTCAGGCCCTGCGGGCTGTCCTGGTGATGCACATACAGCTCGACCCGCAGCAGCTTTGGCGCGCCGGTGCTGGTCAGGTCCTGGTAGTAGCGGGTCAGCGAGCGCTGGTCCTTGATCGGGTACCAGATGGCCGCAACGGTCTGGCGCATGCGGCCGATCGCCTCTTTCATGGCCGTGGTGCAGCGCTTGAGCTCATCGGCCTGCTCGAACGGCGGGTCGATCAGCATGATCGCGCGCTTTTCCTGCACCGGCAGCAAGGCCCGCGGCACATGCCAGCCTTCACCCAGGTGCACGGTCACGCGCGGGTCTTTTTTCATGTTTTCTTTAAGGAGCGGCCCGTCTTCGGGGTGCTTCTCGTTGAGCAGGGCGCGATCCTGCTGGCGCATCAGGCGACGGGCCAATTCGGGCGACCCCGGGTAGTAGCGCAGTTCGCCATCGGCATTCAGGCGCTTGATGATGCGCAGGTAGTCGCCGGCCATGGCCGGTAGGTCATCGCGATTCCACAGGCGGGCTACGCCTTCCAGGTACTCGCCGGTACGGCTTGCCTGGTCGCCCTGCAGGTCGTACAGGCCGAGCCCTGCGTGGGTATCGATATAGGCGAACGGCTGCTCCTTGCGCGACATCAGGGCGATGAGGCGGGTCAGCACGATGTGTTTGAGGACGTCGGCGTGGTTGCCGGCGTGGAAGGCGTGACGATAGTTCATGGCAACTCCTGCGAAGGCGGCAAGTTTACCTTGCCTTGCAGGCGGAGTCAGGCCTGGCTGCTGATTGGCGGCACCCGCAAAGCAGGCGCCGCCAATTCAACGGGTGTTACTTGTCGGCGTGATACGCCGCATCAGCCGCTTCGAAGCGCTTGACCATCGCCTGCGAAGGGCTGCCCAGCTTGCTCACCAGAACAATGGCGATGCTGGCGAACAGGAAGCCCGGGATGATTTCGTACAACCCGAGGGTGTCGAAGTTCTTCCACAGGATCACCGTCAGCGCACCCACCACGATACCGGCCAGCGCACCGTTACGGGTCATGCCTTTCCACAGCACCGAAATCAGCACCACCGGGCCGAAGGCGGCACCGAAGCCAGCCCAGGCATAGGCCACCAGGCCCAGCACGCGGTTTTCCGGGTTGGCGGCCATGGCGATGGCGATCAGGGCCACGGCCAGCACCATCAGACGGCCGACCCACACCAGTTCGACCTGCGAAGCATTCTTGCGCAGGAAGGCTTTGTAGAAGTCTTCGGTCAGGGCGCTGGAGCACACCAGCAGCTGGCAGCTCAGGGTACTCATGACTGCGGCCAGGATGGCCGACAGCAGGACACCCGCAATCCATGGGTTGAACAGGATCTTGGCCAGCTCGATGAACACACGTTCGTGGTTCTCGCTAACCGGGCCTGCCAGTTCAGGATGAGCCGAGAAGTAGGCGATGCCGAAGAAGCCAACGGCGCAGGTACCCGCCAGGCACAGGATCATCCAGGTCATGGAAATGCGGCGCGCCTTGGCGATGGACTTCACCGAATCAGCGGCCATGAAGCGCGCCAGGATATGCGGCTGGCCGAAGTAACCCAGGCCCCAGCCCATCAGCGAGATGATGCCGATGAAGGTGGCACCTTTGAGCATGTCGAAGTTCGCCGGGTTCACCGCCTCGATAGCGGCGAAGGTCTGGTCGAAGCCACCGGTGGAGATCAGCACGATTACCGGGGTCAGGATCAGCGCGAAGATCATCAGCGAAGCCTGTACGGTATCGGTCCAGCTCACCGCCAGGAAGCCACCCACGAAGGTGTAGGCGATGGTCGCCGCTGCACCAGCCCACAAAGCGGTTTCGTACGACATGCCGAAGGTGCTCTCGAACAGACGGGCACCGGCCACGATGCCGGAGGCACAGTAGATGGTGAAGAACACCAGGATGACGATGGCGGAAATGATACGCAGCAGCCCGGTATTGTCTTCGAAACGGCTGGAGAAGTAGTCCGGCAGGGTCAGCGCGTCACCGTTGTGCTCGGTCTGCACGCGCAGCCGGCCGGCCACGAACAGCCAGTTCAGGTAGGCACCCACCGTCAGACCGATAGCGATCCAGGCCTCGGACAGGCCCGCGAAGTAGATGGCACCGGGCAGGCCCATCAGCAGCCAGCCACTCATGTCGGAGGCACCGGCAGACAGCGCGGTAACCACGCTACCGAGGCTGCGACCGCCCAGAATGTAATCGGAAAGGTTGTTGGTAGCGCGATAGGCGGCGAAGCCGATCAGCACCATTGCTGCGATGTAGATCACGAAGGTGATCGTTAGTGGATTGCCCATGCGTGTGCCCTGGCGTTTGTTTTTATCATGCGCAACCACAGCGATGGCGGTTGCACCCAGGCGGCGAATGCTATGCAACAACGCAAAGAAGGTGCAACCATTTTTCTTTTGCAAGTTGCACCTGCCCGTGCATTTTCCGACAAAGCCCGTTTCTTGCTCCTTCCGGGAGCAAAAAACCGCTTTTTCAGAATAAATCGCACCGAAAACGCCCCTTTTCAGGGTATGGGAATAGCTGTCGGACGAGTTGCACCTTCCACACGAAAAATTAGGGTTGCACCTGGTTGCACCCGAATTGTCCTACAGATACTCTTGACGCCAGCTTAGGCCACAACCGTGGCAATAACGAGGATAAGAAATGGCGACTACCACCCTTGGGGTCAAACTCGACGACCCGACCCGTGAGCGACTCAAAGCAGCTGCGCAGTCCATTGACCGCACGCCGCACTGGTTGATCAAGCAAGCGATCTTCAACTATCTGGAGAAGCTCGAGGGTGGCGCCACCCTGACCGAACTCAACGGTCATGTCAGCAACCTGGCCGACGATGCCGGTGAAGTCCAGGCCGACCACAGCCACCAGTGCTTCCTCGAATTTGCCGAAAGCATCTTGCCGCAGTCGGTACTGCGCTCGGCGATCACCGCTGCCTACCGCCGACCGGAGCAGGAAGTGGTGCCGATGCTGCTGGAGCAGGCGCGCCTGAGCGCGCCACTGGCCGAAGCCACCAACAAGCTGGCCGCGGGCATTGCCGAAAAGCTGCGCAATCAGAAAAGCGCCGGCGGCCGTGCCGGTATCGTCCAGGGCCTGCTGCAGGAATTCTCGCTGTCGTCTCAGGAAGGCGTGGCGCTGATGTGCCTGGCCGAAGCCCTGCTGCGTATCCCCGACAAAGGTACCCGTGATGCGCTGATCCGCGACAAGATCAGTACCGGCAACTGGCAGCCGCACCTGGGCAACAGCCCGTCACTGTTCGTCAACGCCGCCACCTGGGGGCTGCTGCTGACCGGCAAGCTGGTCAGCACCCATAACGAAACCGGCCTCACCTCCTCGCTCACCCGCATCATCGGCAAGAGCGGCGAACCGATGATCCGCAAGGGCGTCGACATGGCCATGCGCCTGATGGGTGAGCAGTTCGTCACCGGCGAGACCATTGCCGAAGCCCTGGCCAACGCCAGCCGTTTCGAGGCCAAAGGCTTCCGTTACTCCTACGACATGCTCGGCGAAGCCGCACTGACCGAGCACGACGCGCAGAAGTACCTGGCGTCCTACGAGCAAGCCATCCACTCGATCGGCAAGGCCTCGCATGGCCGTGGCATCTATGAAGGCCCAGGTATCTCGATCAAGCTGTCGGCACTGCACCCGCGCTACAGCCGCGCCCAGTACGAGCGCGTGATGGAGGAGCTGTACCCGCGCCTGCTGTCGCTGACCCTGCTGGCCAAGCAGTACGACATCGGCCTTAACATCGACGCCGAAGAAGCCGACCGCCTGGAGCTTTCGCTGGACCTGCTCGAACGCCTGTGCTTCGAGCCATCCCTGGCTGGCTGGAACGGCATCGGCTTCGTTATCCAGGCCTACCAGAAGCGCTGCCCGTACGTGATCGACTACGTCATCGATCTGGCCAAGCGGAGCCGCCACCGCCTGATGATCCGCCTGGTAAAAGGCGCCTACTGGGACAGCGAGATCAAGCGTGCCCAGGTCGAAGGCCTGGAAGGCTACCCGGTCTATACCCGCAAGGTGTACACCGACGTGTCCTACGTCGCCTGCGCCCGCAAGCTGCTGGCCGTGCCAGAAGCCATCTACCCGCAGTTCGCCACCCACAACGCCCACACCCTGTCGGCCATCTACCACATTGCCGGGCAGAACTATTACCCGGGCCAGTACGAGTTCCAGTGCCTGCACGGCATGGGCGAGCCGCTGTACGAGCAAGTGGTCGGCAAGATTGCCGATGGCAAGCTGAACCGCCCGTGCCGCGTGTATGCACCGGTCGGCACCCATGAAACGCTGCTGGCCTACCTGGTGCGCCGCCTGCTGGAAAACGGCGCGAACACCTCGTTCGTCAACCGCATTGCCGACCACTCGATTTCCATCCAGGAACTGGTCGCCGACCCGGTGGCCAGCATCGAGCGCATGGGTACCCAGGAAGGCAGTATCGGCCTGCCGCACCCACGCATTCCCCTGCCGCGCGACCTGTATGGCACCGAACGGGCCAACTCGGCCGGTATCGACATGGCCAACGAACACCGCCTGGCATCGCTGTCCTGCGCCATGCTGGCCACCGCTCACAATGACTGGAAGGCTGCCCCGCTACTGGCCTGCGCCGCCAGCGAGAGCGCAGCCGCACCGGTGCTGAACCCGGCTGACCACCGCGACGTCGTCGGCCATGTGCAGGAGGCCACCGTTGCCGACGTGGACAACGCCATCCAGTGCGCACTGAACGCCGCACCGATCTGGCAGGCCACCCCGCCAGCCGAGCGTGCTGCCATTCTGGAGCGCACCGCCGACCTGATGGAGGCCGAGATCCAGCCGCTGATGGGCCTGCTCATCCGCGAGGCCGGCAAGACGTTCGCCAACGCCATTGCCGAAGTGCGTGAAGCCGTGGACTTCCTGCGCTACTACGCGGTGCAAGCACGTAACGACTTCAGCAACGACGCCCACCGCCCACTGGGCCCTGTGGTGTGCATCAGCCCATGGAACTTCCCGCTGGCGATCTTCACCGGCCAGGTGGCCGCAGCCCTGGCTGCCGGCAACCCGGTACTGGCCAAGCCTGCCGAGCAAACCCCACTGATCGCCGCCCAGGCCGTGCGCCTGCTGCTGGAAGCTGGCATCCCAGAAGGCGTGCTGCAGCTGCTGCCTGGCCGCGGTGAAACCGTCGGAGCCGGCCTGGTCGGGGACGAACGCGTCAAAGGTGTGATGTTCACCGGCTCCACTGAAGTGGCCCGCCTGCTGCAGCGCAACGTCGCTGGCCGTCTGGACAACCAGGGCCGCCCGATCCCGCTGATCGCCGAAACCGGCGGCCAGAACGCGATGATCGTCGACTCCTCGGCACTGACCGAACAGGTCGTGATCGACGTGGTGTCCTCGGCCTTCGACAGTGCCGGCCAGCGTTGCTCGGCCCTGCGCGTACTGTGCCTGCAGGAAGACTCCGCCGACCGCGTAATCGAAATGCTCAAGGGCGCCATGGCTGAAAGCCGCCTGGGCTGCCCGGACCGCCTGGCCGTGGACATCGGCCCGGTGATCGATGCCGAAGCCAAGGCCGGCATCGAGAAGCACATCCAGGGCATGCGCGAGAAAGGCCGCCCGGTCTACCAAGTCGCCATTGCCGATGCTGCAGAGATCAAGCGCGGCACCTTCGTCATGCCAACCCTGATCGAGCTGGACAGCTTCGACGAGCTGAAGCGCGAAATCTTCGGCCCCGTGCTGCACGTGGTGCGCTACAACCGCCGCAATCTGGACCAGTTGATCGAGCAGATCAACAACTCCGGCTACGGCCTGACCCTCGGCGTGCACACCCGTATCGACGAGACCATCGCCAAGGTGGTGGAAACCGCCAACGCCGGCAACATGTACGTCAACCGCAACATTGTGGGTGCAGTGGTGGGCGTGCAGCCGTTCGGTGGTGAAGGCCTGTCGGGTACCGGCCCGAAAGCCGGCGGCCCGCTGTACCTCTACCGCCTGCTGTCGACCCGCCCGGCCGACGCCATCGGCCGCCACTTCCAGCAGCAGGACGGCGAAGGCAAGCCGGATCGCACCCTGCACGAACAGCTGGTCAAACCACTGCACGGCCTGAAGGCCTGGGCCGAGAACAACCAGCTGGCCGACCTGGCCGCGCTGTGCAGCCAGTTCGCCAGCCAGTCGCAGAGCGGCATCGCCCGCCTGCTGCCTGGCCCGACCGGCGAGCGCAACAGCTACACCATTCTGCCGCGTGAGCACGTGCTGTGCCTGGCCGACAACGAAACCGACCTGCTGGCGCAGTTCGCCGCAGTACTGGCCGTTGGCAGCTCGGCGGTGTGGGTTGACGGTGAACCGGGCAAGGCCCTGCGCGCCCGCCTGCCGCGTGAGCTGCAGGCCAAGGTGAAGCTGGTCGCGGACTGGAACAAGGATGAAGTAGCGTTCGACGCCGTGATCCACCATGGCGACTCGGACCAGCTGCGCGGCGTATGCCAGCAGGTGGCCAAGCGAGCCGGGGCGATCGTTGGGGTGCACGGGCTGTCCAGCGGTGATCACCAGATTGCGCTGGAGCGCCTGGTCATCGAGCGCGCGGTGAGCGTGAACACTGCGGCGGCGGGTGGTAACGCCAGCCTGATGACCATTGGCTAATGGCTGAGGGTTGTTGAAGAAGAAGGAGAGCCTCGGCTCTCCTTTTTTATGCGTGCATGTCCTGAAGCAGGGGCTGGTCTAACAGGTGCTCACCAGAACGTGGTCATGCCAACGGTGACTTGGTGTCTTCTGTTGTTACCGTTTATCCCCTGGAGATTCTCGGCTGCCTGGGCCGGTCCTTTCGCGGGTAAACCCGCCCCTATACACATGCACAGGCCGTCGTGTAGGAGCGGGTTCACCCGCGAAGAGGCCGGACCTGCCGGCCAGTTTCTACCCGTCGTTCACCGTTGCCGCCACCACCGTATTCGCGGGTAAACCCGCTCCTACACCGGATCAGTGCCGGACACACATCGGGGGTTGGACACAGGCCGCTGTAGGGTTTACCCGCGAAAGGCCCCGTCCAGACAGACCTATCAAAAAAGCCTTGCAGCAGGCTTCTACCCAGCATCGTATTGTCTTCAAGGCAAGTGGAAACGCGGGGTGGATCGGGGACTATCCGGAGCTCCCCTCAGACAGAGCTCCGGCCAAAAATTGCTCAAACCATTGGTGAAAGCGCAATCAAAGCAAACAGCTGTGCTGCCATAAGCGCAATACCCAGCAGCATCCAAAGCCAATTGGCCAGCGTGAACCGGCTGTTGGCCTTCCCTTCTTTGTCACCCGCACTGAAATTGATGCCCTTCTGCATGAACACCAGAATGATCAGCCAAGCTGCCTGAATGGCTAAGCCTGCAAAATAGGCCGGCCACAGTTGGCCTTCCAACACGACGCTGGCAGCCACCCAGACAACGCAAAAACCGTAATAGCCCAGCGTGAGCCCCAGGATCGACCACGGATAGGTTTTACCTGAGTCGCGAATATGGTCATTTACCCTTCTCAATAATGGATAGATGAAGAACACTGCAAAAGCGCTTCGCCAGAACGGACTTACGCGCTCTCCCGTTTTCTCTCTATGCAGACTCCAACTTTGATAGAAGCAATAAACCCAGTAGAAGCCCAAGGTAAAGAAAGTCATTACACCAAATTTCATGGGTGAGACTACGAAGAAGGGAACCTGGTTGCCGTTGGCCTCAGCCAAGTCACCGTGGTGGGCATCACTCATCTGAAACGTTTCCTTGTGAACACCAAAACGCACATTCAAGGCCAACTGATATTCGATCCGCAGCAGTCCATTTCCGATCGGGATTGTGGGAAACGTCTCTATATTCTCCCGAGCAGGCATTACACGATCTGACCTTGCGTGGTTTCACCAATAATCGGCAGGCTTCCCGGCGTTCTCAACCCATATCACGCAAACCTATTAACCTGTCCCCAGTCTCACCACGCTCCTACACTCGCAGCATCCCGCCTCAGGACCGCCACCATGCCCGAGACCTTGCTCAGCCCCCGCAACCTCGCCTTCGAGCTCTACGAAGTCCTCGACGCCGAAGCCCTGACCCAACGCCCGCGCTTCGCCGAGCACAGCCGTGAAACCTTCGATGCGGCACTGACCACCGCCCGCACCATCGCCGAAAAGTATTTCGCCCCGCACAACCGCAAGGCCGACGAAAACGAGCCACGCTACGTGGACGGCCGCGCCGAGCTGATTCCCGAGGTGAAGCCCGCCGTCGATGCCTTCCTCGAAGCCGGCTTCCTCAACGCCAACCGGGACTTCGAGGTCGGCGGCATGCAGCTGCCCAGCCTGGTCTCGCAAGCCTGCTTCGCCCACTTCCAGGCCGCCAACGCCGGCACCACGGCCTACCCGTTCCTGACCATGGGCGCGGCCAACCTGATCGAGAGCTTCGGCTCCGATGAACAGAAGCGCCTGTTCCTGCAACCGATGATCGAGGGCCGCTACTTCGGCACCATGGCGCTGACCGAACCCCACGCCGGCTCGTCGCTGGCCGACATCCGCACCCGCGCCGAACCAGCAGGCGACGGCAGCTACCGGCTCAAAGGCAACAAGATCTTCATTTCCGGCGGCGACCACGAACTGTCGGAAAACATCGTGCACATGGTGCTGGCCAAGCTTCCGGACGCCCCGCCCGGGGTCAAGGGCATTTCGCTGTTCATCGTGCCCAAGTACCACGTAAACCCGGACGGCAGCCGTGGCCCGCGCAACGATGTGCTGCTGGCCGGGCTGTTCCACAAGATGGGCTGGCGCGGCACCACCTCGACCGCGCTGAACTTCGGCGACAATGGCCAGTGCGTCGGCTATCTGGTCGGCCAGCCGCACCAAGGCCTGGCCTGCATGTTCCAGATGATGAACGAGGCGCGGATAGGCGTAGGCATGGGCGCGGTGATGCTGGGTTACGCCGGCTACCTTTACTCCCTGGAATACGCTCGCCAGCGGCCGCAGGGCAGGCGGCCAGACAACAAGGACCCACACAGCCCGGCGGTGCCGATCATCGAGCACACGGATGTGAAGCGCATGCTTCTGGCGCAGAAGGCCTACGTAGAAGGCGCCTTTGACCTGGGCCTGTACGCCGCGCGCCTGTTCGACGACACCCATACGGCCGCTGACGAAAACACCCGCAAGCTGGCGCAGGACCTGCTCGACCTGCTGACCCCGATCGTCAAATCCTGGCCCTCGGCGTTCTGCCTCAAGGCCAACGAATTGGCGATCCAGATTCTTGGCGGCCACGGCTACACCCGCGAATACCCGGTGGAGCAGTACTACCGTGACAACCGCTTGAACCCGATCCACGAAGGTACCGAGGGTATCCAGTCGCTCGATCTGCTCGGTCGCAAGCTGGCACAGCACAATGGTGCCGGCCTCAAGCAGCTGATCCGCCTGATCGCCACCACCTGCGAACGTGCCAGCCATCACCCGAACCTTGACCCACTGCGTCAGCCGCTGGAGCAACTGGCCAACCGCCTGCAGGGGGTCACCCTGGTCCTGCTCGGTGACCTCGCCCACGGCAAAGTCGCTGGTGCCTTGGCCAACTCTGCCTTGTACCTCAAGGCCTTCGGCCACTGCGTGATCGGCTGGCGCTGGTTGGAGCAGGCGGTTCACGCCGAACTTGGTCTGCTCAAGGGAACCGCTGCTGATCGCGACTTCTACCTCGGCAAGCTGCAAGCTGCGCGTTATTTCCTGACCTGGGAAGTACCGGGCTGCCATAATGAGCTGGCATTGCTCGAGGCACACGACGATACCTGCCTCGGCATGCAAGACGGGTGGTTCTAGGGGGAGCCACCGTGTACACGGAGGCATCCGCATGTTCGATTCCAGCGCCCTGCTGCGCCAGCGCTTTGCTGCGCTGCGCAGTACGGCCGAGTTGTTTTCCCTGCGCCATGTGAAACAGTCTCACCAGGCGCTTTCGGTACGCCGCAACGTCGCCGAACCGCCCTTCTTCAGCCAGGATGAGGGCGCCATGCTCACCGTGCGGGTCAATGGCGTGGAGGCCTACGCTGCCACCGCCGACCTGTCCCAGGCTGGCCTGCAGCGCGCGCTTGAGCAAGCCGAGGCGCTGGCGCGGCAGATCGCCCGGCACAGCCTGCTGGACCTGCGCGAACACGCCGTGACCAGTGCACGCCACGACCATGTTTCGCCCAACTTCGACCAACCCGTACCCAGCCTCGCCGACTGCCTTGGCCTGCTCGCCGCCGAATCGGCCAGCGTGCCCAGGGACAGCCGTTTGGTGGACTGGCAGGCCAGCCTGGGGCTGAGCCTGGTCGAGCAAACCTACCTGAACTCGGCCGGCGCCGAACTGCGCCATGCCCAGCGCTTCCTGTTCCCGGGCATGGGGGTGACCGCCAGCGACGGCCAGGACAGCCAAAGCCGCAGCCTGGGCCGCGACAACTTCGGCCAACAGGGTGGTTTCGAGATCATCGAGCGCTGCGGCCTGGTCGGCGCGGCCAGTCGGGTGGCCGACGAAGCACTGCAACTGCTGCTGGCACCGAACACCCCCAGTGGCCCGCGTGACCTGCTGTTGATGCCGGACCAGATGATGCTGCAGATTCACGAATCCATCGGCCACCCGCTGGAGATGGACCGCATTCTCGGCGACGAGCGCAACTACGCCGGCACCAGCTTCGTCAAAGCCAGCGACTTCGGCCACCTGCAGTACGGCTCCAGCCTGCTGAACGTGACCTTCGACCCGACCATTGGCGAAGAGCTGGCCAGCTACAGTCATGACGACGACGGCACCCCGGCCAGCAAAGCATTCCTGATACGCGGCGGCCTGCTGCTGCGCCCGCTGGGTGGCGCGCTGTCGCAGTTCCGCTCTGGCCTGGACGGCGTGGCCAACAGCCGTGCCTGCGGCTGGAACCGCGCGCCGATCGACCGCATGGCCAACCTCAACATCGAGCCGGGCGACCAGTCTTTCGAGCAACTGGTCGGAGGCATCGAGCAGGGCATCCTGATGCGTACCAACCGTTCCTGGTCCATCGACGATGCGCGCAACAAGTTCCAGTTCGGCTGCGAATGGGGCCAGTTGATTGAAAATGGCGAGCTCAAGGGCATCGTCAAGAACCCCAACTACCGCGGCATCTCCGCGCAGTTCTGGCGCAACCTGTCGGCGGTTGGCGACCACAGTACTTTCCAGGTGCTGGGCACGCCCAACTGTGGCAAGGGCGAACCCAATCAGGTGGTGCGGGTCGGCCACGCCTCGCCGGCCTGTGTGTTCCGCCAGATCGATGTATTCGGAGGAGACGCCTGATGAAGCACGCTTTCGAAACCCTGGTCGGGGAGGTGCACGCCGCCCTTCAGGCGGGCGAGCAGTTCACCCTCGGTTACAGTGCCGAGCAATCGCAGTTCGTGCGTTTCAACCATGCCAAGGTGCGACAGGCCGGCGAAGTCAGCCAGGCCAGCGCGCAACTGCGGCTGGTGCGCGATGGGCGCCAGGCGGAGCAGCAGGTGACCTTGAGTGGCGACGTGCAACTGGATCGCCAGCGCCTGAACGTTGCGCTCGAGCAGCTGCGCCAGACCTTGCCGCTGCTGGCACTCGACCCTTACCTGCGCCTGGACGAAAACGCCTGGCACAGCCATAGCCTGCAGGAACACCCCCTGCCCGCACTGAACGAAGTACTGGCCCTGCTCGAGCGTGAAGCAGGTGACCTGGACCTGGTCGGCATCTACGCCGCCGGCCCGGTCTGCCGCGGCTTCGCCAGCTCGTTCGGCGCCTTCGGCTGGCACCAGGCCAACAGTTTCAACGTCGACTGGAGCCTGTTCCACGATAATGGCCAGGCAGTGAAGGCCAACTATGCCGGCCAGGCCTGGAGTGCCGACGACTTCGCCGCACGCCTGCGCCAAGCACGAGAGCAGTTGGGTTTCCTCGGCCGCCCGGCAGTTACCCTCAAGCCCGGCACCTACCGCGCCTACCTTGCACCTGCGGCCATGGACGAAGTCGCCGGCATGTTGTGCTGGGGCGGCTTTTCCGCGCAGGCCCTGGCCACTGGCAACAGCGCTCTGCAGCGCCTGTACAACGGCGATGCACGGCTCAGCCCGCTGGTCAGTTTTACCGAGCAGGTCAGCGGCTCGCTTAGCCCGGCGTTTTCCGATGAAGGTGCGCCGCGCCTGGATGTGCCGCTGATCCAGCAAGGCGAGGCCCGGCAGCGGTTGATCAGTGCGCGCAGTGCGGCCGAGTTCGAGCTGCAGGCCAATGGCGCCGACGGCTACGAATCGCCCTGTGCGCTCAGCCTGGCGCCGGGCAGTCTGGCCAGTGCGCAGATCCTTGAGCGTCTAGGCACCGGGCTGTACATCAGCAACCTGTGGTACCTGAACTACTCAGACCTGCCAGCGGCGCGCATGACCGGGCTGACCCGCTTCGCCACTTTCTGGGTAGAAGACGGGCAGATCCAGGGGCCGGTGAGTACCATGCGCTTCGATGACAGCCTGTACAGCTTGCTGGGCAGCCAGCTGGAGGACCTGACCCAGGAGCGCGAGATGATTCTGTCGACCAGTACTTATGGACAGCGCAGTACCGGGTCGAGTCATTTGCCCGGAGCACTGGTCAAAGGCCTGACCCTGACATTGTGACTGGACTTGCCGGCCCTTTCGCGGCTAAAGCCGCGCCTACAAGGAACGCGTAACCCTTGTAGGAGCGGCTTTAGCCGCGAAAGGGCCGGCACTGACAAACGAGGACGTCATGCCCGAACGCACCCCGCTGGACCCCGTCACCGCCCGCTGGATCCCTTGGGTGGTGGCCATCGCCTTCTTCATGCAGTCCCTGGACGGCACCATCCTCAACACGGCGCTGCCGGCCATGGCCCGCTCGTTGGCCGAAGACCCCTTGCGCATGCAAGGTGTGATCATTGCCTACATGCTCACCGTGGCCCTGCTGATCCCTGCCTCAGGCTGGATCGCCGACCGTTTCGGCACCAAGCGCATCTTCTTCAGCGCTATCTTGCTGTTCAGCTTTGGCTCGCTGCTGTGCGCCGCAGCCAACAGCCTTGGCTTCCTGATCTTCGCCCGCGTGGTGCAGGGGCTGGGCGGTGCGCTGATGCTGCCGGTCGGGCGGCTGGTGGTGCTGCGCGCCTACCCACGCAGCGAGCTGGTGCGGATCATGAGTTTCATCACCATCCCCGGCCTGCTCGGGCCATTGCTGGGCCCAACGGTCGGTGGCTGGCTGGTGGAAATCCTCAGCTGGCACTGGATCTTCCTGCTCAACCTGCCTGTCGGCCTGCTTGGCTGCATTGCCGTGTGGAAGTTCATCCCGGACTTGCGCGGCGCCGAGCGCACCACCTTCGACGGCCCTGGTTTCCTGCTGTTCGGCGCAGCGATGGTACTGATCACCATTGCCATGGAAGGCCTGGGCGAGCTGCACCTGCCGCACTTGCGGGTAATGTTGCTGCTGTTCGCTGGCATGGCCTGCCTGGCCGCGTACTGGCTGCGCGCCGGGCGCGACCCGGAGCCGCTGTTCTCGCCAAGCCTGTTCCGCGTGCGCACCTTCGCCATCGGCATCCTCGGTAACCTGTTCGCCCGCCTGGGCAGCGGCGCGCTGCCGTTCCTGGTGCCGTTGCTGCTGCAGGTTGCGCTGGGCTACTCACCCGCCCAGGCAGGCATGAGCATGATCCCGCTGGCGGCGGCGGCCATGCTGGCCAAATCCATTGCCCGACCGCTGATCGAACGGTTCGGCTATCGCATCATCCTCACCGGTAATACCTTGCTGCTGGGCATCCTGCTGGCAAGCCTGGGCCTGGTGGACGAGCAGACCCCTTATTGGCTGCTGTTGGTGCAACTTGGCCTTCTGGGGGCAGTGAACTCCATGCAGTTCACTGCGATGAACACAGTGACGCTCATCGATCTCGACGACGCCAGCGCCAGCAGCGGTAACAGCCTGCTGTCGGTGGTCGCGCAACTGTCGCTGAGCCTGGGTGTGGCCTGCGCCGGCGCACTGTTGGGCGGCTTTACTGCGGCAGGCAGCGCCGAGGGCGTGGAAACCACCCTGGGCGCGTTCCAGCTGACCTTCGTCACCATCGGCGTAATGGCCATGCTGGCAGCGGCGATCTTCCTGCAGCTGGCGCCGACGGACGGAAGGCGTGCCCGTCGTCCGGAACAACACATGGAGTCGTAGGGCGAATGGCCACGAGGCTGGTAGACTATGCGGCATTTTTCGCTTCGCACCGCAGGCCCGCCTCGTGACCACCGAATCCACCGCCTTTGCCACCTTGCCGCTGTCCACTGCCATGCTGGCCAACCTGGAAGCCCTCGGCTATGCCTCGATGACGCCGATCCAGGCCCAGAGCCTGCCTGTCATCCTCAAAGGCCAGGACCTGATCGCCCAGGCCAAGACCGGTAGCGGCAAGACTGCCGCCTTCGGCATCGGCCTGCTCAACCCGATCAACCCGCGCTACTTCGGCTGCCAGGCGTTGGTGCTCTGTCCTACCCGCGAACTCGCCGACCAGGTGGCCAAGGAGCTGCGCCGCCTGGCCCGTGCCGAGGACAACATCAAGATCCTGACCCTGTGCGGCGGCGTTTCACTGGGCCCACAGATCGCTTCGCTGGAGCACGGTGCGCACATCATCGTCGGCACCCCAGGGCGCATCCAGCAGCACCTGGACAAAGGCACCCTGGTCCTGGACGGGTTGAACACCCTGGTGCTGGACGAAGCCGACCGCATGCTCGACATGGGCTTCTTCGACGCCATCGCCAGCATCATCGGCAAGACCCCTTCGCGCCGCCAGACCCTGCTGTTCTCGGCCACCTACCCGGCCGGCATCAAGCAACTGGCCGCCGACTTCATGCGCAACCCGCAGCAGGTCAAGGTCGAAAGCCTGCACACCGACAACCAGATCGAGCAGCGTTTCATCGAGATTGACCCGCAGCAACGCCTGGAAGCCGTCACCCGCGTGCTCGGCCACTACCGCCCGCAGTCGTGCGTAGCGTTCTGCTTCACCAAGCAGCAATGCGAGGACGTGGTTGCCCACCTGACCGCCAAGGGCATCGTCGCCCAGGCCCTGCACGGCGACCTGGAGCAGCGCGACCGTGACCAGGTGCTGACCATGTTCGCCAACCGCAGCAGCTCGGTGCTGGTGGCTACCGACGTGGCCGCGCGCGGCCTGGACATCGATGGCCTGGACATGGTCATCAACGTGGAGCTGGCGCGTGATGCGGAAATCCACGTGCACCGCGTGGGCCGTACCGGCCGCGCCGGCGAGAAAGGCGTTGCGGTCAGCCTGGTGGCACCGGCCGAAGGCCACCGCGCCCAGGCCATCGAAGCGCTGCAGAAGAGCCCGCTGCGCTGGGACCAGCTGGACAGCCTGAAAAACAAGGGCGGCGAGCCCCTGCTGCCGGTGATGACCACACTGTGCATTGCCGCTGGCCGCAAGGACAAGCTGCGCCCTGGCGACATCCTGGGGGCCTTGACCGGTGATGCCGGCATCCCGGCCAAGCAAGTGGGCAAGATCGCCATCTTCGACTTCCAGGCGTTTGTGGCCGTGGAGCGTGCGCTCGCCAAGCAGGCCATGCAGCGACTGAACAGCGGCAAGATCAAGGGTCGCGCCCTGAAAGTCCGCATTATCTAAAGCCAGGCAAAGCCCCCTGTAGGAGCGGGTTTACCCGCGAATGCGGCAGTAAATGCATCGTCGCATTCGCGGGTGAACCCGCCCCCACAGGGTTCAGCATTTCAAATCTGAAGGTTCATACCGTGCACTCCACCGACGTGATCATCCTTGGCGCCGGCGCCGCCGGCCTGATGTGCGCCCAGCTCAGTGCCCGTCGCGGCCGCCGGGTGCTGCTGCTCGACCACGCCAACAAGCCAGGCAAGAAAATCCTCATGTCCGGCGGCGGGCGCTGCAACTTCACCAACCTGTACACCGAGCCGGCCAACTTCCTTTCGCACAACGCGCACTTCTGCAAGTCGGCCCTGGCCCGCTACACCCAGTGGGACTTCATCGAGCTGGTGTGCAAGCACGGCGTGGCGTACCACGAGAAGAAGCTCGGCCAGCTGTTCTGTGACAACAAGGCCAGCGACATCCTCGACATGCTGCTGGCCGAGTGCGACGAGGCCGGTGCCGAGATCCGCATGCACACCAGCATCGAACAGATCGAGAAGACCGAAAGCGGCTACCTGCTGCAGACCAGCGGCGGCCAGTTCACCTGCCAGTCGCTGGTCATCGCCACTGGCGGCCTGTCGATCCCGACCCTAGGCGCCACCGGTTTCGGCTACCAGGTGGCACGCCAGTTCGGCCACACCCTGCTGCCAACCCGCGCCGGGCTGGTGCCATTCACCATCACTGAGCCCCAACTCAAGGCGATGTGCACCGAATTGTCCGGCACCTCACTGGACTGCACCGCCAGCTGCAATGGCACCAGCTTCCGCGAAAACCTGCTGTTCACGCACCGCGGCCTTAGCGGCCCGGCGATCTTGCAGATCTCGTCGTTCTGGGAAGCCGGTGACACGGTCGAGATCAACCTGCTGCCCGACCGGGATGCGCTGACCTGGCTGCAACAGATGCAGGCCGAGCGCGCCAATGCCGAACTGAAGACCGTGCTGGGCGAGGTGTTCACTCGCAAGCTGGCTAACTTGCTGGCCGAGCAGTGGTTCGAATCGAAGCCGATGAAGCAGTACACACCGGCGGAACTGGCGCACATCGCCGAAAAGCTGGCGAACTGGCAAGTGGTGCCAGCCGGCACCGAAGGCTACCGCACCGCCGAAGTGACCCTGGGCGGCGTGGATACCCGCGAGGTGTCGTCCAAGACCATGGAGTCGCTGAAAAGCCCCGGTTTGTACTTCATCGGTGAAGTGCTGGATGTCACCGGCCACCTGGGCGGTTTCAACTTCCAGTGGGCCTGGGCATCGGCGAACGCCGCCGCGCAGTTCGTGTAGAGTAGAATCCTTTCAGCAGCACGGAACGCTTCTTGCTGGCCCGTGCTTGGAGCCGTTATCAGGGCCGCTGCGCGCCCCCACTGGGACCTGTGTCGTACGTGTGGGAGCGGGCGTGCCCGCGAAGGGGCGCGAAGCGGCCCCAATAACCGGCCCTGAAAGGTATTCTTCTGATCACCGCCTGGCAGGCCATCATGTCATCGAGCTCGTTCCGTCAGTCACTGCGTCGCCTGTGGGGCCAAGACAAGTTCAGCTACAGCATCCGGGTCACCATTGCCCTCACCGGCAGCCTGGCCCTGTGCTGGTACCAGAACGAGATGGCCCTGCTGATTCCGCTGTTCCTCGGCATCATCGCCAGCGCCCTGGCCGAAACCGACGACAGCTGGCAGGGCCGCCTCAGCGCCCTGGCCGTTACCCTGGTGTGCTTCGCTATCGCTGCACTGGCAGTCGAGTTGCTGTTCCCCTACCCCTGGATCTTCGTCATTGCCCTGGCCCTGGCGGCCTTTGGCCTGACCATGCTCGGGGCGCTGGGCGAGCGCTACGGCGCCATCGCTTCGGCCACCTTGATCACTTCGGTCTACACCATGATCGGCGTGGACCAGCGCGGCGGTCAGGTCACCGACTTCTGGCACGAACCGCTGCTGCTGGTGGCAGGTGCGGCCTGGTACGGGCTGTTGTCGGTGCTGTGGCAGGCGCTGTTTTCCAACCAGCCGGTACAACAGAGCCTGGCCAAACTGTTCTTCGAGCTGGGCAGCTACCTGAAGCTCAAGGCCAGCCTGTTTGAACCGGTCCGCACGCTCGACGTCGAGGCACGGCGCCTGGAACTGGCCCAGCAGAACGGCAAGGTGGTGGCCGCGCTGAACGCAGCCAAGGAGATCATCCTGCACCGGGTGGGCAACAGCCAACCCAACTCGAAGGTAAGCCGCTACCTCAAGCTGTACTTCCTGGCCCAGGACATCCACGAGCGTGTCAGTGCCTCGCACTACCCCTACAACGCACTGACCGAGGCGTTTTTCCACAGCGACGTCATGTTCCGCTGCCAGCGCCTGTTGCGTAAGCAGGGTTCATCCTGCCAGGAACTGGCCCGCTCGATCCGCCTGCGCCAACCATTCGTGCTGGCCAGCGGTTATCCAGAAGCCCTCGAAGACCTCAACGCCTCGCTGGAGCACCTGCGCATCCAGAGCAACCCGGCCTGGCGCGGCCTGTTGCGCTCACTGCGGGCACTCGCCGCCAACCTGGCAACACTGGACCGCCTGCTCAGTGCCGCCAGCAACCCGGACAGCCTGGCCGACG
Source organism: Pseudomonas sp. USTB-Z (assembly GCF_019691255.1). Lineage (NCBI taxonomy): Bacteria > Pseudomonadati > Pseudomonadota > Gammaproteobacteria > Pseudomonadales > Pseudomonadaceae > Pseudomonas > Pseudomonas sp. USTB-Z. The sequence continues at coordinate 208,708 of NZ_JAECZP010000001.1, forward strand.
CCAGCGACAGCAGCCTGCTCGACCGCTCGCCGCGCTCGCTGAAGGACGTGTGGACGCGCCTGCGCACCCAGCTCACACCGACCTCGCTGTTGTTCCGCCATGCCTTGCGCCTGCCGCTGGCGCTGTCGATCGGCTATGGCATGGTGCACCTGATTCACCCGACCCAGGGCTACTGGATCATCCTCACCACGCTGTTCGTGTGCCAGCCCAACTACGGGGCCACGCGGCGCAAGCTGGTGCAGCGAATCTTCGGCACTGCCGTTGGCCTGACAGTGGGTTGGGCCTTGTTCGACCTGTTCCCCAACCCGGTCATCCAGTCGTTGTTCGCCGTGGTTGCCGGGGTGGTGTTCTTCGTCAACCGCACCACCCGCTACACCCTGGCCACTGCCGCGATCACCCTGATGGTGCTGTTCTGCTTCAACCAGATCGGCGATGGCTACGGCCTGTTCCTGCCACGCCTGTTCGATACCCTGGTCGGCAGCCTGATTGCCATTCTTGCAGTGTTCCTGTTCCTGCCTGACTGGCAGGGCCGACGGCTGAACAAGGCGCTGGCCAATACCCTGGCCTGCGCCAGCGTTTACCTGCGCCAGATCATGCAGCAGTACGCCCACGGCAAGCGCGACGACCTGGCCTACCGCCTGGCCCGGCGCAATGCCCACAACGCTGACGCGGCGCTGTCCACCACCTTGGCCAACATGCTGATGGAGCCGGGGCATTTCCGTAAGGAGGCCGACGTTGGCTTTCGCTTCCTGGTGCTGTCGCACACGTTGCTCAGCTACCTCTCGGGGTTAGGCGCGCACCGCGACACGGCGTTGCCAGCAGAGGTGCAGGAGCAGTTGATCGAAGGCGCCGGGCAAAGCCTGGCCAGCAGCCTGGATGAGATTGCCAACGGCCTGGCCGCACGGCTGCCGGTGGCGATTCACAGTGATGCCGAAGAGGCGCTGGCCAATGCCCTGGAGCAGATGCCGGAAGATCTGGATGAGCATCAGCGGCTGGTGCAGACGCAGCTGGCGTTGATATGCCGCCAGCTGGGGCCACTGCGGACCCTGGCGGCACACCTGATCAAGGAGAATGCCCCGGCCTGATCGTTTTAGTGCCTGTGCTCAAAAGCCATACTGACGCAGCAGCCGGGCATAGCTGCCATCGGCCTTCATCGCCGCTATCGCCTGCTCGAAGCGCTCGACGATCCGATCATGCTCCGGGTGCTTCAGGCTGACCAGAATATGCAGGGTGTTCTCCCCCAGCGGCGGATCCACCAGCATCACCCCATCACGCACATCCTGCGGCTCACGCTGCAGGTTGTAGCGGGCCACGTACTCGTCTTCCACCGCCAGGCTTACCCGCCCTGCCGCCAACATGCGTACCGCAGAAGAAAAGTTGCGCACCGGCACTTTGTGCAGACGGGGATCCCCGTCGAATTCCGGTGAATAGGCGTAATCACGCACTACGGCAATGCTATAGGCATAAAGGTCAGACAGACGCTTGTAGCTAAACGCCTCGCCCTTACGCTGCAGCAGGCGAATACGATTACTCAGGTAGGCGCTGGAGAATTGCCCGATATTGGCGCGCGAGTCGTTGTACCAGGCATTGATCAGCACGTCGTAGCGCCCTTCACCTACCCCCAGCAACGCACGCGCCCACGGCACCTCTTCATAGCCGCTGGCGTAGCCGGCACGCGCCAGTGCCGTGGTAACGATGCTGGTCGCAAGGCCGCCGCCCGGCATCTTGGCATCGGTGAACGGTGGCCAGTTGTCGGCCACCAGGCGTAGCTTGGCGTGACCCGGGGAAGGTGTTGCCAGCATCGTTGCCAGTAAACCCAGAACACAAAGCAGTGGCCGCATGCTCACGTCCTTTCGCAATGGAGGGCAACACTGCCAGTGAGATTACACAAAGCGCTTGCCGAGGGCAGCGGCCAATAGTGTCATTTAGCCTCTATTTTGGCCGAAGCACGTGCAGCATGCGATGATCGAGCCTCATCCAAGGAGTTCGTGCCCATGTCAATCGACTGGCTCTGCAAGCACCACACCGACCTCGGCAAGGAGCAGCTCTATGCCATTTTGCAGCTACGCACTGAAGTACTCGTGGTGGAGCAGCGCCACGCCTACCAGGAAGTCGATGGTCAGGACCTGACTGGCGATACCCTGCACCTCATGGCCTGGCAGGAAGACAAGCTGGTGGCCTACCTGCGCCTGCTGGATCCGCAGTCACAAGGTGGGGATGTGGTGATCGGACGAGTGGTGACATCAGCGCAGGCACGAGGTTTGAACCTTGAAGAAAGCTTGCTGCTGAAGGGGCTGGAGGCGGCGGAGCATTGTTGGCCGGGGGTGCCGGTTTTTCTGTCGGCTCAGGCGCACTTGCAGGATTTCTATGCCCGCCATGGGTTTGCGGTGGTGAGCGGCGAGTCGCTGGTGGACGGCATCTCGTCTATCGGCATGCGTAGGGGTTGAGTCAACCGTGTGGTAGCGGGCCTGCCCGCGAGGCAGGCACTGAGGGGGATGGCACGGGCTTCGCCCGTGTTCGCGGGGAAACCCGCTCCTACGGGCGACCGCGCAGGCTTTTCAAATCAGGGGTAGCCCAGCACTTCGCGGATTTGCCGCAAGTGACGGATGATCCACTGCTTGTCGATCGCTCCCCAATCATGAATGCGATAATGCCCGGCGTGGTTGCGTGCGCCTTCCTGCTGTTCGAACTCGCAGACGATGTCCAGGTCGGCCAGCGCGGCGATAGTGTCCTGAGCTGTACGACGGGGCATGCCGGTGGCCTCCATCAGGGCGGGCACGCTGGTCGCGGTCTGGCTATCGATCAGCCAGGCCACGTACAGGCGGCGGTAGAAGCTGCTCTTGGTCTTGCTCACTTCCATGCTGCATGTTCCTTAGAGGTTGCCCGGCAGCTCCCGGTAGGTCAGGTAGACGCGCAGGTCGAATTCCAGTTGGTGATAGTCCGGCTCCATGTGCTGGCAGAGCTGGTAGAACGCTTTGTTGTGATCTCGCTCGCGCAGGTGCGCCAACTCGTGCACAACAATCATGCGCAAGAACTGTGGCGCGGCCTCCTTGAACAGCGAGGCAATGCGGATTTCCTTCTTCGCCTTGAGCTTGCCACCCTGCACCCGCGACACCGCCGTGTTCAAGCCCAGGGCCCGATGCGTCAGATCGAGGCGGCTGTCGAACAATACCTTGTCCAGGTTTGGCGCACTTCGCAGGTACTGTTGGCGCAGATCCTGGGCATAGCCATACAGCGCCTTGTCGCTTTGCACGTCATGGCGGTCAGGGTAACGGCGCTGCAGGTATTCACCCAGGCGGTCGCTGTCGATCATCTGCCGCACCTGCGCCTGCAGGTGCGGGGGGTAGGCTTGCAAGTAACGTAGTACGGTCATGGCGCTGTATTCGGCGTAACGAATGCCGATTCTAGCCAATCACGGCCCTGGCCAGGAGAAAATTGCCGGGAAGCCGCTAGCGTCAGCAGCGGTCATCGGATAAGCCACCAGGAAACCCTGAACGTATTCGCAACCATTGGCCTTGAGCCAGGCGGCCTGCGCCGGGGTCTCCACACCCTCGGCGATCACCGTGATACGGTAGTCGGCGCACAGGCCGATCACGCTGCGAACCAACGCAGCATCTACCGCCGAATCGGGCAGACGGGCCACCAGATGCCGGTCAAGCTTGAGGGTGTCGATAGGCAGGTCGCGCAGCATGCGCAACGAACAGTCACCCGCACCAAAGTCATCCAGGGCCACCCTCACGCCCAGCTCACGCAAGCGGTGTATCTGTTTGACGGCCGCGTCGATGTTATACATCAGCGACGTTTCCGCCACTTCCACCTCCAACTGCGTCGGGACAAGCTGGTAAAGCTGGATGACCCGTTGCAGTTCCTCGACCAGGCCAGGCATGACGAACTGCGCGCGGCTCAGGCTGATGCCGAGCACAAGGTCCGGCGGAAACCTGTCGTACCAGGCCTGCCGCTGCGCGGCCCCCTGGCGGTAGATCCAGCTGGCCAGGCGATTGATCAGCCGCGCTTCTTCCAGCAACGGGATGAACAGCCCCGGCGGTACATCGCCAACGCTGGGGTGCTGCCAGCGCAGCAACGCCTCGAAACCACGCAGGCGGCCATCGTGGAAGGCGACCTGTGGCTGATACACCAAGGTAAAGTCCTGCTGCTCGATGGCCGTGCGCACGCTGTCCTCGAGCATCAATCGCGAGCGCGCCCGTCCGTTGAGTTCCTGGTCGTAGAAGCGGTATTGCTGACGCCCCGCTTGCTTGGCTGCGTACATCGCTGCATCGGCCGAACGCAGCAGGCCTTCAACATTGGCGCCACAGTCCGGGTAGGTGGCAATGCCGATGCTGACCCCAAGGCATACATCGAGCCCGTCGACCTCATGGCTGATGGAAACACGCTCGAGCAACCGCTCGGCATAACGCCCGGCCTGCTCCGGGTAGGGCAAGCTGTCGAACAGTGCAGTGAACTCATCCCCGCCCATACGCGCCAGCAAGGCCTCACTGCCCAGGCAGTCCTTGAGCTGCTCGGCCACCCAGCGCAACACCCGGTCGCCCGCGTCGTGGCCGAGCGAGTCGTTGATGCGCTTGAAGCCATCCAGGTCCATGTACATCAGCGCCTGCGCCTTGTCCGAGCGCTCGTTGCGCAACAGAGCACCTTCAGCAGCCTGGTAAAAACCACGGCGGTTGAGCAGGCCGGTGAGCGGGTCGGTAATGGCCTGGTATTCCAGCTGCTGGTGCAAGTTACGCACCACCGACATGTCCAGCACAGTCACCACCATGGCCTGTTGGTCGGCCGGCAACGGCGCACAGGACAGCGCCACCGGCACAAGCTCCCCCCCTTGGGTCCGCAGTTGGGCATCATGTACGCGGAAGATCTGCCGCCCCTGGTAGGCCTTGTAGAAGTCCGACTCGCGCCACAGGCTGGTACTGGTCAGTTGCACAACGTCGAGCAATGGGGTGCCCTGCAGTTGTTGCACCGGTGCCGCCAGCAAACGGGAAATGGCCGGATTGGCAAAACTGATGATGCCATGGGCATCAACCACCAGAATGCCTTCGGCGGCATTCTCCAGGATGGACGCATTGAATGCCCTGGCCGCCTCCAGTTCGCGACTGAGCTGCTGCAGCATGCGCCGGTTGCGCTGCTGGTCGAGCAGCGCCTGGACTTTGGGTTTGAGTATTTGCGGGTCGAACGGTTTGAACATGTAGTCCACGGCGCCGCTGGCGTAGCCTTTGAGCACGGCCGCGTCGGACTGTTCGTTGGCGGTGAGGAAAATGATCGGGGTCAGTCGAGTACGCTGATTGCCGCGCATCAGCCGGGCGACTTCAAAGCCGTCCATTTCCGGCATCTGTACATCCATCAACACCAGGTCGACTTCGTACTCAAGCAACGCGCTCAAGGCTTCTATCCCAGAGCTCGCCGTCAATACTTGCCAATCCTGCCGGGCCAGCAAGGCCCGCATGCTGATGAGGTTCTCGGGGTAGTCGTCTACCACCAGAAGAACTGAGCCGCCATCCAGTGGCTGCTGTTGAGGGTAAGCGCCATCCATGCTGCTTCTCTGTTATGTGACCGACTTCAAAATACGGTTGGATCCATTAGTACTCTAGTCCTGAGGCTGCAACACGCAATGCAATCAGAACGCTATCAGTGGTTAAACTGTACGGTAGCCGACTAACGGTCGGTCTGCCGGAATTATGTACGGGTTTCCATCGCCCATAAAAAAACCCGCATCACTGCGGGTTTTTCAGGGTTACCTGTCGATCAGTTGACCTTGGCGGCCAGTTCACCTTTCAGGTAGCGCTGGTACATACCTTCCAGAGAGATCGGCTTGATCTTCGAAGCATTGCCCGCGGTGCCGAAGGCTTCATAACGTGCGATGCACACGTCGCGCATGGCCTTGATGGTTTCACCGAAGAACTTGCGTGGGTCGAACTCGCTCGGGTTCTGCGCCATCAGACGGCGCATGGCACCGGTAGAGGCCAGACGCAGGTCGGTATCGATGTTGACCTTGCGCACGCCATGCTTGATGCCTTCAACGATTTCTTCGACCGGTACACCGTAGGTTTCTTTGATGTCGCCGCCGTACTGGTTGATGATCGCCAGCCACTCTTGCGGTACCGAGGACGAACCGTGCATCACCAGGTGGGTGTTGGGGATGCGCTTGTGGATTTCCTTGATACGATCGATGGCCAGCACGTCACCGGTTGGTGGCTTGGTGAACTTGTAGGCACCGTGGCTGGTACCGATGGCGATCGCCAGGGCGTCGACCTGGGTCTTCTTGACGAAGTCGGCGGCTTCTTCCGGGTCGGTCAGCATCTGGCTGTGATCCAGCACGCCTTCGGCGCCGATCCCGTCTTCTTCACCGGCCATGCCGGTTTCCAGGGAACCCAGGCAGCCCAGTTCGCCTTCAACCGAAACGCCGCAGGCGTGAGCCATGGCAACGGTCTGCTGGGTAACGCGGACGTTGTACTCGTAGTCGGTCGGGGTCTTGCCGTCTTCACCCAGCGAACCGTCCATCATGACCGAGCTGAAGCCCAGCTGGATCGAGCGCTGGCAGACGTCAGGGCTGGTACCGTGGTCCTGGTGCATGCACACCGGGATGTGCGGGAACTCTTCGATGGCAGCCAGGATCAGGTGGCGCAGGAATGGCGCACCCGCGTATTTGCGGGCACCGGCCGAAGCCTGAACGATCACCGGGGAGTCGGTCTTGTCGGCCGCTTCCATGATGGCGCGCATCTGCTCGAGGTTGTTGACGTTGAAAGCTGGTACGCCGTAGCCGAACTCGGCGGCGTGGTCCAGCATCTGGCGCATGCTAATGAGTGCCATTGTGTATCTCTCTCCCGACAAGCGTCGTTTGTTTCGTGCAAGCCTGCCGCAGGGGCGGTTGCTGTTCAAGTAGTGTGGGCCACCCTCGCGGCCCGGCCAGTCACGGTGCCTTGCAGCCCCGCCCAATCAGATCGTTGGTTGCCACCCAGTACACCAGGCCTTCTTCGCCCTTGGTGTGGAAGGCCAGCATGCCATCGCTGTACAGCGCACCCGAGGCACCCGGTTCAGCCTTGAGCCGGTACACCTGGTCGCCGCCGCCAAGGCGCACGTCAACCTGGTCACGTTGCGCATCGGCGAAGCGCCAAAGCACCTCAGCCTGGGTGTCGCAGACCCAACGGGTCCAGTTGTCTGCCGGGGCCGGTTGCGCCGGCTGCAGCAGTGAGCATCCTGCCAGTGTCGCCAGGGCCGTCACGGCCAAAAGCGCTTTCATTCAGTTTCCTCGATTTGGGGCTGCTGTGCAGCCCTTCCTCAAGACCACAAATCAACGTTCAGGTTGCCTATTACCCGATCAAGGGCAACCCGGCGCCTTGCGCTGGTGGTCTTCGTCGTACTTTTCCAGGCCTTCCGGGCCCACGCGCTTGCCGATGACCGGCACAGTCTCGGCCTGCCAGTCGGACTGATAGCAACCGCCCTTGTGCGACTGCGCCGGGTCGGCATCCGAGGCCGGGCTGCCCGCGCAAGCGCTCAGCAGACCGGCCAGCATCATCACAGGCAATTGTTTGACCACCAGGCCACTCCCTTTGCCAAGCGCCGACGTCATCAGGCCTTGGCCCGCTCTTCCAGGATTGCCACAGCTGGCAGGACCTTGCCCTCGACGAACTCGAGGAAGGCGCCACCACCGGTAGAAATGTAGGAGATTTCCTTGCTGACGCCATATTTGTCGATGGCTGCCAGGGTGTCACCGCCACCGGCGATGGAGAACGCGGCGCTGTCGGCGATGGCCTTGGCCAGTACCTTGGTGCCGTTGCCGAACTGATCGAATTCGAACACGCCCACCGGGCCGTTCCACAGAATGGTTTTCGACGATTTCAGCAGCTCGGCGAAGTTGGCCGCGGTTTGCGGGCCGATGTCCAGGATCATGTCGTCGGCAGCAACGTCGGCGATGGCCTTGACGGTGGCTTCGGCGGTCTCGGCAAACTCCTTGGCAACCACCACATCAACTGGCAGCGGCACGCTGACCTTGGCAGCAATGGCCTTGGCGGTGTCGACCAGGTCAGGCTCGTACAGCGACTTGCCCACCGGGTGGCCAGCAGCGGCCAGGAAGGTGTTGGCAATACCGCCACCGACGATCAGCTGGTCGCAAACACTGCTCAGGCTGTTCAGCACGTCCAGTTTGGTGGAAACCTTGGAGCCGGCAACGATGGCCGCCATTGGCTTGGCCGGGGCCTTCAGGGCCTTGCCCAGGGCGTCCAGTTCGGCAGCCAGCAGCGGGCCTGCAGCAGCGACTTTGGCAAACTTGGCTACACCGTGAGTGGAACCCTCGGCGCGGTGGGCGGTGCCGAAGGCGTCCATGACGAACACGTCGCACAGGGCAGCGTACTTCTGCGCCAGCTCGTCGGCGTTCTTTTTCTCGCCCTTGTTGAAGCGCACATTCTCGAACAGCACCAGTTCACCGGCCTGTACCGCGACACCGTCCAGATAGTCGGCAACCAGCGGCACATCACGGCCCAGGGCCTTGCTCAGGTAATCGGCGACCGGCTTGAGGCTGTTCTCGGCAGAGAATTCGCCTTCGGTCGGGCGGCCCAGGTGCGAGCAGACCATTACCGCTGCGCCCTTCTCCAGGGCCAGCTTGATGGTCGGCAGCGCTGCCAGGATACGCGCATCGCTGGCTACCACACCGTCCTTCACAGGCACGTTGAGGTCTTCGCGGATCAGTACGCGCTTACCTTGCAGGTCGAGGTCGGTCATCTTCAACACGGTCATGAATGCAGTCCTTCAGGGCTGTTTGTTGCGGGTTGGGTGAACGACGTGCAGAAAGTGTTCGGCAACGTCGAGCATACGGTTGGCAAAACCCCATTCGTTGTCGAACCACGCCAGCAGGTTTACCAGGCGGGGCCCGGAAACACGCGTCTGGCTGGCATCGACGATCGCCGAATGTGGGTCATGGTTGAAATCACAACTGGCGTGCGGCAGCTCGGTGTAAGCCAGCAAGCCTTTAAGCGGACCTTCCAGCGCAGCCTCGCGCAGCACTCGGTTGACTTCGGCCGCACTGGTGTCGCGGGCAGTCTGCAGGGTGATGTCCAGGCACGAGACGTTGACGGTCGGTACACGTACCGCTTTGGCCTGGATTCGCCCGGCAAGTTCCGGAAGCAGGCGCTCGATGCCACGCGCCAGGCCAGTGGAGACGGGAATCACCGACTGGAAGGCCGAACGCGTGCGGCGCAGGTCTTCGTGGTGATAGGCATCGATCACCGGCTGGTCGTTCATCGCCGAGTGGATGGTGGTGATCTGCACATATTCGATGCCGAACGCCTGGTCCAGCACACGCAGCAGCGGCACGCCGCAGTTGGTGGTGCACGAGGCGTTGGACACCAGGCGCTCGCTGCCGGTAAGGCAGGCCTGGTTGATGCCGTAGACCACCGTGGCGTCAACGTCGGCCTCGCTGGCCATGGGCTGCGAGAACAGCACCCTTGGCGCACCGGCGTCGAGGAAACGCTGGCCATCGGCACGGGTGTTATAGGCACCGGAACACTCCAGCACCAGGTCGATGCCCAGCGCAGCCCAGTCGATGCCTTCGGGGGTGGCACTGCGCATTACCTTCACGCAATCGCCATTGATGTGCAGACAGTCGCCGTCGACCTTGACCTCGCCGGGAAAACGCCCGTGGGTGGAGTCGAAGCGTGTCAGGTATTCCAGGCTGGCCTGATCGGCCAGATCGTTCAGCGCGACGATCTCGAAACCGGCCTTTGCCCCCCGCTCGAACAGCGCGCGCAGGACACAGCGGCCGATACGGCCATAACCGTTGAGTGCAACTTTGTAGGGACGCGGGTGGGGCATTGGTTGGCTCGCTAACGCATGATGGCTTTGAGGCCGCGTTGCGGCCCATCGCGACGCAAGGCCGCTCCCACAGGGACCGCGCCATCCGGAGGACAGCACCGTTTCTGTGGGAGCGGCCTTGCGTCGCGATGGAGGGCAAAGCCCTCCCCTTGCACGACCTGGAGGGCGTCACTGCCCTCCATTTGTTACATCAGTCTTCCAGCAGCTCTTCGGCAGTACCGAGGATGTTCTCCAGGGTGAAGCCGAACGCTTCGAACAATGCCGAAGCCGGCGCCGACTCACCGTAGGTGGTCATGCCGATGATACGACCTTCCAGGCCGACGTACTTGTACCAGAAGTCAGCGTGGGCAGCTTCGATGGCGATGCGCGCACCGACTTCCAGCGGCAGCACGGACTGCTTGTAGGCAGCGTCCTGGGCATCGAACACGCTGGTGCACGGCATGGAAACCACGCGCACCTTGCGGCCTTGCTCGGTCAGCTTGTCGAAGGCCTGAACAGCCAGGCCCACTTCGGAACCGGTGGCGATCAGAATCAGTTCAGGCTCGCCGGCGCAGTCCTTGAGCACATAGCCACCGCGGCTGATGTCGGCGATCTGCTGGGCATCGCGGTCCTGGTGCTGCAGGTTCTGGCGCGAGAAGATCAGCGCCGATGGGCCGTCCTTGCGCTCCAGGGCGTTTTTCCAGGACACGGCGGATTCCACCGCGTCGGCCGGGCGCCAGGTGTCCAGGTTCGGGGTGCTGCGCAGGCTGGTCAGCTGCTCGATCGGCTGGTGCGTCGGGCCGTCTTCGCCCAGACCGATGGAGTCGTGGGTGTACACGTGGATCACGCGCTGCTTCATCAGGGCCGACATGCGCACGGCGTTGCGGGCGTATTCCATGAACATCAGGAAGGTCGCGCCGTAAGGCACCAGGCCACCGTGCAGGGCAACGCCGTTCATGATGGCGGTCATGCCGAACTCGCGCACGCCGTAGAACACGTAGTTGCCGCTGGCGTCATTGGCTTCGACGCCCTTGCAACCTTTCCACAGGGTCAGGTTGGAGCCGGCCAGGTCGGCCGAACCACCGAGGAACTCGGGCAGCAGCGGGCCGAAGGCGTTCAGGGCGTTCTGGCTGGCCTTGCGGCTGGCGATGGTTTCGCCTTTGGCAGCCACTTCATTGATGTAGGCCTGGGCCTTTTCGCTGAAGTCGGCCGGCAGCTCGCCGCTGGCACGGCGCTTGAACTCGGCAGCCAGCTCCGGGTAGGCCTTGGCGTAGGCGTCGAAGCGCTGGTTCCACTCGGCTTCAACCTTGGCACCGGCGGCCTTGGCATCCCACTCGGCGTAGATGTCGGCCGGGATTTCGAACGGGCCGTGGTTCCAGTTCAGGGCCTGGCGGGTCAGGGCGATTTCGTCGTTGCCCAGCGGGGCACCGTGGCAGTCTTCCTTGCCCTGCTTGTTCGGCGAACCGAAACCGATGGTGGTCTTGCAGCAGATCAGGGTCGGGCGATCGCTCTTGCGGGCGGTCTCGATGGCCATCTTGATTTCTTCGGCATCGTGGCCGTCGACGTTGCGGATCACCTGCCAGTTGTAGGCCTCGAAGCGCGCGGGGGTGTTGTCGGTGAACCAGCCGTGCACTTCGCCATCGATGGAGATGCCGTTGTCGTCATAGAAGGCGATCAGCTTGTTCAGGCCCAGGGTGCCGGCCAGCGAGGCGACTTCATGGGAGATACCTTCCATCATGCAGCCGTCGCCGAGGAACACGTAGGTGTTGTGGTCGACGATGGTGTGGCCGTCACGGTTGAACTGGGCAGCCAGTACTTTTTCTGCCAGGGCGAAGCCCACGGCGTTGGCGATACCCTGGCCGAGCGGGCCGGTGGTGGTTTCAACGCCTGGGGTGTAGCCGTACTCCGGGTGGCCCGGGGTGCGGCTGTGCAGCTGGCGGAAGCCTTTGATGTCATCGATGGTGACGTCGTAGCCGGTCAGGTGCAGCAGCGAGTAGATCAGCATCGAACCGTGGCCGTTGGACAGCACGAAGCGGTCACGGTCGGCGAAGCTCGGGTTGCTCGGGTTGTGCTTCAGGTAGTCGCGCCAAAGCACTTCGGCGATATCCGCCATGCCCATGGGGGCACCTGGGTGGCCGCTGTTGGCCTTTTGCACGGCATCCATGCTGAGGGCACGAATGGCGTTGGCACGTTCACGACGGCTGGGCATCGCTGATCTCCTAGGGGGCTTGAATAGGTGGTGTCACGAAAAAGGCGGCCATTTTCGCCCACTGGGGGCGCTTGGGGCAAACATTTAAGCGCCAAGCGCCAGCTTTAAGCCGCAACTGAAGAAGCAGAGCGCGACTCGGGGCGCCCCAAAGCGTGTCACTTGAGGCTTTCGGCTTGCAGCTCATCGCCAATATCAAAACTTTTTGATATTGGCCTTGCTAGGGCATCGATGCCTGTCTAGACTGCCGCCCCATGAATCTGCGTGCGCAATCGATCCCCGAGCAACGCGAAACATTGGCCGCCCTGTGCAAAGCCAGTGGCGATGCGTTGCGCCTGAACGTATTGCGCGCACTGGCCAACGACTCGTTCGGCGTGCTGGAACTGGCGCAGATCTTCGACATCGGCCAGTCAGGCATGAGCCATCATCTCAAGGTGCTGGCTCAGGCCGACCTCGTGGCAACCCGCCGCGAAGGCAACGCCATCTTCTACCGCCGTGCCCTGCCCGATGGCCTGCGCCTGGGGGGGCGGCTGCACGCGGCGCTGCTCGAAGAAGTCGACGACCTGGCCCTGCCGCCCGATGTGCAGGCGCGCATAGCCCATGTCCAGCAGCGCCGGGCGGCCACCAGCCAGGACTTCTTCCTGCGCGTGGAAGAGAAATTCCGTGCCCAGCAGGACCTGATCGCCGGCCTTCCGCAGTACCGCGACAGCCTGCTGGCGCTGCTCGACAAACTGCATTTCGACCCGGCCGCCAGCGCGCTGGAAGTCGGGCCCGGCGACGGTGGCTTCCTGCCCGACCTGGCCCGGCGCTTCGCCCAGGTCACCGCCCTGGACAACAGCCCTACCATGCTCGAGCTTGCGCGCCAGGTGTGCCAGCGCGAAGGGCTCGACAACGTGAACCTGCAGTTGGCCGACGCACTGGGTGCAACGGATGTGGCCGCCGACTGCGTTGTGCTGAACATGGTGCTGCACCATTTCAGCGACCCGGCCCTGGCCTTGCGCCAGCTGGCCAAACGGGTGAAGGCAGGCGGCAGCCTGCTGGTCACCGAACTGTGCAGCCATGACCAGGGGTGGGCGCGCGAAGCCTGCGGCGACCTCTGGCTGGGCTTCGAACAGGATGACCTGGCGCGCTGGGCCAACGCTGCCGGGCTGGCCCATGCGGACAGCCTGTACGTGGGCTTGCGTAACGGTTTCCAGATCCAGGTCCGCCATTTTCAGCGGACGGCTGGCGACATACACCATCGGTAAATTTCAGGAACCTTCGAGATGAGCGAATACTCCCTTTTCACCTCCGAGTCCGTGTCCGAAGGGCATCCGGACAAGATCGCCGACCAGATTTCGGACGCTGTCCTTGATGCCATCATCGCCCAGGACAAATACGCCCGCGTAGCCTGCGAAACCCTGGTCAAGACCGGTGTCGCCATCATCGCCGGCGAAGTCACCACGTCGGCCTGGGTCGACCTGGAAGACCTGGTGCGCAAAGTCATCATCGACATCGGCTACAACAGCTCCGACGTCGGCTTCGACGGCGCCACCTGCGCCGTGATGAACATCATCGGCAAACAGTCGGTAGACATCGCCCAGGGCGTGGACCGCTCCAAGCCGGAAGACCAAGGCGCCGGTGACCAGGGCCTGATGTTCGGCTATGCCAGCAACGAAACCGAAGTCCTGATGCCTGCACCGATCTGCTTCTCGCACCGTCTGGTAGAACGCCAGGCCGAGGCACGCAAGTCCGGCCTGCTGCCATGGCTGCGCCCGGATGCCAAGTCGCAGGTCACCTGCCGCTACGAGAACGGCAAAGTGGTCGGTATCGACGCCGTGGTGCTGTCGACCCAGCACAACCCGGAGGTTTCGCAGAAAGACCTGCAAGAAGCCGTGATGGAGCTGATCGTCAAGCACACCCTGCCTGCCGAACTGCTGCACAAGGGCACCCAGTACCACATCAACCCGACCGGCAACTTCATCATCGGTGGCCCGGTGGGTGACTGTGGCCTGACCGGCCGCAAGATCATCGTCGACTCCTACGGCGGCATGGCCCGCCACGGTGGTGGTGCGTTCTCCGGCAAGGATCCGTCCAAGGTCGACCGCTCCGCCGCCTACGCCGGCCGCTACGTGGCCAAGAACATCGTCGCCGCCGGCCTGGCAGAGCGTTGCGAGATCCAGGTGTCGTACGCCATTGGCGTAGCCCAGCCGACGTCCATCTCGATCAACACCTTCGGTACCGGCAAGGTCTCCGACGACAAGATCATCCAGCTGGTGCGCGAATGCTTCGACCTGCGTCCGTACGCCATCACCACCATGCTCGACCTGCTGCACCCGATGTATCAGGAAACCGCTGCCTACGGCCACTTCGGCCGCACCCCGCAGCAGAAGACTGTCGGCGACGACACCTTCACCACCTTCACCTGGGAGCGCACCGACCGCGCCCAGTCGCTGCGTGACGCTGCCGGCCTGTAAATTTTCCTGCAGCGCTGGACGAAAGCCCCTGCCGAGCGATCGGCAGGGGCTTTTTTGTGCCTGTCACGGCATTTTCATCGCCTGTGAGATCGAGCGCCGCGCTGGTTTTTTGCGCAACCTCGGGATGGGAGACGAGCACCCGCGAAATATCACCTGACAACTGCACGCACCGTCCGCCCCGCTACCTGCCTACGCTAAGCGCTTCCCCGCCATGCAAGGATGCCAGGCCATGCCGTACCTGTTGTTGTTCGCCCTGCTATTTGCACTGAACGCCCCATTGGCCAGGGCTGCCTCATGCCCACAGTGGAGCCCGCAACAGGCCAAGGCCGAAGTTGCGCAACTCCGCGCCACGCTTGCCCGATGGGACGAGCACTACCATCGCCAGGGCATAGCCCTGGTGGCCGACGAACTGTACGACCAGAGCCGCGAGCGCCTGAACCACCTGCAGCAGTGCTTCGCGGTTGGCACCAGCCCCTCCCCCCTGGCCAGCGCTCGCGGCCCGGTCCTCCACCCCGTGCCGCATACCGGCGTCGACAAGCTGGCAGACCGCCAGGCCGTGGCGCGATGGATGGCCGGCAAGAGCGGCGTGTGGGTTCAGCCCAAGGTCGACGGCGTAGCCGTTTCCCTCACCTACCAACAGGGCCGATTGGTGCAGCTGACCAGCCGGGGGGACGGTGTACACGGCCATGACTGGAGCCTACACATCCCACAGCTCGGCGCTGTCACCCGGCAGTTGCCCGAGGCGGTCGACCTGCACTTGCAAGGTGAGCTGTATCTGCGCCTGGACGACCATGTGCAAGCCAAGGCAGGCAGCGCCAACGCCCGGGGTACCGTGGCCGGGCTGCTCGCACGCAAGCAACTGACTGGCGCACAAGGCAACGCTATCGGCCTGTTCGTGTGGGGCTGGCCGCACGGCCCCGAGCAACAGGCCGAACGCCTCGCCCAGCTGGCACGGCTGGGGTTTCCGGACAGCCAGCTTTACAGCATCGCCATCGACACGCTGGAGGATGCAGCACACTGGCGCGAGCACTGGTATCGCTCTGCTCTGCCCTTCGCCACCGACGGTGTAATCCTGCGCCAGAGCAGTCGGCCACCTGCCGAGCGCTGGCAGGCCAAGGCGCCCTACTGGATCGCGGCCTGGAAGTATCCCTATGCACAAGCCTTGGCCGAAGTACGCGACGTGCGCTTTCGGGTTGGCCGCACCGGCAGGGTCACGCCCGTGTTGCACTTGCTGCCGGTCACCCTGGACGACCGACGGATTACCCAGGTAAGCCTGGGTTCGCTGGCGCGCTGGCACACCCTCGACATCCGCCCCGGCGACCAGGTGGCCATCAGCCTGGCCGGGCTGACCATTCCACGCCTGGAGCAAGTGGTGCATCGCACGGTCGAACGCCAGGCGGTCGCCGCGCCTGCGCCCGACCGCTATCATGCCCACAGCTGCTGGCAAGCCAGCGAGGGCTGTGATGAGCAATTCATTGCCCGCCTCACCTGGCTTGGCGGTAAACAGGGCCTGGCCTTGCCCCGCACCGGGCCCGGCACATGGCGTCGGCTGGTCGAAGCGGGCTTGGTAACGTCCATGACCGATTGGCTGCAGCTCGATGCCGAGCGCCTGCAGCAGGCCCCCGGCATCAGCAGACTCACCGCGGCACACCTGCTGGGCAGTTTCGACGAAGCCCGCTCACGCCCCTTCGATCAATGGCTGCGCGCCCTTGGCGTGCCCATTGGCAAGCATTTGCCACTAACTGGCGACTGGCAGGCGCTGGCTTCACGCAGCGCCGGGCAATGGCAAACTGTGCCCGGCATCGGCGCAAAACGCTCGCGCCAACTTGTGGAATTTTTCGCGGCCTCTGAGGTGCAAGCCATCGCCGCACAGTTGGCCGAAACCGGCATAGAAGGTTTCCGGCCCCCACCCCAGCGCATTGAGCAATGATTTTTTACCAAATAGTGCGTAGGAAAAACCTGAGACTCGAGCAGAAAACCTCACCAAGGGTTTCTAAATGGGCAAAACCAAGGCAGGATTTCCCCCAACTTTTGCTGCCCCGCCCCGTTCAGGAGGCTTTTCATGAAACGTATTTCGACTCTTTTCCTGCTCGCAACACTGGGCCTGGCTGCGGGTACTGCTCAGGCTGCCCAGCCGGACGCCGGGCTGACCGGTTGCGCCGCCAAGCGCAGCGCCATCGAAAACCAGCTGAAAATTGCCCGTGACCACGGCAACAGCGGCCAGGTTGCAGGGCTGGAAGAAGCTCTGCGCGGTGTGGACAACTGCACCGACGCCAGCCTGCGCAAGGAACGTGAGCAGAAGGTGCTCGATGCACGTCACGAAGTGGCGCAGCGGGAAAAGGACTTGAAGAAGGCCGAGAAGAAAGGCGACGCCGAGAAGATCAACAAGCGCAAGGACAAACTGGCCGATTCGCGTAAAGAGCTGCAGGAAGCGGTCGACGATCTCGACCGTTAAGGCATCTGGCCAGCAAGCCTGGTCTTTGTGGGAGCGGCCTTGTGTCGCGATAGGGCCGCGCGGCGGCTCCAGCTATGCATGCATTTTTGCTGAAATACTGGGGCCGCTGAGCGGCCCTATCGCGACACAAGGCCGCTCCCACAGGAATTTGTACAAGCCCCGAAGGTTTGCGCGAACAGCACAGCCATTCAATGATTACGAAATTCGTTATGACAGGCCTTGCACGCAGACTCGACCTTGTCCATCGGCGCCTTCAGTTGCGCAGCATCCAGTGGCTGATTGCGGGTGACATCGACCAGTTCGCCGGTGACGCCCTCAAGCTGCCGGGCCAGGTCATGGAACCGCGCCTGGCGCTCCCACACTTCGGCGCGGGCGGCGCTGTCACCACCATCGCGCACCTGTGGAAAATGCTGCCACGGCTGATGCGACAGGCTGTCCAGCTTCAGCGCACCGTCGGCAAACTTCACCCCGTCGAACGGCAACCGGCCACGCAGCATGCCACCCAGGTCTTCGCTGGTCTTGAGCATGTCCTTGAAGATCACCTTGCGTTTACCCAGCGGCGAGTTCGGGTCAACCCGGTCACACCCCGTCAAAGCCCCTACCAGGGCAAGTGCAGCCAGCAGAACAACGGTCAATCGCTTCAACATCACGCTCACTTCGGCCTACGCAAATGGGCGGCCAGTATCGCTGCCACTGGGCCAAACACCAATAGCCACATAAAAGACAGGGGCGAACCTTCATGTTCGCTCATGACAGGAATGCACACATGAAATCTGCCCTGCGCCACCTGGCCTGGACACTGCCGGTGCTGGCTTTGCTGGCCGGCTGCAACGGCGGCGAGAGCGCCAAGCCCGAGCCCCACGCTGTCGCCACCTATGCCCCGGCCACTTGGAAAGACTTGCCGGCCGTCAGCGATGAAGACCTGCTGGCCGGCTTTTATGCATGGCGCAACGGCTGCGAAAAACTCAAGCGCGACCCGGTGTGGGCCGCCACCTGCGAAGCGGCCGGCAGCGCCACAGCCAGCGCCGCCCAAGTGCGAACCTTCCTTGAACAGAACCTGCAGGTGTACGGCCTGCGCTCTGCAGAAAACAATGCCAACGGCCTGATTACCGGCTACTACGAGCCGGTCTACCCTGGCAGCCTGAGCCAATCGGCAACCAACCATGTGGCGGTCTACGGCATCCCTGATGACATGATCGTGGTCGACCTGGCCAGCGTGTACCCCGAACTGAAGGGCAAACGCCTGCGCGGCCGTCTGGAGGGTCGGGTGCTCAAGCCCTATGACACGGCCGAGGTCATCAACCGTAACGGCGTCCAGGCACCGGTGCTGGCCTGGCTGACCGACCCGATGGACCTGCAGTTCCTGCAGATCCAGGGTTCTGGCCGGGTGCAACTGGAAGACGGTCGTCAACTGCGCCTGGGCTACGCCGACCAGAACGGCCACCCCTATCGGCCGATCGGCCGCTGGCTGGTGGAGCAGGGTCAGCTGAAAAAAGAAGACGTGAGCATGGGCGCCATTCACGCCTGGGCCCAGGCCAACCCGCAGCGCGTACCAGAGCTGCTGGCCAGCAACCCCAGCTATGTATTCTTCAGCACCCGCCCGGACAGCAACGAAGGCCCGCGAGGCTCGCTGAACGTACCGCTTACCGCCGGCTACAGCGTGGCCATCGACCGCAAGGTGATTCCCCTGGGCAGCTTGTTGTGGCTGTCTACCACACGCCCGGACGGCTCGCCGGTGGTACGACCGGTTGGCGCGCAAGACACCGGCGGGGCGATTACCGGCGAAGTGCGCGCTGACCTATTCTGGGGCACAGGGCCAGAAGCCGGCGAACTGGCCGGGAACATGAAGCAGCAAGGGCAGATCTGGATGCTGTGGCCCAAGGGCCAGCCACTGCCTGAGGTGCCCAAGGTACCTTGACCGTTGCTGCCTTCTTCGCGGGAGCTGCCCGCGAAGAAGGCCACTCGGTTTCAGATGGAAACCACGAAGAACGACACGATAAGTGCCAAGCCGGCAAGCCACACCAGCGACCGCAAGGCAGCCCAGTCGGCCAGGTAGCAGATGATGTAAAGCAAGCGGCTGGTGATATACATCACCCCCAGTACATCCTGGGTCACCTGCTCGGCATTGCCGACGATATCCGCCACAAGCACCGCCGCAGCAAATGCCGGAAACGCTTCGTAGCCATTCTGCTGCGCAGCATGGGCACGCCGTGGCAGGCCCGACAAGGTATCGAGGAAGGCTCGCGGATCGTGATTGTCCTTGAGGCCGAAGCGGCCACTGCTCGCCTTGGCGATCAAGGCACAAAGCGGGTTCAACAGCAGGGCAATCAGGATGCACCACAGGGCAACAGTCATGGACAGGACTCCTTGTTCAGTCTTCAGGTCAAAGCTTCATTACCAGCATGCCGGCCAATACCAGCCCGCAAGCTAGGAGTCTCGGCCCGCCAAAAGGTTCTTTGAGGTAGCGCATACCCAGCAGCACCACCAGGATCACGCTCAATTCCCGCAGTGCCGCCGCTTCGGCCACAGACCCCAGGTGCATGGCCCACAGCACCAGGGCATAGCTGAACAATACGCAGAACCCTACCGCCAACCCAAGGCGCCATTGGGTTCGCCAGAACAGTACGAATGGCGCCCGCCGCGCTACGCTCGCCAACAACGGGAATTGCCAGGCGCTGAGCAGGGTCAGCCAGACCAGGTAATCCCACGGTTTGCCCCACAGGCGCACGGCCTGGCCGTCGAACCAGGTGTAGCAACCAATGCACAGGCCAATCAAGGCAACCACCGGCAGCATCGACCATGGTAGCCGGTCACCGCCGCCGCCCTGCCACAACAGACAGGCCATGCCACAGGGGATCAACAGGATACCGATGATCTGCTGCTGGCTCAGCGATTCCCCGGCAAAGGCCAGGGTCAGCCCCAGCACCACCAACGGTGACAGCCCGCGCATCAGAGGATAGACCAGCCCCAGGTCGCCCACGCGGTAGGCCTGGATCAGCAAATAACGGTACAACTGCTCAGCCAGTGCCGAAGCAACCAACCAAGGCCAGATTTCAGCAGGCGGAACATCCACGAAGGGCACCGCCAGCACCGCGAAGGCCAGCGCCACCGTGTCCATGCTGGCGATGACCAGCAAGCGCTCGCCGCTGAATTTGATCAGGGTATTCCAGGTTGCATGCAGCAGGGCGGCAACCAGCACCAGAGATGTTGCCAACACGCCTTCTTGTCCTTATGGCTTTTCATGGCTGTGAATATATAGCGTTCAGGGGGGCTTTGTGGGAGCGGGCATGCCCGCGAAGAATGCAACTCGGTGTATGGCACCGGCTTTGCCGGTGTTCGCGGGCACGCCCGCTCCCACAGGGTAACCAGTGCAGACTGTCACGGGAACGATTTGGACTAATTCGGTCAAACCCTGTGCCCCGAACCCCGTGCCAGGTCATCAAAGAACTGCCCGAGTCACTCGGGTAACGACTTGGAAGCCACTGTTACAGGATTCGGGATGCTTGAATTAGTTGCCGCGTTTATCTGCCTCACCACACTTCTGACCTATGTGAACTACCGTTTCATCGGCCTGCCCCCCGCCATCGGCGTGATGGTCACGGCGCTGCTGTTTTCCCTGATGTTGCAGGGCCTGAGCCTTATCGGCTTCCCTGGCCTGGAAGAACGCGTCGAAGGGCTGATGAACCAGATCGACTTCAACGACCTGCTCATGCACTGGATGTTGGCGTTCCTGCTGTTTGCCGGCGCCCTGCACGTCAACCTCAGCGACCTGCGCAGCTATCGCTGGCCGATCGGCCTGCTGGCCACCTTGGGCGTGCTGATCGCCACCGTGGTCATCGGCTACCTGGCGCATTGGGTGTTTGCCCTGTTCGGCTGGCAGGTCCCCCTGATCTACTGCCTGCTGTTCGGTGCACTGATCTCACCAACCGACCCGATTGCCGTGCTTGGCGCGCTGCGTACTGCCAATGCGCCCAAACCGCTTAAAACCACCATCGTCGGCGAGTCACTGTTCAACGACGGCACGGCAGTCGTGGTATTCACCGTGTTGCTGGGCATCATCCAGCTGGGTGAAACACCGAGCATGACCGACACGGCGATCCTGTTCGCCCGCGAGGCCATTGGCGGCGTGGTGTTCGGTGGCCTGATCGGCTACGCCACCTACCGGATGATCAAGAGTGTCGAGCAGTACCAGGTGGAAGTCATGCTGACCCTGGCGTTGGTAATCGGTGGTTCGGCGATGTGCTACGAACTGCATGTGTCGGCACCGATCGCCATGGTGGTGGCAGGCCTGATCATCGGCAACCTGGGGCGCAACCTGGCGATGAATGACATGACCCGCCGTTACATGGACGGTTTCTGGGAGCTGATCGACGACATGCTCAATGCGCTGCTGTTCGCATTGATCGGCCTGGAGCTGTTGCTGCTGCCGTTCAACTGGATGCACCTGGCGGCCGGCGGCGTGCTGGCGCTGGCAGTGCTGCTGTCGCGCCTGCTGACGGTGGCCCCGGCGATCGTGCTGCTGCGGCGCTGGCGCCCGGTGCCCAAAGGCACGGTGCGGGTGCTGACCTGGGGTGGCCTGCGCGGTGGTGTGTCGGTGGCACTTGCACTGTCGCTACCGCTGGGCGAGGAACGGGACCTGCTGCTGTCGATCACCTACATCGTGGTGTTGTCGTCGATTCTGGTGCAGGGGTTGAGCATTGGGCGGGTGGTGCGCAAGGTCAGCGCCCAGCCTTGAGAATGCCGGGGCCGCTTTGCGGCCCATTCGCGGGTAAACCCGCTCCTACAGGTTCGCGTACCCCTGTAGGAGCGGGTTCACCCGCGAAGAGGCCGGCACAGGCAACCAGAATCTATTCGACTGCCGAATCCGGGAACTGGTCCTGCACATACTTGATCTCGGTGCGCCCATGGGCTGCCGGCAAGCCATCCTCACCCAGGTTGACGAACACCATCTTGTCGACAGTCAGAATGCTCTTGCGGGTGATCTTGTTACGCACTTCGCACTTGAGGGTGATCGAGGTGCGGCCGAACGCGGTAGCGGTGATGCCCAGCTCGATGATGTCACCCTGACGCGAAGCACTGACGAAGTTGATTTCCGACATGTACTTGGTCACCACACGCTGGTTGCCCAGCTGGACGATGGCGTAGATCGCCGCCTCTTCATCGATCCAGCGCAACAGGCTGCCACCGAACAGGGTGCCATTGGGGTTGAGGTCTTCGGGTTTAACCCACTTGCGGGTGTGAAAGTTCATCTGTACTCCTGACCTGCTTGGCTAACGTGTAGCAATGATGGCAGAGCGGCTGCCTTCGCTCCATTGAACATCGACTATCGTCGCGATTAATCGACGGAAAACCTTGGGCAAGCCGGCGGGGGCAGCTATAATCTGCGCCGTTTTACATGGTTGCCCACAGCGGTGCCATGCCCGCCACCTGTCCGAGGGGCGCTGCAGCAGGCTAGGCCTGTCAGGCTCGGATGGGGCGTTGCTCGCTCCCGCGAGCGCTTAACGCACAACGGCGCCCATTCGCACATTACGAATGGAGGCTCTCATGAGCGCTGCAAACATGCCTGCTGGTTTTACCGATTACAAAGTCGCCGACATCTCCCTGGCCGCCTGGGGCCGTCGCGAAACCATCATTGCCGAATCGGAAATGCCTGCGCTGATGGGCCTGCGTCGCAAGTACCTGGCCGAGCAACCGCTCAAGGGTGCGAAGATCCTGGGCTGCATCCACATGACCATCCAGACCGCCGTGCTGATCGAAACCCTGGTTGCCCTGGGTGCCGAAGTGCGCTGGTCGTCCTGCAACATCTTCTCGACTCAAGACCAGGCCGCCGCCTCGATCGCCGCCGCCGGTATCCCGGTATTTGCTTGGAAAGGTGAAACCGAAGAAGAGTACGAGTGGTGCCTGGAGCAGACCATCCTGAAAGATGGCCAGCCATGGGACGCCAACATGATCCTCGACGACGGTGGTGACCTGACCGAACTGCTGCACAAGAAGTACCCGCAGGTACTGGACCGTGTGCACGGCGTGACCGAAGAGACCACCACCGGCGTACACCGCCTGCTGGACATGCTGGCCAAGGGCGAGCTGAAAGTCCCGGCGATCAACGTCAACGACTCGGTCACCAAGAGCAAGAACGACAACAAGTACGGCTGCCGTCACAGCCTGAACGATGCCATCAAGCGTGGTACCGACCACCTGCTGTCGGGCAAGCAGGCCCTGGTGATCGGCTACGGTGACGTGGGCAAGGGCTCGGCCCAGTCCCTGCGTCAGGAAGGCATGATCGTCAAGGTCTCCGAAGTTGATCCAATCTGCGCCATGCAGGCCTGCATGGACGGCTTCGAGCTGGTCTCGCCGTTCATCGACGGTATCAACGACGGCACCGAAGCCAGCATCGACAAGGCTCTGCTGGGCAAGATCGACCTGATCGTGACCACCACCGGTAACGTCAACGTCTGCGACGCCAACATGCTCAAGGCCCTGAAAAAGCGTGCCGTAGTCTGCAACATCGGCCACTTCGACAACGAGATCGACACCGCCTTCATGCGCAAGAACTGGGCCTGGGAAGAGGTCAAGCCGCAGGTTCACAAGGTCCACCGTACCGGCGCTGGCAGCTTCGACCCGCAGAACGACGACTACCTGATCCTGCTGGCCGAAGGCCGCCTAGTCAACCTGGGCAACGCCACTGGCCACCCAAGCCGCATCATGGACGGCTCGTTCGCCAACCAGGTTCTGGCACAGATCTTCCTGTTCGAGCAGAAGTTCGCTGACCTGCCGGCCGAAAAGAAAGCCGAGCGCCTGACCGTTGAAGTGCTGCCGAAGAAACTCGACGAAGAAGTGGCCCTGGAAATGGTCCGCGGCTTCGGCGGCGTGGTCACCCAGCTGACCAAACAGCAAGCCGACTACATCGGCGTGACCGTCGAAGGCCCGTTCAAGCCGCACGCCTACCGCTACTAAGCGGCAAGCTTGAAGCTGCAAGTGGCAAGCAAAGGCATACCGTGCCGTTGCCACTTGCAGCTCCAGAAACACAGATCTTGAACGACGCCCAAGCCAGACCGGCCATCACCGATCTGGCTTTTACTTGCAGCTTGCCGTTAGACGCTTGTTGCCAGAGGAACGCCTGATGTCACAAGAACGCCGCTACAGTTTCGAGTTCTTCCCAACCAAGACCGACGCCGGTCACGAAAAGCTGATGGGCGTCGCCCGCCAGCTGGCCACCTATAACCCGGACTTCTTCTCCTGCACCTACGGTGCCGGTGGCTCGACCCGCGACCGCACGCTCAATACCGTGCTGCAGCTGGAAAGCGAAGTGAAGATACCTGCCGCGCCGCACCTGTCGTGCGTGGGCGACACCAAGGCCGAGTTGCGCGCCCTGCTGGCCGAGTACAAGGCCGCCGGCATCAAACGCATTGTCGCTTTGCGTGGTGACCTGCCGTCGGGCATGGGCATGGCCAGTGGTGAACTGCGCTATGCCAGTGACCTGGTCGAGTTCATCCGCCAGGAAACCGCTGATCACTTCCACCTGGAAGTGGCTGCCTACCCGGAAATGCACCCGCAGGCGCGCAACTTCGAGGCGGATCTGGCCAACTTTGTGCACAAGGTCAAGGCCGGTGCCGACAGCGCCATCACCCAGTACTTCTTCAACGCCGACAGCTACTTCTACTTCGTCGAGCGTGCACAGAAGCTGGGCGTGGACATTCCGGTGGTACCGGGCATCATGCCGATCACCAACTACAGCAAGCTGGCCCGCTTCTCCGATGCCTGTGGCGCCGAGATCCCGCGCTGGATCCGCAAGCAGCTGGAAGCCTATGCCGACGACACCGCCAGCATCCAGGCCTTTGGCGAAGAAGTGATTACCCGCATGTGCGAACAGCTGTTGCAAGGCGGCGCGCCGGGCCTGCACTTCTATACCTTGAACCAGGCTGAACCGAGCCTGGCGATCTGGAACAACCTGAAGCTGCCGCGCTGAAATCTTTTGGCAAAGTCTGCTTAAGAAATGATTAAGGCTTTGGTCATAGACTAAAGCCTTATTCATTTTCGGGTTAAACAGGTCTTGCCTGCCATGCAGCACACCCAACCTTCGCGCCCACAGCTTGTATACCTGGCTTTTGGCCCGGCAACCTACCATCAGGAAGCCTGCTTCAGCATCGTCAGCGCCCTCGCCCAGTTGGGCAGCGCAGCCGGCGAGGCCATGGACATCCAGGTTTACACCGACAATGCGCAGCCCTACGCCAAGCTGCCCGTCACCGTCCACCTGCTGGACGAGGCCACGCGCCAGGCATGGAATGCCCCGCACGGTTATCACTTTCGCAGCAAGCATGTGCTGTTGCGCCAGGTACTGCAGCAACACCCGCTGGCAGTGCTGATCGACACAGACACCTTCTTCCGCACTTCGCCGTTGCACCTGTTCGCCCGTGTAGCGCCCAACCGCCTGCTGTGCAACGCTATCGGCACACGCTACGGCGCTAACCAGAAGTGCCTGTTGTACAAGAACCTGCTGACCCTTCTCGAGTCCCGGGGACTGGCCGACTGCCAGATGCCGCTCATCAATTCCGGCGTTATCGGCCTCACTGCCGAGGACTGCGGCACCCTGGACCGCTCCATCGCCATGATGGACGAATTCTACCCCTTGGCTCGCGAGGCCTATACCCTTGAGGAGTTCTGCCTGGCAGTAGCGGCCTACCGCAACCTGGAGCTGGCCGAGTGTACCGATGTCATCCATCACTACTGGAGCCGGAAGGCGCAGTTCCGCGCCAAGATCCAGGCCTGGCTGCGCAAGCACGACCACGACCCACTCAGCCCCTCGGCCCTGGCCGACGTTGCGCGGGTCAACGACCAACTGCCGCGGCCACCCACCCTCCACCGTTTGGGTTACAAGGCGCTGAGCCTGACCCTGCCCAGCCACGAGCGCCAGTTCGCCCGCGAATTGCTCTATGGCTGCTACCCCTACCCCAATGAGTTTGACCGCGCCTGCGCGTCCGCCTGGTGGGACAAGGCCCTGGAAAACCTCAATGACCGCTACGGCTACATGGAGCCCGAGCGGCTGCGTCAGTGCCTGCGCCATCCGGGGCTACGGCTATCGCTGGGCGAGCGGCGCAAGGATATCGAGGCGCATCTGCTGCGAACCACTCACGCCTGATGTGCCCGCAAAATTCATTG
The DNA here is from genome assembly GCF_019691255.1 of Pseudomonas sp. USTB-Z. Taxonomy (NCBI): domain Bacteria; kingdom Pseudomonadati; phylum Pseudomonadota; class Gammaproteobacteria; order Pseudomonadales; family Pseudomonadaceae; genus Pseudomonas; species Pseudomonas sp. USTB-Z. The sequence continues at coordinate 234,773 of NZ_JAECZP010000001.1, forward strand.
TCTTGCGCGGCTTTGTGGGAGCGGGCGCGCCCGCGAAGAGAGCAACCCGATCGTTGGCACCGGCTTCGCCGGTGTTCGCGGGCACGCCCGCTCCTACATCGATCGTGCATGCCTTTACCGTACACCGGCCGAGCGCGTAATCTCCGGCCATGCCACATATCGCCCGTCTGTTCTGGATCCTCCTGCTCGTTTGCCTGAGCCCGTTGGCTCTGGGCGAACGCTTGCGCCTGGTAACCGACGACTGGGCACCTTATGTGTTTCAGCACAACGGCCAACCGCGCGGCATCGACTACGAAGTCGCCAGCCAGGTCTTCGCACGCCTCGGCGTCGAGGTGGAGTGGCAATTCCTGCCTTGGAAGCGCTGCTTGGCGATGGCTGAGCAGGGCCTGGCCGATGGCATTCTCGACATCTTCCAGACGGACGCGCGCCAACCCTACATGGTGTATGGCTCCGAACCTATGTCGGAGGTCGAATTCGTCCTGTTCCAAAGCCGCTCGCGCCGCCATGCCGTCACCCACCTGGACGACCTCGCCGGCCTCACCGTCGGCACATCGCCCGGCTACGCCTACGGTCAAGCGTTCACCGAGGCCCCGCACTTCAAGCGCGAAGCCGCACCCACCCACGAAGCCAACTTCGGCAAGCTGGTGCTGGGCCGTATCGACCTGGCGATCACCGACCGCAGGGTCGGGCATTACCTGCTCCGCCAGCTCGGCCTGCAACAGCAAGTCGAAGAACTGCCGCTGGTAGTCAGCCGCCAGGCGCAGTATTTGGGCCTGGTGCGCAAGCCTGGGCGCGAGGCACTGGCCGTGGCCTTTGCCGAAGAGCTGCAGCGGTTCAAGCAGGAACCGGCCTATGCAGCGATCAGCAACCGCTATACAAGCGACACTGGAAACATTCTCAACGCCGTTGAGCAGCAGGAAAGCAGCACAGCGCGATAGCTCTGTTATACTCGGGCCTTCCCGCCCGGCTCACGCCCGGACGCTCGGCCTCGCAACAGGCATCCCGATCGGCACCGACGCCCCTTCGCGTCCAGCCTCCGTTTCCCGGATGTGCAGTGAAAGCCCAGCTGGACCGGACGCGATCGCATTTCACCGATGCCCGTCGCGCCAGGCAGAACATCCCAACGGGCCCAGCCCACACGAGAACAGGATCGCCCATGTCCTTTGCTTCCCTCGGTCTCTCCGAGGCTCTTGTCCGCGCTATCGAGGCTGCGGGCTACACCCAGCCGACCCCCGTGCAACAGCGGGCCATTCCCGCCGTGTTGCAAGGCCGCGACCTGATGGTTGCCGCACAGACAGGTACGGGTAAAACCGGCGGCTTCGCCCTGCCGATTCTCGAGCGCCTGTTCCCGGCCGGCCATCCCGACAAATCGCAGCGCCATGGCCCGCGCCAGCCTCGCGTCCTGGTCCTGACACCGACCCGCGAACTGGCAGCCCAGGTGCATGACAGTTTCAAAGTCTATGCCCGTGACCTGCCACTGGTCAGCGCCTGCATCTTCGGCGGCGTTGGCATGAACCCGCAGATCCAGGCCATTGCCAAAGGCGTTGATGTGCTGGTCGCCTGCCCAGGCCGCCTGCTCGACCTGGCCGGCCAAGGCAAGGTCGACCTGGCCCACGTGGAAATCCTGGTACTTGATGAAGCCGATCGCATGCTCGACATGGGCTTCATCCACGACGTCAAGAAGGTGCTCGCCCGCCTGCCGGCCAAGCGGCAGAACCTGCTTTTCTCGGCCACCTTCTCCAAGGACATCACCGACCTCGCCGACAAGCTCCTGCACAACCCGGAGCGTATCGAGGTCACCCCGCCGAACACCACCGTCGAGCGTATCGAGCAGCGGGTGTACCGGCTGCCTGCCAGCCACAAGCGTGCCCTGCTGGCGCACCTGATCACCTTGGGCGCCTGGGAACAGGTGTTGGTGTTCACCCGAACCAAGCACGGTGCCAACCGCCTGGCCGAGTATCTGGAAAAGCAAGGCCTGACCGCCGCCGCGATCCACGGCAACAAGAGCCAGAACGCCCGCACCAAGGCTTTGGCCGACTTCAAGGCCAACAGCGTGCGCGTACTGGTCGCCACCGACATCGCTGCCCGCGGCCTGGACATCGACCAGTTGCCCCACGTTGTCAACTTCGAGCTGCCGAATGTCGAGGAAGACTACGTCCACCGCATTGGCCGTACCGGCCGTGCCGGTCGTTCGGGCGAAGCTATTTCCCTGGTCGCACCAGATGAAGAAAAGCTGCTCAAGAGCATCGAGCGGGTGACCAAGCAGCGCATCGCGGATGGCGACCTGATGGGCTTCGACGCCAGCCAGGTCGAAGCCGAGAAGCCTGAAACACGCGAGCGCCCGCAAAACAACGGCCGCGGTGGCCGCAACCAGCAAGCCCGCGGCGAAGGTGCCAAAGACAGCAACGGCGGCCGCAAGGACAAAGGCAAGGACAAAGGCAAAGCCAGGCAGCAAGCTGCGGCCAAGCCGGACGACAAGGAAAAGAGCGGCGACAAGCAGCAGCAGCCGCGCAAGCCGCGTGACAAGAAGCCACGCCCACAGCAGGCCAGCAATAACGGCGTGCCGAAACCGCCAGCAGACCGCGACCCGGAAGAGTTCCTGGACGACGAGGTCGATAACTTCGGTAACCGCGCCGACTATGTCAGTCCGTACCAGGGCAAGAACCAGGGCCGCAACCGTCGCCCAGGTGGTGCTGGCCAAGGTCAGGGGCAAGGCAATGGTCAACGCAGCAACGCTGGCGGCCAAGGCCAAGCCCGCAATGGCGGCCAGCCACGCAGTGGTGGCGGAGAAAAACGCCCGCCCCGCGCCAACAACGGTGGCGGTGCCCGTCGTGATGGCGGCGGTGGCCGTGGTCGCCCTGCGCGTGACGATGCTGCCCGGCAAGAGCCGGCCGTGCGCAACCCGCGTCAGCCGGAAAAACAGCCAGTGATCATTCGCAAGGAGTCCAAACTGGACCGCTTCCCGACGCCTGAGCAACTGGATGACCTGCCAAGCCGCCCACGCGGTGAGCGCCCGGCGCTGCTGACCCGCAAGGGCTGATAGAAGTACCGAGGGGGCTGCTTGGCAGCCCTATCACGACACAAGGCCGCTCCTGCAGAGATCAAGAAATTCTCTGCGGGAGCGGCCTTGTGTCGTGATAGGGCCGCAAAGCGGCCCCCTCGGTCTTCAGCCAGCAGAAATTACTTCTGCTTCACACCTTCAACACTGATATCCAGGTCCAGGGTCTGCGAAGTAGCGCCTGGGCCTTTGATGCCGAAGTCGTTCAGGTTCAGCGTTGTGGTGGCGTTGAAGCCTGCGCGCTCACCACCCCATGGGTCCTTGCCTTCACCGTTGAAGGTAGCTTTGAACGTCACCGGTTTGGTGACACCGTGCATGGTCAGGTCGCCAGTCACGTCAGCAGTCTTGTCGCCAGTCGACTTGACGCTGGTGGAAACGAATTTGGCGTCCGGGTACTTCTTCACGTCGAGGAAGTCGGCGCTGGCGATGTGCTTGTCACGCTCGGCGTGATTCGACCACAGGCTGGCAGTTTTCAAGTCGACGCTAATCTTGCTGGCTTCAGGCTTGGCACTGTCCCAGCTGAAGTTGCCGTCGAAATCCTTGAAAGTACCGTGGATGAAGCTGTAGCCCAGGTGGCTGATTTTCCAGTCAACGAACGCGTGCTGGCCTTCCTTGTCGATCTTGTACTCGGCAGCCATGGCCTGGCCAGCAGAGAGCAGAGCGGTACCGAGCGCCAGAGCGGCAAAAGTCTTTTTCAACATCCTGTTCCTTCCTGTGTAATTGAGGTTGAGAGTCAAGCTTTGCGGCCCAGCATGCGAGTCAGGGTCGCGTCACGGTCGATGAAATGATGCTTGAGCGCGGCAAGGGCATGCAGCACGGCAAAAATCACCAGCCCCCAAGCCAGCCACAAATGAACCACACCCGCCACATCTGCCTGGTCAGGCAGGTCGCTGATCAGTGCCGGCACTTCGAACAGGTCGAACACCGGAATGCCGACGCCGTCGGCGGTGGAAATCAGGTAACCGGCAACCATCACCGCAAACAGCCCAAGGTACAGGGCCAGGTGGCCCAGCTTGGCCGCCAGGCGTGTGATTGCGCCGTGGTTGGTGGGTGCCGGTGGTGGCGGGCTGATGAAACGCCAGACTACCCGCAGCAGCATCACCGCCAGCAGCACCAGGCCGATGCTCTTGTGCAGGTCCGGGCCAGCTTTGCGCCAAGGGCTGTAGTAGTCGAGGCCGACCATCCACAGGCCCAGGCCGAACAGGCCGAAAACTGCCAGCGCCACGCCCCAGTGCAGGATGATGCTGACCACGCCGTAGCGAGAAGGTGAATTGCGCAGTTGCATGTTGCGTGTTTCCCCGTGAAAGCTATGCACAGACTAACGCGTAACGTATCGAAGAAAAGCGGAAAAAATTGCTTTGGATTATCGAGGAATCCGATATTTATTCTGTTAGCTGACCATTAAGAAAACATTAACGATAGTCGGAGAGTTGGGGTTGCAGTGCCGGCCCTCAGGCTGCGAACAGGCCGACACTGTCGATCGATCAGCCCGCCTTGGCCTGGGTATTGGTTACAGCCTTCTTCGCAGGCTCCGACTTGGCTGTCGCCTTCTTCGTCTCGGCAGGCTTGTGGGCTGGCTTGTGCGCGGGCGCATGCTTGGCGGGAGCGGCTTTGGTTGCCGCAGGCTTGGCAGCCGTTTCCTTGGCCACAGGCGCAGGTGCTGCAGGAGCCGGAGCCGCCTGTGGAGCGGGCGCAGGTGCAGGCGCCACTTCCTCAGCCTTGGCTATTGGCTCAGCCTTCACCTCTGGCGTTTCCGCCCCGCCAAACAGGCGCTTGAAGAAGCCTGGCTTGTCCTGCTTGGCCTCTTCGGCCTGCTTAGGCTCAGCTTTGGCCGGCGCCTTGTCAGCTTTGTCGCCCTTGTCGGACGAACCGCCGAACATATTGGAGAAGAATCCGCCCTTGCTCTCCTTGGCGGCCACCGCACCTGCCGCCGCCGCAACCGGCAGCGCCTTGGCCGGGTCGAACGACTTGCCGGCCAACAGGTCCTGTGCCTGGCTGGCCGCACGCTGGCCACTGCGCAGGGCGCCTTCCAGAGTGCCCGGATACAGGGCATCCGTGTGCTCACCGGCAAAGGTCATGCGCTGCACCGGACGTTCCCACAGGCGCCAGTATTTGCTGATCTGCCCCGGGCCGTAGGCCAGGTAGGCACCACCCGTGCCAGCGTCCGCGCTGTATCGCTTGACCTCGTAACCGGTGAAAGCACCACGGGCCTGTGGGTAGAACGCATGCAGACGGATCAGCACCTGGTCGACCATCTGCTTTTCACCAAAGGCCTGCAGCAGGCGAGCGTTATCGCCGGACAGGTTGATCACCACATTGGCACCACCCTTGAGCGCCGGCTCGACCCACAGCATGCCGAGGCCGGCGTTACTGAAGATTTCGCCCGACATGCGTGCGCGGCTTTCCCATACGGGTTTCTTGAACTTGAGCATGATCTGGTCGCGCCAACCATAATTGGTGCCCTTGAGCGCCGCCAGGTGTTGGCTGTCCAGGCCAGGGGTCATCTGAATCTTGGCCAGCGCGCGCAGGGGCACAGCCATGACCAGATAATCCGCCTTGTAGCCGACGCTGCCGACTTTTACCGTGACACCATCCTTGTCCTGGACAATGGCGGTAACCGGCGAGCTGGTCTTGATGGTTTTCAACTGCTTGACGAAAGCCTGGGCCAGCACCGGGCTGCCACCGGGCAGGCGCGCGGCGCGCAGGTCGCGGTCGCTGACGCCGCGGTACACGCGGTTCTGCTGGGCGAAGTACAGCAGCGACAGGCGCGACGGTTCATCGTAGCGGGTGCGGATCTGCTGATTGATCAACTGACGGGCGGTGGCCGGCAGTTGCAGTTTGTCCAGCCAGGTGGAGACGTTGATCTGGTCAAGGGCGAACAGCGTGCTGGTTGCCTGCGGGTTCAGCGGGTCATCGATCGAACGGGCCAGGTCATCAAGGGTTTTCTCGTAACGCTTGAGCGCCTCGGCAGTGGCCGGTTGCTTGGTGGCCAGATCGCTGGCGCTGAAGTATTCGCCGTCAATCAAGTAACCCGGGGTACGCACGAACTCGGGCGCCGGCAGTGTTTCAAGCTTGAAACGGTCGAGGTACTGGTTGAGCACCGGCTGTGCCTTGGCGTTGCCGATCCACTCGCTGGTGGCCAGGCCCGAACGCCCGCCCATGCCCGCCTTGGCCTCCAGCAGGGTCACCTGCCAGCCTTTGTTCTGCAGCTCGTAGGCTGCCGTCAGGCCTGCCAGGCCACCCCCCACGACAATCGCCGTGGGCGTCTTGTCTTTTGCCAGCGCAGCGCCGCTGGACACACCAATCAATACCAACGCGCACAGGCGCACCCAAGCAGCAGCCATGTCGGCGAACTCCGAGTCAGAGGTTACAGAAACGGGGAGAGGCAGGAATGCCCCGGGAAGATGCGTTAAGAATACGTCAGGTCCGGTCACCCTGCCAGCGCAGTGACATCAAGTCCTTTTGGCAACTGACATTTTTGCCAGTAGCCATGTCACAGGGTGGTAGACGAAGCTGGCGAAGATGGCCAAAAGCCCGCCAGGGGGGGCTGCGCATGATCTTCGAGGAGCGTTTCAACCAAGTGGAGCGGCAGCTTCTGTTACACAAGCAGACACTTCGCACAGCCTCAGGCCTGAGCTTCCACGCCAGCAGCACGTCCTGGATCGGCTTTCACGAAGCCTTCAAGGGCGAGGACGGTACCGAGCTGGTCATTGGTGAACACAGCGAAATTTCGATTGCGTTCGCTCAAGAGGTCGAGTCCCTGCGGCTGGAATACTACGTAGTCAGCGACTTTCTGAGCGAAGACCTGCACATGTTGTTCGATGCCGAGAACATCGACTATGACCTGGTTGCGCCATCCCCTCGCATTTTTTACTGGCTCACCCTCGAAGGTAGCGGCTTCCGGGACGCTCGCCCGGGCCCGATCGCTACACACCCCTACTACCAGGTGATTGACGGCCCCTTTCGGCGCCTGACCATCTCCACCTCGCACGCCGGCACCGTGCATATCCGCAAGCTGGAATGGACCGGCACCCACCGCCATTGAACGGCAGCGGTTGTCCTGCCCTGCGGCATTGCTTAGGCTTACGCGGTCGAACCACGCCGCAAAGCCAGGAGAAGTGCCCATGGGCCTCAATGATCAGTGGATGCAACGCGACCTCAAGGTCCTGTGGCACCCCTGTACCCAGATGAAAGACCACGAGCAGCTGCCGCTGATCCCGATCAAGCGCGGCGAAGGCGTGTGGCTGGAAGACTTCGAGGGCAAACGCTATCTGGATGCGGTGAGCAGTTGGTGGGTCAACGTCTTCGGCCATGCCAACCCGCGCATCAACCAGCGCATCAAGGACCAGGTCGACCAGCTCGAGCACGTGATCCTGGCCGGTTTCAGTCATCAGCCAGTGATCGAGCTGTCCGAGCGCCTGATCGCCATGACCCCGGCCGGTCTCGACCGGGTATTCTATGCCGACAATGGCTCGTCGTGCATCGAGGTGGCGCTGAAGATGAGCTTCCACTACTGGCAGAACATCGGCAAACCGGACAAGAAGCGCTTCGTCACCCTGACCAACAGCTACCATGGCGAAACCATTGCCGCCATGTCGGTGGGTGATGTGCCGCTGTTCACCGAAACCTACAAGGCGCTGCTGCTCGACACCCTCAAGGTGCCAAGCCCTGACTGCTACCTGCGCCCCGAGGGCATGAGCTGGGAAGAGCACTCGCGCAACATGTTCCAGGCCATGGAGCAGACCCTGGCCGAACACCACACCTCGATCAGCGCCGTGATCGTCGAGCCGCTGATACAGGGTGCCGGTGGCATGCGCATGTACCACCCGGTGTACCTCAAGTTGTTGCGCGAGGCCTGCGACCGCTACGACGTGCATCTGATCCATGACGAGATCGCCGTGGGCTTCGGCCGCACCGGCACGATGTTCGCCTGCGAGCAAGCCGGCATCCGCCCGGATTTCCTGTGCCTGTCCAAGGCCCTGACCGGCGGCTACCTGCCGCTGGCCGCCTGCCTGACCACCGACAAGGTGTACCAGGCGTTCTACGACGACTACCCGACACTGCGCGCGTTCCTGCACTCGCACAGCTACACCGGCAACCCGCTGGCGTGCGCTGCAGCGCTGGCGACCCTGGATATCTTCGAGCAGGACAACGTGATCGAGGCCAACAAGGCCCTGGCCACGCGCATGGCCACAGCCACTGCACATTTGGCCGATCATGCTCATGTTGCCGAAATACGCCAGACTGGCATGGCCCTGGCCATCGAAATGGTTCAAGACAAGGCAGGCAAGGTTGCCTACCCCTGGCAGGAGCGCCGTGGCCTGAAGGTGTTCGAGCACGCCCTGACCCGCGGCGCCCTGCTGCGACCGCTGGGCAGCGTGGTGTATTTCCTGCCGCCGTACGTGATCACCCCGGAGCAGATCGACTTCCTTGCCGAAGTGGCCAGCGAAGGCATTGATATCGCCACCCGCGATAGCATCAGTGTCGCAGTGCCGGCCAACTTCCACCCCGACTTCCGCGACCCGGGCTAGGCCCGGCAATTCGCCACACCACTTTTCCTGTGGGAGCGGGCGAGCCCGCGAACAAGGGCGAAGCCCTTGCCAGGCACCGCGGCGCCTGATTCGCGGGCACGCCCGCTCCCACAGGGGATCTGCGTCTCTCTATTTACCGAGCAAACCCATGAGACTGTCCCGCTTCTTCATCGACGCCCCCCTGAGCCTTGGCGAGCACGACCTGCCCGAGGCCCAGGCCCATTACATTGGCCGCGTGCTGCGCATGGCACCCGGCGACGCCGTGCAGCTGTTCGATGGCAGCGGCCAGGAATACCGTGGTCAGTTGCTCGAGGTGGGCAAGAAAACTGTCCGCGTCAGCCTTGACCAGGCCTTTGCCGGCCAGGCCGATTCACCGCTGCATGTGCACCTGGGCCAGGGCCTCTCCCGTGGCGAGCGCATGGACTGGGCGATCCAGAAGGCCACCGAACTTGGCGCCAACGAAATCACCCCGATCGTCAGCGAACGCTGCGAAGTGCGCCTGAAAGACGAACGCGCCGACAAGCGCCTGGCCCACTGGCGCCAAGTGGCGATCAGCGCCTGTGAACAATGCGGGCGTTCTACCTTGCCAGTCATTCACCCACCCGTGCCTCTGGCCGAATGGTTGAGCAGCACCAAGGCTGACCTGAAACTGGTCCTGCACCCGGTGGCCGAGCCGCTCACCAGCCATGAAAAGCCCGCAACACTGGCCTTCGTGATCGGCCCCGAAGGCGGCCTTAGCGAGGCCGAAGTCGAGCAGGCCAAAGCCGCCGGCTTCCACGCAGCACGCCTTGGCCCGCGCGTGCTGCGCACCGAGACCGCGCCGGTGGTGGCGCTGTCGGTGGCACAGCAGTTGTGGGGCGATTTTTAACTAGCGCACGTAGAACGACACCGCCACGAAGTGCATCAGGCTGCCAGCGATCACGAACAGGTGCCAGATGCCATGCCAGTGGCGGAAGCGGCTGTCGAAGGCGAAGAAGATGATGCCGACGGTGTAGAACACGCCGCCGGCAGCCAGCCAGGCGAAGCCGGCAGTGCCCAGCGAGTTCAGCAGCGGCTTGACTGCCACCAGCACGATCCAGCCCATCACCGCGTAGATGATGATCGAGAGGATCCGCGCCTCGGAGCGCGGCTTGATCTCTTGCAACATGCCGATGATCGCCAGCCCCCAGACCACGCCGAACAGGCTCCATCCCCAAGGGCCGCGCAGGCTGACCAGGCAAAACGGCGTGTAGCTGCCGGCAATCAGCAGATAGATCGACAGGTGGTCGAGCTTGCGCATGATCACTTTCGCCCGCCCACGGGTGCTGTGGTACAGGGTGGAGATGCTGTACAGCAACAGCAGCGTGCCGCCGTAGATGGAGAAGCTGACGATCTTCCACGGGTCGCCTTGCAGGCCCGCGACCACGATCAGCCAGATGGCACCAATAGCAGCGAGGACGGCACCGACCAGGTGGGTCCAGGCGTTGAAGCGTTCACCGTAATACATGCAAACACAGACCTCCTGAGGTGGGCAGGGTTCCTGTTGTGATGCTGATGGCTTCGTTCTTTGTGGGAGCGGCCTTGTGTCGCGAAGGGGGCGCGAAGCGGCCCCAGGCTGTCATTGCCACTGCATGAACCGCCGGGGCTGCTGCGCAGCCCTATCGCGACACAAGGCCGCTCCCACTCCAGACCACCAGGCCCTGCGCCTCACATCCTAACCAAGGTCAGGTTGCAGATCCGCGTCACGCACCAGCCTTTCCAATGCGACCAGGTCCGGCACCCGCGCCACCTGCTCACCCACCTGCACCGCCGCCAGCTCCAACCTGCCCAGCGCCACATCCACGTAGTTCAGCTGGCTGTCGAGCTTGCACGAGCGCGGAATGTCCTGCAGCAACAGCGCCAGGTACCGCAAACCGGTATCGCCCAACGCATTGAGCACCACCACGCGAGCCCGCTCCCCGCACGGCGTCTCACCACCGCACGCGGCCTCGAAACCGATCAACGGCAGGCGTTGCTGACGCCAGTTGATCCACCCCAGGTGCCAGGCGGGGTCGCCATGCTGGCACACCAGGTTACGCTGCCCGCTCAACTCGGCCACCGCCACGTTGGGCAACACCAGCGTGCGGTCCCCCAACGGTAGCAACAGCCCGGTCAGGCTGCTGCGTTGGCCGGAAATCAGTTCAAGCATGGGCCTGGCTCCAATGGGCGATGCTCTGCAACAGCAGCGACTCCTGGTACGGCTTGCCCAGGTATTCGTTGACACCGATGGCCATGGCGCGGTCCCGGTGCTTCTGCCCAGTACGCGAGGTGATCATGATGATCGGCAAGTCTTTCAACCGTGCGTCACGGCGGATGCGTGTGGCCACCTCGAAGCCGTCCATGCGCGGCATTTCAATGTCCAGCAACAACACGTCGGGCCGGTGCTCTTCCAGCAGGGCCATGGCATCGACGCCATCCTTGGCCGTGAGCACGCTCATGCCGTGGCGCTCCAGCAGGCGGCTGGTAACCTTGCGTACGGTTACCGAATCGTCCACCACCATCACCAGCAAGGCACGGCGCGGTGCCGGGCCAAGCAACTGGCGTTGGCTACCGCCTCCGGGCAGGCGGGCTAGCCGTCGCTGCTGGCCGCGCAGCTGGCCCAGCAGGTCAAGAATCAGTACCACCCGGCCATCGCCCAGCAGTGTCGCCCCCGATAACCCGGCAACCGCGGCAAACTGCGGCCCCAGGCTTTTCACCACGATCTCGCGGCTGGGCGACAGGCTGTCGGCCTGGATGGCAAACGACTGCTCCTTGGAGTGCACCAGCAGCACCGGCAACGGCACACTTTGCCCAAGCAGCGCCGGGCGCGGCAGGCCTTGCAGCAACTCGCCCAGGTAGCGCAGCTCGTATTCGTGGCCGGCATAGACATAGCGCGGCGAGTCCAGCTGGTAGCACGCCGCAAGCTCGGCAGGTGGCACGCGGACAATGCCCTCGATGGTATTGAGCGGAATGGCGTACTGCTCATCGCCCAGGTGCACCATCAGCGCACGGTTGATCGACACGGTGAACGGCAGGCGGATCAGGAAACGCGCGCCCTTGCCCTGCGCCGACTCGATACTCATCGAGCCACCCAGTTGCTTGACCTCCTCGTGCACCACATCCATGCCCAGCCCGCGCCCGGAAATCTGGGTAATCTTTTCGGCGGTGGAAAAGCCTGGCCGCAGGATGAACTGCAGGATTTCGTGGTCACTCAACTGCGCCTGCGGGTCCAATAGGCCGCGCTTGATGGCCTTGCGCCGCACTGCTTCCAGAGGCACGCCAGCACCATCATCCGTCATTTCGATGACGATATCGGCGCCCTCATGCAGCAAATTCAGGTGAATGGTGCCCTGCTCCGGCTTGCCGGCGGCCAGGCGCATTGCGCGGCTTTCCAGGCCGTGGTCAACGGCGTTGCGCAGCATATGCTCCAGCGGCGCCACCATACGTTCCAGCACACTGCGGTCCAGTTCGCCCTCGGCATTGCCAACCACCAGTTCCACCTGCTTGCCCAGCTCGCTGGCCACCTGCCGCACCACGCGCTGCAAGCGCGGCACCAGGCGCTCGAACGGCACCATCAGGGTGGCAGTCAGGCCCTCCTGCAACTGGCTGTTCACCCGCGCCTGCTGCTGCAGCAGGCTGTAGGCCTCCTGAGCGCGCTGAGCCAGGGTCTCCTTCAGGTCGAGCAGGTCCGAGGCAGACTCGAAGAGGGCCCGTGACAGCTGCTGCAGCTGGGAGTGGCGGTCCATTTCCAGCGGGTCGAAGTCGTCATAGGCATCGCCTTCGAACTGCTGCCGGCTGGAGATTCGCCCCTGGGTCTCGACATCCAGACGCAGCAACTGATCACGCATGCGCTCGAGTGTGGTCTCCATCTCGTTGAGGGCGAACTGCGCGTCGTTGACCTGCTGCTCGATGCGCCCACGGATGATCGAGTGCTCGCCGGCCAGGTTACCCAGGTCGTCGAGCAGCTCGGCGTCGACCTTGACCATGTCACCCGGTGCCCGCTCTGGTGCTGCTGCCGGAACTTCGGCGGTTGCAGCTTCTGGCGGCCCCTGGCCTGCGGCAGTGTCTGTCAGTGCGGCGCTGCTGAAGTTGCGAATGTAGTCGATCAGCGCCGTGGCGGCATGCAGCGGCTGCCCCAGGCGCACAGCGTCAAGCATATGCGCCAGCCGGTCGTGGCAGTTCTGCAGCAGTGCGAACAGTGGCGCGCTTGGCGGCAATCTACCCGCAGCCAACAACTCGTAGAGGAACTCCAGTTCGTGGGCCAGGTCGCCGATCGGGGTGATTTCGACCATGCGCGCCACGCCTTTGAGGGTGTGCAGGTCGCGCATCAGGTTGTCCACCTCGACGCTGCTGCGCGGGTCGGCCTGCCAGCGCGCCAGAGCCGCCGCGGCGCTCTCGACGATGTCCGAGCTTTCTTCCAGGAACACTTCCAGCAGCTCTTCGCCGGGGCTTTCCGGCGCCTCGGCAAGCGGCTCTGCCACCTGCGGCTGCAACGGCGGGTGCGGCAGCCCCAAGGTATCGGCCAGGTCCATGTCCGGGTGCAGCGGTGTGACCGTATCGATGCCCACCAGGCCGGTGGCATCCGGCGCCAGGGCCTGGTCCAGCAGGTTGCGCAGGCTATCGACCAGCTCCGGGCGCGGTGGAATATCCTGCCCGGCCGCCACTTCGTCCAGCATGTCCAGCAAGGCCTCATGGGCCCGCTGGGCCTGGCTGAAGAAGCGGGAATCGGCAGGCAGGCTGCCCTCCTCCACCGCGCCATACAGGTCCAGCAACGCCTCGCACACCTCATCCATCTGCCACAGGTCGGCCAGGTGCGCAGCGTGCCCCAGGGTGGTCATCTGGTCGAGCAGGTTATCCAGTGCGTCGCGCTGGGCGGGCTGTTGCTGCCAGCGCGACAACAACGTCTCTGCATCGAGCAGAATGTCCATGGCCTGCGCCAGGAAGCTGGCGACCAACTGCGGATCACGCTTGCTGCGGCCGGCATGGTGCGAGTCTTCATGCAGACTGGCCAGGCGGCCGTCCACGGCCTGGCCCACCTGCTCGATCAGTTCCGCGGCGCCGGGAATGGCGGCCAGCGGTGTGCTATCGAGTTGCGCCAAGCCCAGATGGAACAACGACCGCGCAGCTTCCAGCCACTCCATCTCGGCCATTTGCAGTGGCAGTTGATGACCCTTGTATTCACGGGCCAGGCGGTCGAAGGCGGTGGCCAGTTCGGCGACCGGCATCACCCCGGCCATGGCGGCACTGCCTTTGAGCGTGTGCAAGGCACGCTGCAAGTCATCACTGACCGGCGTATCGTGGCCGCCGGCGCTTTGCAGATAAACCTCAAGGCTGGCCAGATGGCCCTGCGCCTCGGTACGAAAAATGCCCAGCAACTGCGGATCGAGGCCATCGACACCGGCAGCCGCCGGGGCATCGTTTTCGGCCAGGCTGTGCAGGTGCCCGGCCAATTGCTCGATTTCAGTCAGTTGCGGCAACTGGCCGGCGGCAAAGTCGGCCAGCAAGTCAGGCAGGTGAACGAACACCTGCTGCAGCGCTACAACCCCTTCCGGGGTGAGCACGCTGCGGCCCTCGAGCACCCGGTTCAGCAGGTGCTCGGCGCCCCAGGCCAGTTCAGCCACCGCCTCGGCATGCACCATGCGGCCACTGCCTTTGAGTGTATGCAGCGCGCGACGCACTTCGCCCAGCGCCTCGCGCTGCTGGTTGTCGGCACGCCAGCGCAGCCAGTGGCGCTCGATTTCCGGCAGCAGCTCGCCCGCTTCATCAAGGAACACCTCGCGAAGCTCGTCATCGATGCCGTCGCCACTGCCGTCCAGGTCTGCGCTGGCCCCAACCACCGCGCACTGCACACCCAGCGCCGCCAGGCTGGCCCGTGCCATCTCGATAAAGGGTTGGCCATCGGCCAGCGGGTCTGCCGTGCGCCATTGCAGGTAGCATTCGGCAGCGCTCAGTGCCTCGGCCAAATGCGTCAGCTCATCAAGCGGCGGCTCTTCCTCCAGGTGCTGCAGCCAACGCTGCACATAGCTTGCGCAGCCGACAAACAGCTCGGCCACGGCCGGCAGCATCAACATGGCCAGTGCCCCGCGAATCTGCTGCAACAGCCCCGGCAAGGGCTGCAGACGTTGCCGCGGCCAGTCGGACTCCAGGTAATCGCCGATCAGATCCTTGGCCTGCTGCAACACGTTCAGCGATTCATTCAGCACCAGCTGGCGTATCTCGGCCAGGTCCGAGCCCGGCAGGCTGCCTTGGCCGTTTTCCTCCAAAGGGCCGACCATGCCGTTCAGGGAGGCCTCCACGTACAGCAGGGCCCCCGCCACGTCCATCAACACCGCGTCGTCCACCGCCCGCTCGCCCTGAGCCAATGCCTGCAACGCCAGCACCTGGTCGATGATCACCCGCCGCGGTTGCTGAAAGCCCAGTACCGCCAGGGTGTCAGCCACGTGGCGCAACGGCGCCAACAGCGCATCGAGCTGTTCGCGGTGCTGACGGTCGCCGCGCCCGAACTGGTCCAGCCGCTCCTTGATGCGCATCAAGTCATCGCACAGTGCAGTCACCACCGAACGCAGCGCATCGCGCCCCGACCCGGCCTGCAGTTGGTCACGCCAGTTGCCCAGCGACAGGTCGAGGTTGGCAAGATCATCGTCACCCGCGAAGCGTTGGGCGGCGCCGGTCATCAGGCTGGCCTGGGCCAGCGGTTCCTCCCCACGGCAGGCACGCAGCTGGTTGAGCAACGGCAGCATGACCAGTGGCAGGTCGTGGCGGGCACCGCGCAACCGCTCCAGGTACGAGGGCAACTGCTCCAGGCCGCGGAACAATGCGCCCAGGCAATCACCCCGGGGGCTGACCTGGCCGTCGGCCAACGCCTTGGCAAACAGCTCCAGCTCCTCGGCCAGGCGCGTGGCGCCGCGCAGTTCGAGCATGCGCAGGCAGCCGTGCACCTGGTGCAGGTTGTCGACCACGAAAGCCATCATCGACAGGTCGCCCGTCTCGCCGGCAAAGCGCTCCAGCGCCTGCCGTGCCTGGCCCAGGCAATCGAGGATGGCGGCCTTGGTCCAGGCCAGCGCCACTGTTTCGTGACGCTCGGGGCTTACTGCAGAAGCCATGGTCACTATTCCTTAACGCGGCTCGGTAGGGGGTGGCAGGGTGAAACCGGACACCGAACGGCGCATCTCGCTGGCCATGCGGGCCAAGTGGCGGATGCTGTCGGCGGTGGCACCGGAGCCGGCAGAGGTTTGCGCGGTAATCTGCTGGATCACCGCCATGGTGTGGGAGATCTGCCCGGCCGACGAGGTCTGCAACTGGGCAGCGTCGGAGATGCTGTGGATAAGGTCGGCGAGGTTCTGCGATACCCCTTCGATCTCGGCCAGCGCCACCCCGGCATCCTGGGCCAGGCGTGCGCCACGCACCACTTCGGCGGTGGTCTGCTCCATGGAGATCACCGCTTCGTTGGTATCGGCCTGGATGGTACGCACCAGCGCCTCGATCTGGCGGGTGGCAGACGATGAGCGCTCAGCCAGGCGCTGCACCTCGTCGGCAACCACGGCAAATCCGCGGCCGGCCTCACCGGCCAGCGAGGCCTGGATAGCGGCGTTCAGGGCAAGAATGTTGGTCTGGTCGGCAATGTCGTCGATCAGGCTGACGATGTCGCCGATTTCCTGGGAGGACTCGCCCAGGCGCTTGATCCGCTTGGCGGTGTCCTGGATCTGCTCGCGAATGTTGTCCATGCCGTTGATGGTGTTGTGCACCACCTCGTTGCCCTTGTTGGCGATGGCCACCGAACGCTCGGCCACCTTGGCCGATTCGTAGGCATGCGCCGAAACCCGATCGATCGACTCGACCATGTCACCCACCGCCTCGGACGCCTCGCTGATCTGTGCAGCCTGGTGTTCGGAGGCCTTGGCCAGTTGCCGCGCAGTGTTCTGCGTGTCCTGCACAGCGGCGGCGACCTGCACTGCACTGTGGTTGATGGTGGCGACCAGGTCGCGCAACTGGTCCACGGAATAGTTGATCGAGTCAGCAATGGCGCCGGTGAAGTCTTCAGTCACCGATACGGTCACCGTCAGGTCGCCATCTGCCAGCTCTTCGATTTCGTCGAGCAGGCGCATGATGGCCTGCTGGTTGCGTTCGTTCTTTTCTGCGGTCTCGCGCAGTTGGCGGTTGGTGGTGCGCACCATGACCAGGCCGATGAGGATGATCGAGGCCAGCGCCAGCAGCCCCAGGGCATAGCCGCCAACGGTGTCGAGGGTGCGCCCGCCAGCCAGGTTCTCGAAACCGTTCGCCAGGTGCGACGCTTCGTCGAGCAGGGTTTGCGAAAGGCTGAAGATGTTGCCCGCAGCCTCCCGCACACGGAACAGTTCGGGCGAGGTTTCGAGGATTTCATCCACCGAACCGGCAACAAACTGGAACAGCTCGGCGATTTCGGCCAGCCGCGCACGCGCGTCGGCGTCCTCGACACGGGTTATCTGGATTGTCGCATTGCCATTGAGCATACCCTCCAGCACCTGGCCAAAGCGCCCGGCGTCACGGCCGAAGGCATCGGCCGCCTGGGCGGCGCTGTCGTCACCGGCCAGCACGGTGTTGACCGAGCCAAGGATACGTTCGGCCAGCAACAGCTGGCGCTGGGCCACCGCAACCTGGTTGGCCGGGGCACCGCTCTGCAGCAGGATCTCGACCACTTTTTCGTATTCCACCTGCAACTGCGGCACGGTCTCGGCCAGGGTCGCTGCCACCTGGTGCAGCGACAGCACGGTCTGCTCGCTGGCCAGGATGATGTCGGTGTTCTTGCGCAGGTTTTCCCAGTCGCGGCGTACCGATTCCATCTCGTCACGCACCGCAGGTGGCGCAGGCGGCAGGCCAGTGGACTTGTCACCCTGGCGCAGGTAGCCCCAGCGTCGTTCGAAATCATTGCGTGCATCCGACAGCAGCTTGAAAGCCAGGGCCTTGCCGGTGGCCGCCTCGGTGGCGTTCTTGGCGATACGCTGCGACAGCACGCGCAGCTCGCCGGCATGGCCGATGTACTGCTTGTCGTAGTTGGATTGGGTATTCAGGTAAGCAAAGTTGGCGAACAGCAAGATGATCGAAAGGATCAGGATCAGGAACAGCACGGTGATCTGCGCGATGCTGCGGGTACGTGGGCTCACGGTGGTGGCAGTGACGGGGGTGGCAGGCTTGTTCACGTTCGCAGGTCCTATAACGCCACATCGAGAAAGCCTGGCGCCTGGGCCAAGGCAAAGGGGCTGAAGATCGCCCAGTTACGTTCACGCGGAAAATGCCCCTGCACAAAGCGTGCAGCGGCAGGGATCAGCGGCTGCGGCGGCGACAGCTGCAGGCTGTCGAGGGCAAAGTGCTGAAGGCCCAGCACCTCGTCGACCAGCAAGCCGACGAACAGGTCGTCGTGATCCAGCACCAGCACTCGCCGCTGCTTGCCCGGTGCGGCGTGGCCCAGGCCGAAGAAGCAGCTCAGGTCCATCACCGGCAACAGCCGGCCACGCAGGTTGGCCACCCCGCACACCCACGGCTGCACGCCGGGGACGCGGCTACTGCGCGGCTCGCGCAGCACCTCGGCCACTTCGCCCATGGGCGCGACGAACCACTGCCCGGCAATGCGAAAGCCAATGCCGCTCCACTGCTGCACGCGGTTGTCCTGCGGCGGCTGGTCGGCGACCAGCAGGCGGCAGCGCCGGTCGATGTCCAGCAACAACTCAAAGGCGGTCAGCGACGCGCCTTGCGGGCGGGTGGTCAAGCCCCCAGCACTTCTTTGAGCTTGGCGATCAGCGCCTCCTCTTCCACCGGTTTGGTCAGGAAGTCACGGGCACCCTGGCGCGTGGCCCAGATACGGTCGGTTTCCTGGTCCTTGGTGGTTACCACGATCACTGGAATAGCGCTGGTTTCCGGGTCCTTGCTGAGCTGGCGGGTGGCCTGGAAGCCGTTCATGCCAGGCATGACAATGTCCATCAGCACCGCGTCGGGCTTGTCCTGCCGGGCCAGGGCCACGCCGTCGGCACCGTTGCTGGCCTTGAGCACCTGGTAGCCGTGCTTTTCCAGCCATTCGGTCAATCTGTACATCTCTGTCGGCGAGTCGTCGACAATCAGAACTCGGGCCATGCTGTTTCCCCATCAGGAAAGTAGGACCGCGCCATGGCGGGGCTCGGTCAGGGTGCGTGTTGTTGAGGTGTGGCAAACCCGGGCACATGGGCGCGGATCGCATCGAGCAGTTCTTCCTTGCTGAACGGTTTGGTCAGGAACTGATCGGAACCGACCACCCGGCCGCGGGCCTTGTCGAACAGCCCATCGCGGGACGACAGCAGGATAACCGGGGTGTCCTTGAAGGCACTGTTGTGCTTGATTACCGCGCAGGTCTGGTAGCCGTCCAGGCGTGGCATCAGCACATCGACAAAAATGATGCTGGGCTGATGGTCGACGATCTTGGCCAGGGCATCGAAGCCATCGCTGGCGGTGATTACCTCGCAGCCCGCTTCACCGAGCAACATCTGCGCGGTGCGGCGGATCGTGCGGGAATCGTCGATCACCATCACCTTCAGGGGTTGTTCCATAGACGCCTACCAGTAGGATTGAAGCCGCAAGTTGCAAGCGGCAAGCTGCAAGAAAGCAGCTCGGCGCATGGATGCTCTTTTCTTGAGGCTTGTAGCTCAAGGCTTGCAGCTGCATTTTTAGCACACTCCGGGTGGCCATTCCATCTGCCGCGCCCCTTGACCGGCGGCGTTCCCGGCGCCACCCTGAGCCACTTTTCTTTCGATCCACCGCGGCCACCTGCCGCCAAGAGGACCCCCCATGAGCGTTCGCCTCGGCATTGTAATGGACCCCATCGCGTCCATCTCCTACAAGAAGGACAGCTCGCTGGCCATGCTGCTGGCCGCCCAGGCACGCGGCTGGAGCTTGTTCTACATGGAACAGCAAGACCTGTACCAGGGCGAAGGCAAGGCACGCGCCCGCATGCGCCCGCTGACGGTGTTTGCCGACCCTGCACGCTGGTTTGAACTGGGCGAGGAGCAGGACAGCCCGCTGGCCGAGCTGGACGTGATCCTGATGCGCAAGGACCCGCCCTTCGACATGGAGTTCGTCTATAGCACTTACCTGCTGGAACAAGCCGAGAACGACGGCGTACTGGTGGTAAACCGCCCGCAAAGCCTGCGCGACTGCAACGAGAAGATGTTCGCCACGCTGTTCCCGCAATGCACCACCCCGACCCTGGTCAGCCGCCGCCCGGACATCCTTCGCGAATTCACCGCCAAGCATGCCGACGTGATCCTAAAGCCACTGGATGGCATGGGCGGTACGTCGATCTTCCGTCACCGGGCGGGCGACCCCAACCTGTCGGTGATCCTGGAAACCCTGACCGCACTGGGCACCCAGCAGATCATGGCCCAAGCCTACCTGCCGGCAATCAAGGACGGCGACAAGCGCATCCTGATGATCGATGGCGAGCCAGTGGACTATTGCCTGGCACGCATCCCGGCCAGCGGCGAAACCCGTGGCAACCTGGCCGCGGGCGGGCGTGGCGAAGCCCGCCCACTGACCGAGCGCGACCGCTGGATCGCCGCCCAGGTCGGCCCGACGCTGCGCGAGAAGGGCCTGCTGTTCGTTGGCCTGGACGTGATCGGCGACTACCTCACCGAAATCAACGTCACCAGCCCCACCTGTATCCGCGAGATCGATGCCGCCTACAACACCGATATCGGTGGCAAACTGATGGATGCCATTGATCGCAAGCTCAAGGCACGCTGACAGCCAACGCGAAGTAAAGCCGTAGAGTGGGGTATGATGCCGGTCCTATTCGACTGAGCTGCTGCCCCGCCCTGCGGTTGCTGGATACCTGATGACGCTGCCCGCTGACGTCCCTGCCGACCTGCTGCCTCCCCGTGTTCGCCCTGCGGACCGGCTTGGCTTCACCCTGTTCCTGGCTGCGCTGGTGCACCTGGCGCTGATCCTTGGCGTCGGTTTCACCGTGGTCAAGCCTGCCGAAATCCGCCACACCATGGACATCACCCTGGCCACCTTCAAGAGCGAGAAACCGCCCGAGAAGGCTGACTTCCAGGCCCAGGACAACCAGCAAGGCAGCGGCACCCTGGACAAGAAAGCGGTGCCCAAGACCACCGAGCTGGCGCCGTTCCAGGACAGCAAGATCAACAAGATCACCCCACCGCCTGCGGCCAGGCCCGAGGTGGTACCACCCCCTACCCCGAAAAAGTCGGCGGTGGTGACTACTGCGCCCAAGCCGCACAAGGTCGAACCCAAACCCAAGGAAAGCAAAGCACAGCCCAAGCCAGCCACACCGGCGCCGGACTTCGACAGCTCGCAGTTGTCCAGCCAGATCGCCAGCCTGGAGGCGGAGCTGTCCAACGAGCAGCAGATGTACGCCAAGCGCCCACGCATCCATCGCCTGAACGCCGCGTCGACCATGCGCGACAAGGGCGCCTGGTACAAGGAAGAGTGGCGCAAGAAGGTCGAGCGCGTGGGTAACCTGAACTACCCCGATGAAGCACGCCGACAGCAGATCTACGGCAACTTGCGCATGATGGTGTCGATCAACCGCGATGGCTCGCTGTACGAGGTACTGGTGCTGGAATCGTCCGGGCAGCCCGTACTGGACCAGGCGGCGCAGCGCATCGTGCGGCTGGCCGCGCCGTTTGCACCGTTTACCGGTGATCTGGCCGAGTTCGACCGGCTGGAGATCATCCGCACCTGGCGCTTTGCCCGTGGGGACCGTTTGTCCAGTAATTGAGTTCAGCCTTGGTGTAGGGCTTTCGGTGCGTGCTAGCGCGGATATCGAGCGCCGCGCGGGCGGCGCTCGATCTCAAAAGCGCCAAAAACCTCAAGCCAAGCGCCAACCTGACGACACAAATCCGCACCTTGTCAGTCTCGCCACCTGGCGCCACACTATCCCCCATGAAAACCCTCGCACCCAGCTACCTCAAGCACCAGTTCCTGATCGCCATGCCGCACATGGCCGATCCGAACTTCGCCCAGACCCTCACGTATATCGTCGAGCACAATGAGCATGGCGCCATGGGCCTGGTGGTCAACCGACCACAGGAACTGAGCCTGGCCGACATCCTCGAGCAGCTGCGCCCGGACGAAACGCCGCCGGCCAGCACCTTGCAGGTGCCGATCTACCAGGGTGGCCCGGTACAAACCGACCGCGGCTTCGTGCTGCACAGCAGCGAGTGCAGTTTCCAGGCCAGCGTGGCGCTGGAAGGGCTGTCGCTGACCACGTCACAGGACATATTGCTGGCTATCGCCGCCGGTGTGGGCCCGAAACAGAGCCTGATCACCTTGGGCTATGCCGGTTGGGAAGCGGGCCAACTGGAAGCGGAACTGGCCGACAACGCCTGGCTGAACTGCCCGTTCGACCCGGAAATCGTCTTCGGTATGGCCAGCGACCTGCGCCTTGAGGCTGCGGCCGCCAGCCTGGGGATCAACCTGCACCTGCTGACCAGCCAGGCGGGCCACGCCTGATGGCTGAGCTACGCCTGCTGCTGGGCTTCGACTATGGCAGCAAACAGATCGGCGTGGCCGTCGGCCAGGTGATTACCGGCCAGGCCCGCGAACTGTGCACCCTGAAGGCGCAGAACGGCGTACCGGACTGGGCCCAGGTGGAAAAGCTGATTGCCGAATGGAAGCCAGATGCCATTGTCGTCGGCCTGCCGCTGAACATGGACGGTACGCCCAGCGAGATGAGCGCCCGCGCCGAAAAGTTCGCCCGCCGCCTGAACGGCCGCTTCAACCTGCCCGTGCACACGCACGACGAGCGCCTGACCACCTTCGAGGCCAAAGGCGAGCGCATGGCCCGTGGCGGCCAGCGTGGCAGCTACCGCGACAATCCGGTCGATGCCATTGCCGCTGCCTTGCTGCTGCAAGGCTGGCTGGAGGCCAATACCTGATCATCTTTGCCGCCGGGTCCACCCGGCGCACCCTTCCGAGGAGCCCGCAATGAGCCTACCCAATCCCGCCGAGCTGATCCGGCAGATGGCTGTCGACCTTCGTGCCCACCTGGCGCGCCGGGCAATCACCGAGCCCCGTTACATCGGTATCCGCACCGGCGGCGTCTGGGTTGCCCAGGCCCTGCAGGATGCTATGGGCGACACCAGCCCAATGGGCACCCTGGACGTGTCGTTCTACCGTGACGACTTCAGCCAGAACGGCCTGCACCCACAAGTGCGCCCGTCCGAGTTGCCGTTCGAAGTCGAAGGCCAGCACCTGGTGCTGGTGGATGACGTGCTGATGAGCGGTCGCACCATCCGCGCGGCGCTCAACGAACTGTTCGATTACGGCCGCCCGGCCAGCGTCACCCTGGTCTGCCTGCTGGACCTGGATGCCGGCGAACTGCCGATTCGCCCGAACGTGCTCGGCGCCACCCTGTCGCTGGGTGCCCATGAACGGGTAAAATTGACCGGACCCGCACCGCTCGCCCTCGAGCGCCAGGACCTCGCCTCCGCTTCCGCCCTTTAAGAGTCCCCCGCGATGACGCCAATCGACGCCAAGCGCCCGCTGCAGCTCAATGATCAGGGCCAGCTGCGCCACTTCCTCTCGCTTGACGGTTTGCCTCGCGAACTGCTCACCGAGATCCTCGACACCGCCGACTCCTTCCTGGAAGTCGGTGCCCGGGCTGTGAAAAAAGTCCCGTTGCTGCGCGGCAAGACTGTGTGCAACGTGTTCTTCGAGAACTCGACCCGTACCCGTACCACCTTCGAACTGGCAGCCCAGCGCCTGTCGGCCGACGTGATCAGCCTGAACGTGTCGACCTCCTCGACCAGCAAGGGCGAAACCCTGTTCGACACCCTGCGCAACCTCGAAGCCATGGCCGCCGACATGTTCGTCGTACGCCACTCCGACTCCGGCGCCGCGCACTTCATCGCCGAGCACGTGTGCCCGGAAGTGGCCGTGATCAACGGCGGTGACGGCCGCCACGCGCACCCGACCCAGGGCATGCTCGACATGCTCACCATCCGCCGTCACAAAGGCAGCTTCGAAAACCTGTCCGTGGCGATCGTCGGCGACATCCTGCACTCGCGTGTGGCCCGTTCCGACATGCTCGCGCTCAAAGCGCTGGGTTGCCCGGACATCCGTGTGATCGGGCCGAAAACCCTGATCCCGATCGGTATCGAGCAGTACGGCGTGAAGGTCTACACCGACCTCGCCGAAGGCCTGAAAGACGTCGACGTGGTGATCATGCTGCGCCTGCAGCGTGAGCGCATGGCCGGTGGCCTGCTGCCCAGTGAAGGCGAGTTCTACCGCCTGTTCGGCCTGACGACCGCGCGCCTGGCCGGGGCCAAGCCTGACGCCATCGTCATGCACCCGGGCCCGATCAACCGTGGCGTAGAAATCGAGTCGGCGGTTGCCGATGGCAAGCACTCGGTGATCCTCAACCAGGTCACCTACGGTATCGCCGTGCGCATGGCCGTGCTGTCCATGGCCATGAGCGGGCAGAACGCGCAACGTCAATTGGACCAGGAGAATGCCCAGTGACCATCAGTATTCTTGGCGCCCGGGTGATCGACCCCAACAGTGGCCTGGACCAGGTCACCGACCTGCACCTGGACGGCGGCCGCATTGTCGCCATCGGCGCCGCACCGGCTGGTTTCAGCGCCAGCCGCACGATCCAGGCTGATGGCCTGGTCGCTGCGCCCGGCCTGGTCGACCTGGGCGTGTCCCTGCGCGAGCCGGGTTACAGCCGCAAAGGCAACATCGCCAGTGAAACCCGCGCTGCCGTTGCCGGCGGTGTCACCAGCCTGTGCTGCCCGCCGCAGACCAAGCCGGTGCTGGACACCTCGGCGGTAGCCGAACTTATCCTTGACCGCGCCCGCGAAGCCGCCAACAGCAAGGTCTACCCGGTCGGCGCCCTGACCAAGGGCCTGGAGGGCGAGCAACTGGCCGAACTGGTGGCCCTGCGTGACACCGGTTGCGTAGCGTTTGGCAACGGCCTGAAGGAAATCCCCAACAACCGTACCCTGGCCCGCGCCCTGGAGTATGCCGCCACCTTCGACCTGACGGTGGTGTTCCACTCCCAGGACCGCGATCTGGCCCAGGGCGGCCTGGCCCACGAAGGTGCCATGGCCAGCTTCCTCGGGCTGCCGGGCATCCCGGAAAGCGCCGAAACCGTGGCCCTGGCGCGCAACCTGCTGCTGGTGGAACAGAGCGGTGTGCGTGCGCACTTCAGCCAGATCACCAGCGCCCGTGGCGCGCGGCTGATCGCCCAGGCCCAGGCCTTGGGCCTGCCTGTGACCGCCGATGTAGCGCTGTACCAGCTGATCCTCACGGACGAGTCGCTGCGCGAGTTCTCCAGCCTGTACCACGTGCAGCCGCCGCTGCGCACCGCTGCCGACCGTGACGGATTGCGCGAGGCGGTGAAGTCGGGGGTGATCCAGGCCATCTCCAGCCACCACCAGCCGCACGAGCGCGACGCCAAGCTGGCCCCGTTCGGCGCCACCGAGCCGGGTATCAGCAGCGTCGAGTTGCTGCTGCCACTGGCCATGACCCTGGTGCAAGACGGCCTGCTCGACCTGCCGACCTTGCTGGCCCGTCTGAGCAGCGGCCCGGCTGCCGCCCTGCGCCTGCCGGCTGGGGAGCTGAAAGTGGGTGGCGCGGCCGACCTGGTGCTGTTCGACCCGCAAGCGTCCACCGTTGCTGGCGAACAATGGTTCTCCCGTGGCGAGAACTGCCCGTTCATCGGCCACTGCCTGCCAGGTGCAGTGCGTTATACCTTGGTCGATGGCCACGTCTGCCACGAGGCCTGAGCAACCCCTGTGAGAGCGGCCTTGTGTCGCGATAGGGCCGCAAAGCGGCCCCAGCGATCTATGCATGATGCCGAGATCCTGGGGCCGCTGCGCGGCCCTTTCGCGACGCAAGGCTCCCACATTGACCACCTACAACCTTGAGCCTGCACCAACCATTCATCCCCCCCGGTTGAAATCCTTCCCCCCACCCCCATATGAGTCTGCATCAGGCACTTTCGCCCCGCTGCGTGGAGACTCTCCCCTTGACCACAATCGTTTCTGTCCGCCGTAACGGCAAAGTCGTCATGGGCGGCGACGGCCAGGTATCCCTTGGCAACACCGTGATGAAAGGCAACGCCAAGAAGGTGCGCCGCCTGTACCACGGCCAGGTCATCGCGGGCTTCGCCGGCGCCACTGCCGACGCCTTCACCCTGTTCGAGCGCTTTGAAGGTCAGCTGGAAAAACACCAGGGCCACCTGGTACGCGCCGCCGTCGAGCTGGCCAAGGAATGGCGTACCGACCGCTCACTGAGCCGCCTGGAAGCCATGCTGGCCGTGGCCAACAAGGATGCATCCCTGATCATCACCGGCAACGGTGACGTGGTCGAACCCGAAGATGGCCTGATCGCCATGGGTTCCGGCGGCGCCTATGCCCAGGCCGCAGCCCGTGCCCTGCTGAACAAGACCGACCTCTCGGCCCGCGAAATCGCCGAGACCGCCCTGAACATCGCCGGCGACATCTGCGTGTTCACCAACCACAACCTGACCATCGAGGAGCAGGACCTGGCCGACTGATTCAGCTGTTCTGGCGCCCCTTCCCGGTGAAGGGGCTTTTCCACGCTGACTCACCTGCCCAAGGACCGTATTGATCATGTCCATGACCCCCCGCGAGATCGTCCACGAACTCAACCGCCACATCATCGGCCAGGACGACGCCAAGCGCGCCGTGGCCATTGCCCTGCGCAACCGCTGGCGGCGCATGCAGCTCCCTGCCGAGCTGCGTGCCGAAGTCACCCCCAAGAACATCCTGATGATCGGCCCTACCGGCGTCGGCAAGACCGAAATCGCCCGCCGGCTGGCCAAACTGGCCAACGCGCCGTTCCTCAAGGTCGAAGCCACCAAGTTCACCGAAGTGGGCTACGTGGGCCGCGACGTCGAATCGATCATCCGTGACCTGGCCGATGCCGCGCTGAAGATGCTGCGCGAGCAGGAAATCATCCGCGTGCGCCACCGCGCCGAAGACGCCGCCGAAGACCGCATCCTCGACGCCCTGCTGCCCCAGGCACGCGTCACCAGCTTCAGCGAAGAAGCCGCACAGACCAGCAGCGACTCCAACACCCGCCAGCTGTTCCGCAAGCGCCTGCGCGAAGGCCAGCTGGACGACAAGGAAATCGAGATTGAAGTGGCCGATGCCGTCGGTGTCGAAATTGCTGCGCCGCCCGGCATGGAAGAAATGACCAACCAACTGCAAAGCCTGTTTGCCAACATGGGCAAGGGCAAGCGCAAAGCGCGCAAGCTGAAGGTGAAAGAAGCGCTGAAGATGGTTCGCGATGAAGAAGCGAGCCGCCTGGTCAACGAGGAAGAACTCAAGGCCAAGGCTCTGGAAGCGGTCGAACAGCACGGCATCGTGTTCATCGACGAAATCGACAAGGTTGCCAAGCGCGGCAACGTTGGCGGCGCCGATGTGTCCCGTGAAGGCGTGCAGCGCGATCTGCTGCCGCTGATCGAAGGCTGCACCGTCAACACCAAGCTGGGCATGGTCAAGACCGACCACATTCTGTTCATTGCCTCGGGTGCATTCCACCTGAGCAAGCCGAGCGACCTGGTGCCCGAGCTGCAAGGCCGCCTGCCGATTCGTGTCGAGCTGAAGGCACTGACCCCGGAAGACTTCGAGCGCATCCTGCAGGAGCCGCACGCGTCGCTGACCGAGCAGTACCAGGCATTGCTGAAGACCGAAGGCCTGAACATCGAGTTCCTCGCCGACGGCATCAAGCGCCTGGCCGAGATTGCCTACCAGGTCAACGAGAAGACCGAAAACATCGGTGCCCGCCGCCTGCACACTCTGCTCGAGCGCTTGCTCGAAGAAGTGTCGTTCAGTGCGGGCGACCTGGCCAGCACCCATGACGAAGCGCCGATCCAGATCGACGCGGCGTATGTGAACAGCCACCTGGGTGAGCTGGCACAGAACGAAGACCTGTCGCGTTACATCCTGTAAGACCGGTTTCGACAGTTTCGCGGGCAAGCCCGCTCCTGCACATGTCACCCCATCCCTTGGGCCTGTGGTGATCCGTGCAGGGGCGGGCTTGCCCTCGAAGAGGCCCTTGAATCCCTCCCCCATAAGCTGGAAGCTGTGCTTCATCAGCTCCCGAGAGATTCTGCCCATGGCCCGCCTGCCTACCGCCATCAACCTGCACAAAGCCTCCAAAACCCTCAGCCTCACCTACGCGCCCGGCGAGGTCTACCACCTGCCTGCCGAATTCCTGCGCGTGCACTCTCCCTCCGCCGAGGTCCAGGGCCACGGCAACCCCATCCTGCAGTTCGGCAAGATCAACGTTGGCCTCAGTGGCCTGGAACCTGCCGGCCAATATGCACTGAAACTGACCTTCGACGACGGCCATGACAGCGGCTTGTTCACCTGGGAATACCTTGAGCAACTGTGCCTGCGCCAGGAACAACTGTGGGCGGAATACCTCGACGAGTTGCACAAGGCCGGCAAATCTCGCGACCCAGCCGAATCTGTGGTCAAGCTCATGCTCTAGCGCAAGGCCTGAGGGGTTTAGAGCGCATTTTCTAAATTCATCTGTTTGAATGACTTGCAGACAGCCCAGTGAAGGGCTGTCTTGCGCATTACACGAAAGTCGGGTAACCAATGGGTGTGGCAAGTTCCCTGCATCACTTTGCAGGTCGTCAGCACCCACGCAGCACCGCTGTTCCTTATCACTGGTCACCCGAGTAGCAGTACCGGGCTCAGGGCTGTGCACCCACCACAGCAACCGGTACTCGTCTCAGGACAACGGAGCGTCGTAGATGAGTAACAAGAACAACGATGAGCTGCAGCGGCAGGCCTCGGAAAACACCCTGGGGCTGAACCCGGTCATCGGCATCCGCCGCAAGGACCTGTTGAGCTCGGCACGCACCGTGCTGCGCCAGGCCGTGCGCCAACCGCTGCACAGCGCCAAGCATGTGGCTCACTTTGGCCTGGAGCTGAAGAACGTGTTGCTGGGCAAATCCAGCCTGGCCCCGGACAGCGACGACCGTCGCTTCAATGATCCGGCCTGGAGCAACAACCCGCTGTACCGCCGCTACCTGCAAACCTACCTGGCCTGGCGCAAGGAGCTGCAGGACTGGGTCAGCAGCAGCGACCTGTCCCCCCAGGACATCAGCCGCGGCCAGTTCGTCATCAACCTGATGACCGAGGCCATGGCGCCGACCAATACCCTGTCCAACCCGGCTGCGGTCAAACGCTTCTTCGAAACCGGCGGCAAGAGCCTGCTCGATGGCCTGTCCAACTTGGCCAAGGACATGGTCAATAACGGCGGCATGCCCAGCCAGGTGAACATGGATGCCTTCGAAGTGGGCAAGAACCTGGGCACCAGCGAAGGCGCGGTGGTGTACCGCAACGATGTGCTGGAACTGATCCAGTACAGCCCCATCACCGAGCAGGTGCATGCCCGCCCGCTGCTGGTGGTGCCACCGCAGATCAACAAGTTCTACGTGTTCGACCTCAGCCCGGAAAAGAGCCTGGCGCGCTTCTGCCTGCGCTCGCAGCAGCAGACCTTCATTATCAGCTGGCGCAACCCGACAAAGGCCCAGCGCGAGTGGGGCCTGTCCACCTACATCGATGCGCTGAAAGAAGCCGTCGACGCGGTGCTGGCGATTACCGGCAGCAAAGACTTGAACATGCTCGGCGCCTGCTCCGGCGGCATCACCTGTACCGCACTGGTGGGCCACTATGCCGCCATTGGCGAGAACAAGGTCAACGCCCTGACCCTGCTGGTCAGCGTGCTGGACACTACCATGGACAACCAGGTTGCATTGTTTGTCGACGAGCAGACCTTGGAGGCCGCCAAGCGCCACTCTTATCAGGCAGGCGTGCTGGAAGGCAGCGAAATGGCCAAGGTGTTCGCCTGGATGCGCCCCAACGACCTGATCTGGAATTACTGGGTCAACAACTACCTGCTGGGCAATGAGCCCCCCGTGTTCGACATCCTGTTCTGGAACAACGACACCACGCGCCTGCCGGCCGCCTTCCACGGCGACCTGATCGAAATGTTCAAGAGCAACCCGCTGACCCGCCCCGATGCCCTGGAAGTGTGTGGCACCGCGATCGACCTGAAACAGGTCAAATGCGACATCTACAGCCTCGCCGGCACCAACGACCACATCACCCCATGGCCGTCATGCTACCGCTCGGCACATCTGTTCGGTGGCAAGATCGAATTCGTACTGTCCAACAGCGGGCATATCCAGAGCATCCTCAACCCGCCGGGCAACCCGAAGGCACGCTTCATGACCGGTGCCGACCGCCCGGGGGACCCGGTGGCCTGGCAGGAAAACGCCACCAAGCATGCAGACTCCTGGTGGTTGCACTGGCAAAGTTGGCTGGGCGAGCGTGCCGGTGCGCTGAAAAAGGCACCGACCCGCCTGGGCAACCGTGCCTACGCCGCCGGCGAAGCCTCCCCAGGCACCTACGTTCACGAGCGTTGAGTTACAGCGCCGTGGTGGCCCGCGGGGCGCCACGGTGTTTACTTCACCCAAGAGTCACGTGCATGCCGCAACCCTATATTTTCAGGACCGTCGAGCTGGACCACCAGTCCATCCGCACCGCTGTTCGCCCTGGCAAACCGCACCTGACGCCGTTGCTGATCTTCAACGGCATCGGCGCCAACCTCGAGCTGGTGTTCCCGTTCATCGATGCACTTGACCCGGACCTGGAAGTCATCGCCTTCGATGTGCCTGGGGTCGGCGGCTCGTCCACACCACGCCACCCGTATCGCTTCCCTGGGCTGGCCAAGCTGACCGCACGCATGCTCGACTACCTCGACTACGGCCAGGTCAACGTCATCGGCGTGTCCTGGGGCGGCGCCCTGGCCCAGCAGTTTGCTCACGATTACCCCGAGCGCTGCAAGAAACTGGTGCTGGCCGCCACCGCTGCCGGTGCGGTAATGGTGCCAGGCAAGCCCAAGGTGCTGTGGATGATGGCCAGCCCCCGGCGTTACGTGCAGCCGTCGCATGTCATCCGCATTGCACCGATGATCTATGGCGGCGGCTTCCGACGTGACCCCGACCTGGCCATGCACCATGCCGCCAAGGTGCGCTCCGGCGGCAAGCTGGGCTACTACTGGCAGCTGTTCGCAGGGCTGGGCTGGACCAGCATCCACTGGCTGCACAAGATCCAGCAGCCCACCCTGGTACTGGCCGGTGACGACGACCCGCTGATCCCGCTGATCAACATGCGCCTGCTGGCCTGGCGGATTCCCAATGCCCAGCTACACATTATCGACGACGGCCATCTGTTCCTGATCACCCGTGCCGAAGCCGTCGCCCCGATCATCATGAAGTTCCTGCAGGAAGAACGTCAGCGTGCGGTCATGCATCCCCGTCCGGCCTCGGGGGGGTGAAACAGCTGCGGCCTGACAGGGGAAATGGATCAGACGAGGGAGTGTTGCCATGAAAGACAAACCGGCCAAAGGATCGACAACGCTCCCCGCCACCCGCATGAACGTGCAGAACGCCATCCTCGGCCTGCGCGGCCGCGACCTGCTTTCCACGCTGCGCAACGTCGGCCGCCACGGCCTGCGCCACCCGCTGCATACCGCGCATCATCTGCTGGCGCTTGGCGGGCAGTTGGGGCGGGTGATGCTGGGGGACACGCCCTACCAGCCGAACCCGCGTGACGCACGCTTCAGTGACCCGACCTGGAGCCAGAACCCGCTCTACCGCCGCGGCCTGCAGGCCTATCTGGCCTGGCAGAAGCAGACACGCCAGTGGATCGATGAAAGCCATTTAAACGACGATGATCGAGCCCGCGCCCACTTCCTGTTCAACCTGATCAACGATGCGCTGGCGCCCAGCAACTCACTGCTCAATCCGCTGGCGGTCAAGGAGCTGTTCAACACCGGCGGCCAGAGCCTGGTGCGCGGCGTGGCCCACCTGCTCGACGACCTGCGTCACAACGATGGGCTGCCGCGTCAGGTGGACGAGCGCGCCTTCGAAGTAGGCGCCAACCTGGCGGCGACCCCTGGCGCAGTGGTATTTCGCAACGAGCTGCTGGAGCTGATCCAGTACTCGCCGATGAGCGAAAAGCAGCACGCACGCCCACTGCTGGTCGTGCCGCCTCAGATCAACAAGTTCTACATCTTCGACCTCAGCGCTACCAACAGCTTTGTCCAGTACATGCTCAAAAGCGGCTTGCAGGTGTTCATGGTCAGCTGGCGCAACCCCGACCCACGCCACCGTGAATGGGGCCTTTCCAGCTACGTGCAAGCCCTGGAGGAAGCGCTTAATGCCTGCCGCAGTATCAGCGGCAACCGCGACCCCAACCTGATGGGCGCCTGTGCCGGTGGCCTGACCATGGCCGCACTGCAAGGCCACCTGCAAGCCAAGCAGCAATTGCGCCGGGTACGCAGTGCCACCTACCTGGTCAGCTTGCTGGACAGCAAGTTCGAAAGCCCGGCCAGCCTGTTCGCCGATGAGCAGACCATCGAAGCGGCCAAGCGCCGCTCTTATCAGCGCGGCGTGCTGGACGGTGGCGAAGTGGCGCGGATCTTCGCCTGGATGCGGCCCAACGACCTGATCTGGAACTACTGGGTCAACAACTACCTGCTCGGCAAGACACCGCCGGCGTTCGACATCCTGTACTGGAATGCCGACAGCACGCGCCTGCCCGCCGCGCTGCATGGCGACCTGCTGGAGTTTTTCAAGCTCAACCCCTTGACCTACGCGTCCGGGCTGGAGGTGTGCGGTACCCCGATTGACCTGCAGCAGGTCAATATCGACAGCTTTACCGTGGCCGGCAGCAACGACCACATCACGCCATGGGACGCGGTGTACCGCTCGGCCTTGCTGCTGGGTGGCGAACGGCGCTTCGTGCTGGCCAACAGCGGGCATATCCAGAGCATCATCAACCCGCCAGGCAACCCCAAGGCCTACTACCTGGCCAACCCCAAGCTGAGCAGCGACCCACGCGCCTGGTTCCACGACGCCAAGCGCAGTGAAGGCAGCTGGTGGCCGTTGTGGCTGGAGTGGATCACCGCACGCTCCGGCCTGCTCAAGGCACCGCGCACTGAACTGGGCAACGCCACTTACCCACCGCTAGGCCCCGCGCCAGGCACCTACGTGCTGACCCGATGAGCTGCTGACTGGATGAAAACCCGCGACCGTATCCTTGAATGCGCCCTGCAGTTGTTCAACCAGCAGGGCGAACCCAACGTATCCACCCTGGAAATTGCCAACGAACTCGGCATCAGCCCAGGCAACCTGTACTACCACTTCCATGGCAAGGAGCCCTTGGTACTGGGCTTGTTCGAGCGTTTTGAAGAAGCGTTGATGCCGTTGCTGGACCCGCCGCTGGAGGTGCGCCTGGACGCAGAGGACTACTGGCTGTTTCTGCACTTGATCGTCGAGCGCATGGCTCAGTACCGCTTCCTGTTCCAGGACCTGTCCAACCTGACCGGGCGCCTGCCCAAGCTCGCCCGAGGCATGCGCAGCCTGATCAATGCAATCAAACGCACGCTGGCGGCGCTGTTGGCCAGCCTGAAGCGCCAGGGGCTGGTGGAGAGTGATACCCAGGCGCTGGGGCAACTGGTTGAGCAGATCACACTGACGCTGATGTTCTCGCTGGATTATCAGCGTGTGCTGGGGCGCGAGGGGGATGTGGGGATCGTGGTGTATCAGGTGATGATGCTGGTGGCGCCGCATCTGCAGGCCCAGGCCCGGGCGGCGGCGGAGCAGCTGGCAGTGAAGTACCTGGAGGGGTAGGCCTGCTGGAGATGTGGTGTTGCAGCCGACGCATTCGCGGGTAAACCCGCTCCTACAAGGTGGCGCATCTTGTGGGAGCGGGTTTACCCGCGAAGAAGGCGACGCGGTATCAGATCAGGGTACCGGTGCCGGTAGGTGCCGATGGCGTGCTGCTGGCCGGGGTAGCGGCAGGTGCCGGTGCAGTGGTCGCAGCAGGCGCAGCGCTGGCCGCTGGGGCCGCCGGCTTGGCGGCTGCCGGTTTGGCCGGCGCCTTCTTCACCGCAGGTTTCTTGGCCGCTGCCGGCTTCGCCGCAGGCTTGGCTGCTGCAGGCTTGGCTGCAGGTTTTGCCGCTGCGGTTTTGGCTGCGGGTTTTGCCGCTGCGGTTTTAGCAGCAGGTTTGGCCGCCGCCGTTTTCGCCGCAGGCTTGGCTGCTGCCTTGGCCAGTGGCTTGGCCGCAGCCTTGCTCGCAGCCGGCTTGGTTGCTGCAGTGCGCGACGAAATCGGCGTAACCGAAGCACCGGTCAGCTTCTCGATCTGCTTGGTCAGGCTGTCCACCTGCTGGTGCAGTGCCTTGATCTCGTTGCGGCTCGGCACACCCAGGCGCGAGATGGCGCTGTTAAGGCGCTTGTCGAAGGCTTCTTCAAGTTCGCTCCACTTGCCCAGCGCACGGTCCTTCACGCCCGTCACCCGCGAAGTGGTCGAAGACTTGGCAGTCTCGGCAACATCTTCAGCCGTCTTTTTCGCCTGCTTCTCGGCCTTCTCGCCATCCTTCACCAGCGAGTCGAACAGCTTCGGGCCGTCCTGGTCGATCTTCGAATAGATACCCAGCCCCGCCAGCCAGATCTTGCGGGAGTATTTCTCGATCCCGCCGACCCAGGAGCTGCTTTCTTTTTCGGTGTTCTTCTTGCCAGCCATCCTGCTCTCCTTATGGTTTGTGCGCGACGCGCTCAAGCAGCTCATGCAACTGTTCAAGCTTGATCGACAACGCCTCAACGTCATGTTTAGACGGAATACCCAGGCGATTCAAGGCGCGACCGACCCGTGCGTCGAAAGCTTTTTCGATCTTGTCGAGTTGAATTTCTACCTTGCCGCGTACGCGGCTCACTTCTTCACCGACTTCGTCGAGCTGATGGTTGGCGGCATCGAGTTCTTTATCGATGCGCTTCTTGCCGCGCTTCTCGACACCTTCACCCGCCCTGACCAGCTCTTTGAAGTAGTCAGCGCCTTCCTGACCGACGCGGGCGTAGGCGCCGATACCGGCCAGCCAGATCTTGCGCGCATAGCCGCGCACCTCGCCAAGCGTGTCCAGGGCTTCGTCTTTTTTCTTCGCAATCACTTTGGCCATGCTGTGTACCTCATGCTCATGAGTGGTGGAAAACCGCCCATGGAGGCTGGGCTTGTGCATAAGGTAGGGAAGAAAATTAGAAACCTCACCCTAAGGTCTTCGTTGTCGCATCTATATACCGCAAGCCCCGTTCACCATAGCGCTAGCGTCGCAGGCCTCACCTCACGGACATCGACGCCATGACTGCTGTAGCAAACCCACCCAGGCTGACGTTCAAGCAACGCGTGGCAGCCTGTTTCTCCAAACGACCCAGCCTGCGGGACGTTTTATCAAAAGAAGCATTCCAGGTTTTCAGCGACCGGTATCCATGGGTGCACCGCAACCACCCTCACATCACATCGCTCGATCCTTTCGTCATCCTGCATGCACCGGCCAGCACCGATGACCTCTCACGTCAGAGCGGGCT
The DNA here is from genome assembly GCF_019691255.1 of Pseudomonas sp. USTB-Z. NCBI lineage: Bacteria > Pseudomonadati > Pseudomonadota > Gammaproteobacteria > Pseudomonadales > Pseudomonadaceae > Pseudomonas > Pseudomonas sp. USTB-Z. The sequence continues at coordinate 269,802 of NZ_JAECZP010000001.1, forward strand.
GGTGGACGAGCTTCTCAAGCATTTTCTGGCCAAGGAACGTGTGCAACTGGGCGCCGCAGACAGGCTGAGCATCAGCCCTCCCCATGTGTTTCAAATTCAGGAGCAAAGCCAGGACAACCTCCGCCAACCCGAAATCATGCCGGACCTGTCGAAGCTCAACGATGACTTCGATACAGTGCTTGGCGCGTTGATACCCGCCTTCCAGCAAGCCCAGATCGGCTTCTGGAACGGGCTCGACGAAGACAGCCAAGTCTCGCGCATGCTCTGGCTGGAGCACACCATCAAGGCTGCATTGCTCGAGAACCTCCCTCGCCAAGGTCTGGCAGATGATGCAAAAGCTGCAATGTACGCCCTGCTCGACGGGGTACACGACAGCCTGGCTGTCGAGGCGATACAAGTCACGCTCGGAACGGATGGCGGGGCACACACCGTTACCCTACCGGATCTGTTGCTCATCACCACAAGCGGCAACCGCAACCTGGTTCTGCAATGCAAGCCCTGCGGTTCGGTTCGTCGCCATGTTGACCTGCCCAGCTTTGCCACTGCGCTGCAACGGCAGCTAGCGCAACGCTATCGCTTCGAGGCATTGTCCTGGGCGCACACGCCGGTGATCGGACGGCCTTTCGCCTTCCAGGCCAGGCAGCTGCTGAACGATATCCTTGACGACATCGGACGCCTGCGTCTTGCTGGCCTGGCAACCGTCGACGAGTTGGAGCGACAACTGCGCCAGGTGAGCGACCCGTCAGCTTACTTCCTCGACCTGCCTTCGCAGGAACGAACTGCACCCGCCGTCAGTCCGCCGCGATGGCTGCTCAATGCCAGCGCTGAGGACCGCTATGCCTATCACACTGCACTGCTCGATCTGGCGGCGAACCAAGGTCGGTCGAAGGGTCGCACATCGCTGGGCGATGTCGAGGATATCCGTGATTACGCCGCTCGCCGCTTGCGTGAGACCCTGCAGACCAGCTACCCAGACAAGGCGGTGCACGATCCGAACGAGGTGCACATCCGCATTTCCCAGGCCATCATCGGCGCCGGCACACAAGGGCAGTCACTGTTCTTGCGCACGGTGCCCCTGACCGACTTGGCAGTTTCACGCCTGCGGCTGGAGGCTGGCGAGGTGATGAGCGGGATGAATTTCGAGGACGGCTCGCCTGTCACCGACTGGCTGAGCATCGACCAGATCAGGGGCCTGATTCATCAGGTCGACATCGGCGGTCACTACCCCTCCTACCTGAAGGACCAAGTCAACACCCAACCGCGCAGGGCCGAGCGAATCCGACAGCATGCCAGGGAATGGCGTTACGCCCTTCGGTTCAGCACCCTGAAGGCCAAGATCGAGCAACAGCTTGGCGAAACGGCAAGCCAGGCAATTCTCAGGTTCTGCCAGGGCATGTCCAATGGCGTGGACCTTCTGCGCATCGCCCCCCTGGCGTTTCTTTGCGCACCTGGCGCTTCGGCAAGCGATGTGGCGCACGGGATGTTCATTATCGAAATACCGGCAAGCGGCACCTGGGTCTTGTACCGCCCATTCTATGCCGGCAGAGCGTTGCAGGAATTTCCGACCCTCGAATTGCTAATGGACGCAATCCGCAGCAGGGGCGAACTGCAAGAGAGCGTATTGGCCTGGCTCGACGATGACGCGCGCCCGATTTACCAGAACGACGGGTTCAAGCACCCGCACTTGCACCCGAACATTAAAGCGCTGACGCACCTGCTCAATGTGCCGGTCGAGCTACTGGACGGCCTTTTGCAACGCCTCAGACGCCCGGTCCAGGTCTCGTTCCAGGCGTGGACGGAAGATCTGGACACCTACCTGTTCAACGCGCGTATCGAGACCATGTTATTGGCCTCAGCCAGCAACAGCGTCTCCAATGCTCAAGAAGTGCGGGCTTTGGTGAAGGAGGCTGCGTGGGCGATCTTCAATACCGTCACCCAACTTTGGCATGGCCCGATGACCACGCTGGTGTGGCTGGTGGTGGCGCTGTCGGCAGCCAAGGAAGACGTGGAGGCGCTGATCAAGCGCAGCGGTGACAACAAGATCGTCGCAGCCATAGACCTGATCACCAACCTGGCCTTGCTCCTTGCCCACCGCCCTGCAACGCCACCCACCAACAGCGAAGAGGCCGCTACGCTCCGTTTTTCAGGCCCTGCGCCGAAGGAAGATTCCCCGCCGCCAGCGGTCGAGCAGCCACAGGAGAAACCCTGGCAGGCCCCCGTCGAGCCGCCGCAGCCCAGGATCATGCGGGTAAATGCCTGGCGTGAGGAGCAGAGCCTGAGCAAGCTGTCGCCCCAGGTGCGTCAGTCAATGGCCCAATTGCAGGCTTTGCAGCCGCTGGAAGGGCACCTGCCACTGGCTAAGGGCCGTCTGCGGGGCCTGTACAGCATCGCCGGCCGGTACTACGTCAAGCTCGGCGATGACGCCTATGAGGTCATCGAGACCTGGAACGGCATGCAGATCATCGGGCCCGAGCCGAGCAGCAGCGAATGGGTGTCGCAATGGAATGGCGACCCGGACGGTTATCACATCGTAGGTCGTGAACGGCAAAAAGGGCCATGGCTTACGCGCTGGCATGAACAATGGACTTTGAACGTGAGCCTCTTTGGCGGCATGCCAAAGGACAGGCACACCATCAACGCTGAAAACCGCCAACGGTTCGACACGTTGAGCGCAACCGCCACGGCGAATCAACAAATGCTTAATCAGATGGCGCCACTTATGGAACGCAGCCAAGTGCAACTGCAGGCTTATGACGACCTCGCTCAGGAGTACAGCATGGCTATCGACGCACTGCCTGCACAGGAGCGCGCTTCACCGCCGCCAGCATTGCAGCTTCAGAGGCAGGCACTCAAAGCCCAACGCCTGCGCCATTTGCCGGAAATCCGGGCATCCGCGCTCTACCTGGAACGGCAGAGCACGCTGCTGCATGGAAACATCGAAGTATTCAAGGAGATGGCTGAACCACGGTTCAGCAAATTCGACACCCGAGCCCCGAACCGACGGCGATACGGCAATTGGTACGGTGCAGCCATCGAAAACGACATGCTGCTGTGCCGCCGCCTGCTGGAGCAGGTCGACCATCAGGCACTGAGCGCACAGGCCATCGGGCTGCCCCGCTTTCCAGAGACAGCCGAGCAGATTCAGCAATACCTCGATCATCGTGAACGGGTACGCGATTCCTGCCAGGCCAGCCGCCGCCTGCTTGTCGTCAGCCAGCGGCTGGATCGGATCCTGGCGGAAACACTGCAGGACCCCAAGATCGATTTTGCCAATAAAGCCACGAAACTCGCTCAGACCATTCAACGCAGGACGTATTCGACGCTGGTCATTCGGGCCCAACTGCTCAGTGACCTGGCCTACCTCGCCGTGGACAAGTCTCGGCTCTCTGCGGACACGGCCGAGCATTTGCTTGCAATGCGCGCACCGCTCAGCGGCATCGAATTCAGCCGCACGGTATGGAGCCACGACGGCCTGGCAGCCACCGAAGAGACGGCCCAGGTCAAAGCCGAACTGCTTGAGGATATCCTTCAGAAATACCGTACCGTGCTGGACCGCGCCCAATACATGAAGACGTTGGACTCCCCTGCGCTGGTGGCTGACGTGCTGGACGAATACATACGCGAACTGTCCACGATCACCCAGATCACGGAGCAGCAACTGAGCGCGAGCTTGACCAACCTCGACAGCGGCATCAGTCCCCCCTCGCCAGCGCCCTACCATCGCCCGGCAACGATCAGGCGCCGGGTCATCCGTGTCGACCGAGGTCGACCGTTGCTGGTGGAAATCGACCAAATGGGCAACCGGGCCATCCAGCGCAGTGCATTCAATCAGGAGCCTGCGGGCAGCTTCGCTCAACGCGACGGGGTGTGGCATGCCGTGCCTGAGCAAGCGCGGCCGGCCCCGCGCGACCGGGCACAGCTTCGCCAGCGAGCAAACCGCCTGCTGGCAGAGGTGGATGGAAAAATCGCCTTCGCCGCTCACTATGCCGATGAGCCCAACAGCCTGAGCGACTTCCTGGAATGGCCGGCCGGTGACATGCGCGAAGTTCAGCAGCAACTGACCGAGCTGAACAACCCACTGGATTCCAGCTTGGTCGACCTACTTCGGGCAGCCGTAGACCGCGTCCATCACGAAAGGCTTCGGCTGCTCACCGACGCGTATCTGAACACCCGCCATCCCGACGGCAAGGCCCTTCGTTTCCTGGCTGAGCAGAAGCGGATTCGTGTCAGGCAGACCGTGATTCGCCGGCAGCTACGTCACGCCAATGATTACCTCGACGTCTACGAGATTCGCGATGTGCAAGCGCCACAGCGGCTACTGTGGGAGGCGCACTTTCATTATTCCAGCCTCGAAGCGAGAGGGCATGACTTCGTCAAGGGCCACCTCAAGTTCTGGGATGCAGGTGTAAGGGGCCGCAAGGCCATGCTCGAGCAGGCCGCAGACGCACGCGAGCGCATCGCGATCTACCGCGGCGATCTGCGCCTGGAGCAGGTGATTGGCATCATTCCTTTCCCGGCGGACGCGCCGCAGTAGCCAGACAGCGGCGCCGGCTCAGGCCAGGGCCTTGTCCAGCGCCCGCTCGATCTCACCCTTGATGGTGCCGCTCATCATCGACAGCATCATGCCCAGCTTCAATTCGACGCGGATGCTGTCGTCGCCAATGTGCACGCTGCCATTGGCGCCACTGCGCGCAACGTCCACGCGGTCACCGTTCCAGGTGGCCTTGAGGTCGTACTCGCGGCTGAGCTTGTCGACCAGCGCTTCGGCCTTGGCGCGGGCGGCATCACGGCCGAGGGAGTGTTTGCGTTCGACGCTGATCTGGGTCATGCGGGCGTTCCTGAAGATGTAGACATAATGAGCATTATGCCCGCCCCTGCCCACTGGCACACCCCGCCAAGACAAATCCGCCCGTTCGCCCTAGAATGGCGGTAATTTTTTCCGGTGAAGCGATATGAACGACCAGCGCAAAGGCGACCACGCCGAACCCACCACCCATTTCGGCTACCAGGACGTGCCTGAAAGCCAGAAGGCGAAGAAAGTCGCCGAAGTGTTCCACTCGGTGGCAGCCAAGTACGACCTGATGAACGACGTGCTTTCCGGCGGCATGCACCGCCTGTGGAAGCGCTTTACCATCGAGCTGTCGGGCGTGCGCAGCGGCAACCGCGTACTGGACATCGCCGGCGGTACCGGTGACCTGGCGGCCAAGTTCTCCCGTCTTGTCGGGCCGACCGGGCAAGTGGTGCTGGCCGACATCAACGATTCGATGCTCAAGGTTGGCCGTGACCGCCTGCTTGACCGTGGCGTAGCCGGCAACATCGAGTTCGTCCAGGCCGACGCTGAAAAGCTGCCGTTCCCGGACAACCACTTCGACTGCGTGACCATCGCTTTCGGCCTGCGCAACGTTACCCACAAGGACGCCGCCATCCGTTCGATGCTGCGCGTGCTCAAGCCCGGTGGCCGCCTGTTGATCCTGGAGTTCTCCAAGCCGACCAACAAGCTGATGTCCAAGGCCTACGACGCCTACTCGTTCGCCTTCATGCCGCTGGCTGGCAAGCTGATCACCAATGACGCCGAGAGCTACCGTTACCTCGCCGAGTCGATCCGCATGCACCCTGACCAGGAAACCCTGAAGAGCATGATGGTCGAGGCTGGTTTCGACCGCGTCACCTACCACAACATGACCAGCGGCATCGTTGCCGTGCACCGGGGAATCAAGCCCTGATGTTGCTGGCCGGGCTGCTCGCCAGCGTCGAACATGGCCTGAACCGCGTCCTGCGCCTGGACAGCACGGCCCTGCCGCGGCTGGCCGCGCTGGAAGGCAAAGTCATCGAGATCGACTGCCGCCAACCGGCCCTGCAGGTGTTTATCCTGCCCGATGAAGAAGGCCTGATGCTCGCCGCCCATTGGGAGGGCGAGGTCGACTGCCGCCTGCGCGCCCCCGCCGGTAGCCTGGCGCAACTGGCCTTGGTCAAGGACAAGACCGCTGTACTGCACAGCCCGCAGGTCGAGCTGCACGGCGACAGCGCCGTACTGCTCGACCTGTTCGGTGTGCTGCAGGACCTGGAGCTGGACTGGGAGCACGAGCTGCAACGCTGGCTTGGCCCGGTCGCCACGGCAATGCTGGCCGGCCATATCCGCCTGCGCGCTCGCTGGACTCGCCAAGGCCTGGCACGGTTCAGCCAGAACCTGTCCGAATACCTGGCCGAAGAATCCCGTACCCTGGTCGGCAAGCGCGAAGCCGAAGCCGCCTTCAGCGAGCTCGATGCCTTGAAGCTTGATACAGAACGCCTCGAAGCGCGCCTCAAGCGCCTCTCCCGATCCCTTGATACCAGCGATAACGCATGAAGCTGCTCGCCGTCCGACGTCTTTTTCGCATCCAGCGTGTGGTGATCCGCTACCGCCTCGATGACCTGCTGTTCGACCAGCCCTTGCTGCCCTGGTGGCTGGCCAGCCTGCGCCTGTTGATGCCGTGGCGCTGGCTGCCACGCAAGCCCACCGAACTCAGCCGTGGCGCGCGCCTGCGCCTGGCACTGCAGGACCTGGGGCCGATCTTCATCAAGTTCGGCCAACTGCTGTCCACCCGCCGCGACCTGCTGCCCCCCGATATCGCCGACGAACTGATGCTGTTGCAGGACCGTGTGCCACCGTTCGACCCGAAAAAAGCCGTGGCCTTGATCGAGGAACAGCTCGGTGCGAAGGTCGGCGAGGTGTTCAGCCGCTTCGACGTCGAGCCTCTGGCCTCGGCCTCGGTGGCCCAGGTGCACGCCGCACGCCTGAAAACCGGCGAAGAGGTGGTGGTCAAGGTGGTGCGCCCGGGCCTGAAGCCGGTCATCGCCCAGGACCTGGCCTGGCTGTTCCTGATCGCCAAGGCCGCCGAACGCGCCTCGGCGGATGCCCGTCGCCTGCACCCGGTGGAAATCGTCGGCGACTACGAAAAAACCATCTACGACGAGCTCGACCTGCTGCGCGAGGCTGCCAACGCCAGCCAGCTGCGGCGCAACTTCGAAGACTCCGAGCTGATGTACGTGCCCCAGGTGTACTGGGACCTGTGCCGCCCCAAGGTGCTGGTGATGGAGCGCATCTACGGCGTACCGGTGACCGACATGGCCACCTTGGCCGACCAGCGCACCGACATGAAGCTGCTGGCCGAGCGCGGCGTGGAAGTGTTCTTCACCCAGGTGTTCCGCGACAGCTTCTTCCATGCCGACATGCACCCTGGCAACATCTTCGTCAGCACGGTCAAACCGTGGAGCCCACAGTACATTGCCATCGACTGCGGCATCGTCGGCAGCCTCACCGCCGAGGACCAGGACTACCTGGCGCGCAACCTGTTTGCCTTCTTCAAGCGTGACTACCGCCGCGTCGCCCAGTTGCACATCGACTCGGGTTGGGTGCCGGCAAACACCAAGGTCAACGAGTTCGAAGCAGCGATTCGCACCGTGTGCGAGCCGATCTTTGAAAAACCGTTAAAAGATATTTCCTTCGGCCAGGTGCTGATGCGCCTGTTCCAGACCGCACGGCGCTTCAACATGGAAGTGCAGCCACAGTTGGTATTGCTGCAGAAAACCCTGCTCAACATCGAAGGCCTGGGCCGACAGCTGTACCCCGACCTGGACCTGTGGAGCACCGCCAAGCCGTACCTCGAACGCTGGATGCGCGACCGCTATAGCCCCAAGGCCGTGTTCGGCAACCTGCACAGCCAGGTAGAGCAACTGCCGCACCTGGCCGGCATGACCCGCGACCTGCTCGAGCGCCTGTCGCAGCCTCACCTGCACGATCCACAACTGCCGGAACGGCGCCGCCAGGGCGACCGCTGGGCGCTGCGCCTGCTGGGCGCCGGCCTGCTTGGCGGTGGCGCAGTTTTGGCTGCAGGCGCTGCCGAAACCGCCAGCCTGGCCGCCCCGGCCGCCTGGCCAGCCTGGTTGATGCTGGCTGCGGGCCTTTACCTGATCGTGCGCCAATAGCCAGCCGCGCCTGTGGCTGGCACACTAGCGCAAAGGGCCCGGCACAGGAGCGGGCCCGTTTTGGAGTCGACGATGAAAGACTGGCTGGACGAGATCAAGTGGAACAGCGATGGCCTGGTACCGGCGATCGCCCAGGACCACAAGACCGGACGCGTGCTGATGATGGCCTGGATGAACCGTGAATCGCTGGCCCTGACCGCCGCCGAGCAGCGTGCCATCTACTGGTCGCGTTCGCGTGGCAAGCTGTGGCGTAAAGGCGAGGAGTCCGGGCATGTGCAAAAACTGCATGAGTTGCGCCTGGACTGTGACGCCGACGTGATCATCCTGATGGTCGAGCAACTGGGCCATATCGCCTGCCATACCGGTCGTGAAAGCTGCTTCTACCGCGTCTATGAAGACGGCCAGTGGAAAATCGTCGACCCGGTCCTGAAGGACCCGGATGCCATCTACAGCGCAGGACATTGACATGAGCGACACCCTCAACCGCCTGGCCGAAGTGCTTGAAGAACGCAAGCAAGCGGCGCCTGACAGCTCCTACGTGGCCAGCCTGTACCACAAGGGCCTGAACAAGATCCTTGAAAAGCTCGGCGAAGAGTCGGTCGAAACGATCATTGCTGCCAAGGATGCCCAGATCAGCAAGGATTACAGCGATGTCATCTACGAAACCGCCGACCTGTGGTTTCATAGCCTGGTGATGCTCAGTGCGCTGGGCCAGCATCCGCAAGCCGTGCTGGATGAGCTGGAACGCCGCTTCGGGCTTTCCGGGCATGATGAAAAGGCCGCACGCCAGCCTTCGGCTTGAGCACAACGCATTCTAGGAGAGCACCATGGGTATTTTTGACTGGAAACACTGGATTGTCCTGCTGGTCGTCGTGGTCCTGGTATTCGGCACCAAGAAGCTGAAGAACTTCGGCAGCGACCTGGGCGAGTCGATCAAGGGCTTCCGCAAGGCCATGAACGAAGAAGAGAGCAAGCCGGCCGAGCAGACTCCGCCGCCTGCCCAACCTGTGCCACCGGTGCAAAACACCGCGCAGCCGCAGCAAGGCCACACCATCGAAGGCCAGGCCCACCCGGTCCAAGAGCCGCAGCGGAAAGACTGACCCATGTTCGGCATCAGTTTCAGCGAGCTCCTGCTCGTCGGCCTGGTCGCCCTGCTGGTGCTCGGTCCCGAGCGCCTGCCGGGTGCCGCGCGCACGGCAGGCCTGTGGATCGGCCGGCTCAAGCGCAGCTTCAACAGCATCAAGATGGAAGTGGAGCGCGAAATTGGCGCCGACGACATCCGCCGCCAGCTGCATAACGAGCACATCCTGCAGATGGAAGAGGAAGCCAAGCGCATCCTCAACCCAATGACGCCACCCGCGAAGCCGCCGGTCACCACGGCCAGCGTGCAGCCACCTGCCGGGCTCGAAGCCAGGCCGGTCGAAGCACCTGCTGCCCCGGCCGCACCGTCTGAACCGCCTCAACCGCCGCGAGCCCCATGAGCGAGAATCCGGAACACGACCAGCCGATGCCGCTGGTTTCGCACCTGACCGAACTGCGCACCCGCCTGCTGCGCTGTGTTGCCGTCATTTTCCTGATCTTTGCCGGGCTGTTCTCCTTCGCCCAGCAGATCTACACACTGGTTTCCGCGCCGCTGCGCGAGCACTTGCCGGCCAACGCAACGATGATCGCCACCGATGTGGCCTCGCCGTTCCTCACGCCGTTCAAGCTGACCATGATCGTCTCGCTGTTCCTGGCCATCCCGTTCATCCTTCAGCAGATCTGGGGTTTTATCGCGCCAGGGCTGTACCGCCATGAAAAGCGCATCGCCATTCCACTGTTGGTGTCGAGCATCTTCCTGTTCTATGCCGGCATGGCCTTCGCCTACTTCCTTGTATTCCCGCTGATCTTCGGTTTCTTCGCCAGCGCCACGCCAGAAGGCGTTTCGATGATGACCGACATCGCAAGCTACCTCGACTTCGTGATGACGCTGTTCTTCGCCTTCGGCGTGGCCTTCGAAATCCCGGTGGCGGTGGTGCTGCTGGTGTGGATCGGCGTGGTCGACGTGAAGTACCTGAAGAAAGTACGCCCTTATGTGATCATCGGCTGCTTCGTGGTCGGCATGGTCCTCACCCCACCGGACATCTTCTCCCAGACCCTGCTGGCCGTGCCCATGTGGCTGCTGTTCGAGATCGGCGTGCTGTGCGGCAGCCTGATCCGCAAGCGCAGCGCCCACGACGAAACCGCCGATGACCATAACGACCAGCCACCAGCGACCCAACCGTGAACCTGCTGCTTCTTGAAGAGGCCGACTTCGTCTCGGCCAACCGTGTCGTTCTTGCTGATCGGCGCTTCACCCATATGCAGGAAATCCACCGCGTGGCAGTGGGCGACAACCTGCGCGTGGGCCGTATCAATGGCCTGATGGGCAAGGCCACGGTGCTGCGCCTGGAAAAGCACGAAGCCGAACTTGAAGTGGCCTTCGACCAGCAGCCACCGGCCAAGCTGCCGCTGACCCTGGTGCTGGCGGTGCCGCGCCCCAAAATGCTGCGACGGCTGTTCCAGACCGTGGCCACGCTGGGCGTGCCGCGGCTGATCCTGCTGAACAGCTACAAAGTCGAGAAAAGCTTCTGGCAAACACCTTTTCTGCAGCCCGAGAGCATTCGCGAAAACCTGATCCTGGGCCTGGAACAGGCGCGCGACACCGTGTTGCCCGAGGTGATCATTGAAAAACGCTTCAAGCCTTTTGTCGAAGACCGCCTGCCCACCATCGCCGCCGGCACCCTGGGCCTGGTCGGCCATCCCGGCCCCTACCCAGCCTGTCCACGCGCCGTAGAGCAAACCGTTACCCTGGCCATTGGCCCCGAGGGTGGCTGGATCCCCTACGAGATCGACCTGCTGGGCAAGGCAGGCCTGGCGCCGGTACAGCTGGGTGATCGCATCTTGCGGGTGGAGACCGCCGTCACCGCGCTGCTTTCGCGTATTTTCTGACACAAACACCACTTTTCCGCCCATCAAGTTTCCCTCTCCCGGGCCGATGGCCTTGGCAACAATACAATTATTTGTGCTGCCAAGCCGCCGGGGAGTCGAACATGTATCAATGGTTAGCCCAATCGCTGGGCGATGTGAGCGTCAATCGCAAACTGGGGCTGGGTTTCGGCCTGGTGCTGCTGTTTACCCTGGCGATTACCCTGACCGGCTGGCACGGCATGGACAGCATCATCGACCGTGGCGACAAGCTGGGAAACATCTCTGTTATCCAGCAATACACCCAGGAATTGCGTATCGCCCGCCAGCATTACGATCGCCGCCGCGACGACGCTTCGCTGGCAGAACTGGAAAAAGCCCTGAGCAACCTCGACCGCCAGGTGCAGCGGATGCTTGGCCAGATCGAACAACCCGCCGACCGCCAACGCCTCGAACAGCAACGCGAGGCAGTGCGCACCTACCAGCAGGCATTCAACGAGCTTAAGCAAGCCGACCAACGTCGCGAAGCCAGCCGTGATGTACTGGGTAGCAGCGCCGATAAAGCCGTGGAGTTGATAGGCCGCGTACAGCGTAGCCTGCTGCAAGGCGCAAACATCAACCAGTACCAGCACGCGGTGGACGTCAGCGCCCTGCTGCAACAAGCGCGTTTCCAGGTGCGTGGCTACACCTACAGCGGCAATGCCGATTACCAGCAAACGGCACTGAAGGCCATCGACCAGGCCTTGGCCGAGCTGCGTGCACTGCCGGCCAAAGTGCCAGCCGAACATGCTGCCAGCCTGGATGATGCCGCCACGGCCATGGGCGGCTACCGCGATGCGGTGACCCAATTCGGCAATGCCCAGCTTGCCAGTGAGCAAGCGCTGCAACGCATGGTTGAACAAGGCACGGTACTGCTGCAGGCCAGCCAGATGATGACCACCTCGCAAACTGAGGTGCGCGATGCCGCGGCCGCGCAGGCCAAAACACTGCTGGCAGTTGCCACCGTGCTGGCACTGGCCCTTGGCCTGCTGGCCGCCTGGGCCATTACCCGGCAGATCATCATCCCTCTGCGCCAAACACTGCGCGCCGCAGAGCGTGTGGCCAGCGGAGACCTGACCCAGAGCCTGCAGGTGCAACGCCGCGACGAACTGGGCCAATTGCAGGCCAGCATGCATCGTATGACCCAAGGTTTGCGTGAACTGATCGGCGGTATTGGCGATGGCGTGACGCAGATCGCCAGCGCTGCCGAGGAGCTGTCGGCGGTCACAGAGCAGACCAGCGCCGGGGTCAACAACCAAAAGGTCGAAACCGACCAGGTGGCGACCGCGATGAACCAGATGACTGCCACCGTGCACGAAGTGGCACGCAATGCCGAGCAGGCTTCGGAAGCCGCCTTGATGGCCGACCAGCAGGCCCGCGAGGGCGATCGCGTGGTGGGCGAGGCAGTGGCACAGATCGAGCGCCTGGCAAGCGAAGTGATCAACTCCAGCGAAGCGATGAACCTGCTCAAGACCGAGAGCGACAAGATCGGCAGCGTACTCGACGTAATCAAATCGGTGGCCCAGCAAACCAACCTGCTCGCCCTCAACGCAGCAATCGAAGCCGCCCGCGCCGGAGAGGCCGGGCGTGGCTTTGCCGTGGTTGCCGACGAAGTACGCAGCTTGGCCCAGCGCACACAGCAGTCGACCGAAGAGATCGAAGAGTTGATTGCCGGCCTGCAAAGCGGCACCCAACGGGTGGCCAGCGTGATGGACAACAGCCGCCAACTGACCGACAGCAGCGTCGAGCTGACCCGCCGCGCCGGCAGCTCGCTGGAAACCATCACCCGCACGGTGTCGTCGATTCAGGCAATGAACCAGCAGATTGCCACAGCGGCCGAGGAGCAGACGGCGGTGGCCGAAGAAATCAATCGCAGCGTGATGAATGTGCGTGATATTTCCGACCAGACCTCGGCGGCGAGTGAGGAGACGGCCAGCTCCAGCGTGGAACTGGCGCGGTTGGGTACCCATTTGCAAGGGTTGGTTGGGCGGTTCCGGCTGTGATCTGAACCAGCGGTCGCCCGGTGGGGCCTCTTCGCGGGTAAACCCGCTCCTACACACAATGCACAGGCCGTCGTAGGAGCGGGTTCACCCGCGAATGGGCCGGCCCTGCTGGCCAATTTCCACCCGCCGTTCACCGTTGCCGGCACCACCGTATTCGCGGGTTAACCCGCTCCTACACGCATGCACAGGCCGTCGTAGGAGCGGGTTCACCCGCGAATGGGCCGGCCCGGCTGGCCAATTTCCACCCGCCGTTCACCGTTGCCGCCGCCAACGTATTCGCGGGTAAACCCGCTCCTACACGCATGCACAGGCCGTCGTAGGAGCGGGTTCACCCGCGAATGGGCCAGGCCGGCTGGCCAATTTCCACCCGCCGTTCACCGTTGCCGCCGCCACCGTATTCGCGGGTAAACCCGCTCCTACACGCATGCACAGGCCGTCGTAGGAGCGGGTTCACCCGCGAATGGGCCGGCCCTGCTGGCCAATTTCCACCCGCCGTTCACCGTTGCCGGCACTACCGTATTCGCGGGTAAACCCGCGCCTACACACATGCATAGGCTGTCGTAGGAGCGGGTTTACCCGCGAAGAGGACGGCACAGGACGAAATATATCCTACTGTTCGCGGCGAACTTTCCTACCTGATTATCAGGTCAAGTCCTACAGCTCCACTGCCGATGGGCAGAGATGTGATGCCAGCCATGCGCCTGCATCCTTTCTCTCACTCGCTCGGAGATTCCCCATGCTTGGCTCCCTCAACCGCAAGCTCGGCAACATCAGTGTCGCCGCCAAGCTGGCCCTCGGCTTCGCCGTGGTCCTGCTGCTCACCCTGGCCACCACCATCAGCGGCTGGCGTGCCCTGGATGGTGCCATCGTGCGCTCACAGCAACTCAGCGAAATAGGCCTGATCAACGACCTGACAAAAGACCTGCGCGCGGAACGCATCACCTACCGCGTGCTCAACGACGATGCCAGCAGAGCACGCATCAGCAACATCCTCGACCAGCTCAACAGCATGCTGACCACCCTGCAACAACGCAGCAACGTCGATGAGTCACGGCAGTTGCTGACAGAGAAAATGGCATTGTTGCAGAGCCTGGGCGACACCTTCAGCGAACTGCAGCGCAGCGTCGCCAGCCGTGTGGCCCTGCGCGAAGCCCTGCAGTCACAGGAGCATGCACTCAGCGAGGCGATTGACCAACTGCAGACCCAGGCCTTGCTGAAAATGCCTGACAACAGTCAGCAAAGTGGTGTGCTGGGCCTGATGGATACCCTCAGCCGACATGTCGAAGGTGCCAACCAGCAAAGCCTGGTTCCAGCCTACACCTTCGCCCCGGTCGAGGATTTTGCCAAAGTCGGTGATAACGCCCTGGATGCCGCCGACAATAGCCTTGCGCAACTGCTTGAAGGCCTTGCGCCGTTGGGCTTGCCACGCGCCATCACTGAGCAGCCCGGTGTCGAGCTGAGCAAGTATCGCACCAGCCTGGATCAGTACCGCCGCGCCGCCGTACGTGTGGAGCAGTTGCAGAACAACATGGAAAACATGGGCAACGAGCTGCGAACGGTGAGCCTCGAACTGGGCAAACGCAAGGTCGAACAACGCGACAGTGAGGCCGTGGCCGCCCGGTCGCTGCTGACCAGTGTGGCGCTGCTGGCCATGGTGGTAGGGGCGCTGGCCGCCTGGCTGATCACCTTGCAGATCACCCAGCCGTTGCGCCAGACACTGGCCGTGGCTGCCCGCATCGCCAAGGGTGACCTGAGCCAGGTCGACAGCGTGCAACGTCGCGACGAAATGGGCCAGCTGCAAACCAGCATGCGCGAGATGACCTTGAGCCTGCGCGAGCTGATCGGTGGCATTGATCAGGGTGTCGGCCAGCTGTCACAGGCCGCCACACAGTTGGCGGCCAGTAGCGAAGACACCAAGCTGCGCATCAATCAGCAGCGCGAGGAAACTGACCAGGTGGCGACTGCCATGAACCAGATGAGCGCCACTGTGCAGGAAGTGGCACAGAACGCCGAGCAAGCCTCGCTGGCCGCGACCAGCGCTGACCAGCAGGCCCAGGTGGGTGACCAGGTCGTCGCCGAAGCCATCGGCCGTATCGAACAGCTGGCCGGGCAGATGGACCATTGCCTGGCGGCCATGCAGCACCTGGCAGGCGAGAGCCAGCGGATTGGCAGCATTCTCGATGTGATCAAGTCGGTGTCCGAACAGACCAACCTGTTGGCGCTGAACGCAGCGATCGAAGCGGCACGGGCTGGTGAAGCCGGGCGCGGCTTTGCCGTGGTGGCCGATGAGGTGCGTGGCCTGGCACAGCGCACGTCGACGGCGACTGAAGAGATCGGCCAACTGATCGACAGTCTGCACAACGGTACCGACGAAGTGACCCGCTTGCTGGACAGCAGCAAGAGCCTGACCGAACAGAGCGTGGAGCTGAGCCGCAGGGCCGGGCACGCACTGAGCCAGATCACCGACACGGTGTCGAGCATTCAGGGCATGAACCAGCAGATCGCCACCGCCAGTGAAGAGCAGAGCGTGGTGGCCGAGCAGATCAACCGAAGTGTGATCAATGTACGGGATGTTTCGGATCAGACCAGCGCGGCCAGTGAACAGACAGCAGCCTCGAGTGGAGAACTGGAGCATCTGGGGCAGCAATTGCGGGGGATGGTGGGGCGGTTCAGCCTCTGACTTCGCCTCGCCCTCTTCGCGGGCAAGCCCGCTCACACAGGTACATCACCCCTATCAAGGCAGTGGTGGACATGCAGGAGCGAGCTTGCCCGCGAAGAAGCCAGCGCGGTTACAGCACCTGGCGCAGGAATGCCTGCGCACGCGGGTCTTTCGGTGCAGCGAAGAACGCGGCCGGGGCCGAATCTTCCAGCAGTTTGCCGTGGTCGAAGAACAGCACGCGGTCAGCCACTTCGCGGGCGAAGCCCATTTCGTGGGTGACACAAACCATGGTCATGCCTTCCTGGGCCAGGGTCTTCATCACGTCCAGCACCTCACCGACCATTTCCGGGTCGAGCGCCGAGGTAGGCTCGTCGAACAGCATCACTTTCGGGTCCATCGCCAGGGCCCGGGCAATCGCGACCCGCTGCTGCTGGCCGCCAGAAAGCCGGGACGGGAATTCGTTGGCCTTCTGCGCGATACCGACCTTTTCCAGCAGCGCCCGGGCCTTGGCCTCGCGGTCAGCCTTGTTGCGCTTGCGCACCACCTTCTGCGCCAGGCACAGGTTTTCCAGCACAGTCATGTGCGGGAACAGGTTGAAGTGCTGGAACACCATGCCAACTTCGCGGCGGTAGGCATTGATGTCGGTCTTAGGGTCGGCCAGTTGCAGGCCATCGATGGCCACATGGCCTTGGTCGAAATGCTCCAGGCCGTTTAGGCAGCGCAGGAACGTCGATTTGCCCGACCCCGACGGGCCGAGCACGACCACCACTTCGCCCTTGGCGACCTGAGTGGTGACGTTATCCACAGCCCTTACCACCTGGCCACGGGTGTCGAAGACTTTCAGCAAATCACGGACTTCAATCACTTTGCGCAAGCCTCCGCTCGAGCCGGCTGGCAATGTGCGATAGCGGCAGGTTGATCAGCAGGTACAGGCCTGCCACGCAGAACCAGATCTCGAAGGTAGAGAACGAGGTGGTGATGGCCTCACGGCCACTCTTGGTCAGTTCGGTGATGGCGATCACCGACACCAGCGAGGTGTCCTTGACCAGGCTGATGAACTGGCCGGCCAGGGGCGGAAGCACGCGCTTGAACGCCTGCGGCAAGATCACATGGCGCATCGACTGGCCAGCGTTCAGGCCCAGCGACCGCGCAGCCTCGTTCTGGCCCTTGGCGATCGACTGCACGCCTGCACGGACGATTTCGGCCACGTAAGCACCAGTAAACAATGCCAGCGCCGCTACCCCGGCAAACTCGCGGGACAGGTTGAGCACGGTGCCGATGAAGAAGTAGAAGATGAAGATCTGCACCAGCAGCGGCGTGCCGCGCACCAGCTCGACATACACGGTCGACAGGTCGCGCAGGGTCGGGTTGTTCGACAACCGGCACAATCCGGCGAACAGGCCGATCACCAGGCCCAGCGCCCCGGACACCACCGAGATCCACAAGGTGGTCCACAGGCCCCATGCCAGCGGGCCAGCGGCCCAATGGCGGGTTACCCCAATCTGGTCGCCTTCGGCAACATCGTCGCCGCGGCTCAGTTGCAGGCTGTCCTTGGCCACATCGAGCACTTGCTCGGCACCACTTTCGTCCTTCAGCGTGACGCGAGCGTTGTCACCGGAGATGACGATTTCCTGCACAGTGCCGTAGCCGGCAGCGCGTTGTGTTTCCTCGGCCTTGTAGGCGAAGTACTGCGGTACGCGGTTCCAGCGCCACTCGTAGGAAATCATCGAGGTGGCCATGTAAAGGCTGAGCGCCAGGCCTACCAGGACCAGGGCAGTCAACCCATGCCAAGGCCACTGGGCTTTCTTGTGTTTGATCACGTGGGGTACTTCCGTAAATGCGAACGCGCAGGGTTTGCCTGCGCGTCGGGGTCATAAAGCCGGGCTTGTGGCCTGAGCCTTATTCCATTTCCTTCAGCCAGTCCTTGTTCTTGAACCACTTATCGTGAATACGATCGTAGGTCCCGTCGTGCTTGATCTGGTGCAGGAAGTTGTTGATGAAGTTGATGCTGTCGTAGTCGCCTTTCTTCAGGCCGAAGGCCAGCGGCTCGTAGGTGAAGGGTTCTTCGAGGAACAGCAGCTTGCCGGCGCCGGCTTTCTCTACCGCCACCACGTTGTACGGCGCGTCATAGACAAAGGCGTCGGCCTTGCCATTGACCACGTCCATCACCGCTTCCTGCTCGTTGTCGTAACCGTGGTACTTGGCTTTGCTGATCAGCTTCTTGGACACCATTTCGCCGGTGGTGCCAAGCTTGGACGTCAGGCGGTACTTCTCGTTGTTCAGGTCCTTGTACGACTTGATCTCGCCAGCCAGCTCCTTGCGGATCAGCAGGGTCTGGCCAACCACGATGAAGGGTTCGCTGAAGTTCAGGCGCAGGTTGCGCTCCTGGGTCAGGGTCATGCCGCTGCCGATCATGTCGAACTTGTCGGTCAGCAAGGCCGGGATGATGCCGTCATAGGCGGTGGACACTGCCTCGAACTTCACGCCCATGGACTTGGCCATGGCTTTGAGGATATCGACTTCGAAGCCGATGATCTCGCCACGTTTGTTGGTCATCTGGAACGGCATGTAGGTTGGGTCCATGCCCACCCGCAAGGTACCGCGCTTGACCGCGTCATCGATGGCGCCCGCCTGGGCCGCGGTCACGGCGACCAGGGCGGTCACACCGACCAGCAGTCGCGAAAGGTATTTCTTGATCATCACCAAGTCCCCTAGCAAGAAAAGTAGCGAATCTTATTGTGTTGGCACGGCCGTACTGGCCGAAGCGTCGTATCGGAGAGGGATGCTAACGCATGGCGGCCCGAGGACCTAGAGCCGCGGGGGGACTTTGTTGGCCAAAATGAGGGGGCTAGGCCAAAAAGCTTCGCGGGTGAACCCGCTCCTACAAGGGAATGTGTATCCCTGGCAGGAGCAGGTTCACCCGCGAAGAGCCCCTATCGAGCGCCCCGTAGGAGCGGGTTCACCCGCGAAGAGGCCCTATCAGGCGCCCCGTAGGGGCGGGTCCACCGGGGCGCCGAACCGCCGCGAACAGGCCCGATCAGGCGCCGACGAGTGCCGGTTGGCCTGCGTTTTCCGGGTGCAACGGCAACAGCGGCGAATGCGGGTCATTGTTGATCGACGCACGCCACACATCGATCCAGGCCGCATTGTGCTCGGCCCACACCTGCTCGTGCAGGCGGCTCAGTGCCACCGGGTCGCTGAGCAGAGCCAGGCGAGTATTGAGGTCCAGGCCTTTTGGCCCGACTTCAATTGCCTTGGCAACGCGCTCGGCACGCAACGCTTCGATCGGTGCCGCCTGGCCATGGCGGGCAGTGGCCATGGCGCAAGCCAGGGCGTTCTGCCGCGGGTCGACCACGGCCCGCACGAAACCATCATGCAAGGCATGCCAGCGGTTTTCGTGGGTGTACTGGTCGGTAGCCAACAGTTCTTGTGGCGTGGCGTATTCCTCTGGGATGAGGAACAGCTTCTCATCCTTGGCCGCCAGGCCCAGGCGGGTGCGGCTGGAAATCACCGATACCGGGATCGACAGCACCAGCGAACCGACGATAGGCGCCAGCCACCACAGGAAGCTCGGGTTCAACCACGCCACCAGTGCGGCCCAGGCAACGCCCAGCAGCGTCTGCGGGCCATGCCGGCGCACCGCTTCGCCCCACGGCGTGGAGTCGTCGTCACGCTGCGGCGAGTTCCAGGTCGCAGCCCAGCCGAGGAACGCGGCCAGCACGAAGCGGGTGTGGAAGATCATGCGTACCGGTGCCAGCAACATGGAGAACAGCATCTCCATCAGCATCGACAAGGTGACCTTGACGCGTCCACCGTACTCGACGGCGCCCTTGGCCCAGATCAGGATGACGCTAAGCAGCTTGGGCAGGAACAGCAGCACAATGGTGGTGGAGAACAGCGCCACAGCCTTCTCCGGGTGCCACTGCGGCCACAGCGGGTAAAGCTGGTACGGCTCGATGAAATACTGCGGCTCCATCAGCGTGTTGGTCGCCAGCAGCGCGGTCGACAGCACCAGGAACAGGAACCACAGCGGCGCCGACAGGTAAGACATCACCCCGGTGAGGAACACCGCACGGTGAACCGGGTGCATGCCTTTGACCAGGAACAGGCGGAAGTTCATCAGGTTGCCGTGGCACCAGCGGCGGTCGCGCTTGAGCTCGTCGAGCAGGTTTGGCGGCAGTTCTTCGTAGCTGCCCGGCAAGTCGTAGGCAATCCACACACCCCAGCCGGCACGGCGCATCAGCGCAGCTTCGACGAAGTCGTGGGAAAGGATGGCACCGGCGAACGCGCCCTTGCCCGGCAACGGCGCCAGGGCGCAGTGCTCGATGAACGGCTTCATGCGGATGATCGCGTTGTGGCCCCAGTAGTGCGACTCACCCAACTGCCAGAAGTGCAGACCGGCAGTGAACAGTGGGCCGTACACGCGGGTAGCGAACTGCTGCATGCGTGCATACAGGGTGTCCATGCCCGAGGCTTTCGGCCCGGTCTGGATGATGCCGGCGTCCGGGTTGGCCTCCATCAGGCGCACCAGGCTGCTCAGGCACTCGCCACTCATGACGCTGTCGGCGTCGAGCACAACCATGTACTTGTACTCGCCACCCCAGCGACGGCAGAAGTCGTCGAGGTTGCCGCTCTTGCGCTTCACACGGCGCCGACGGCGGCGGTAGAAGATGCGGCCAAAGCCTTTGGTTTCGCGGCACACATCCAGCCAGGCCTGTTGCTCGGCCACGGCAATGTCGGTGTCGTTGGTGTCGCTGAGCACAAAGAAGTCGAACCGGTCGAGGTTGCCGCTGGCAGCCACCGACTCGAACGTTGCGCGCAGGCCGGCGAACACCCGCGGCACGTCTTCGTTGCAAATCGGCATCACCAGCGCGGTACGCGCCTCGGGCGCGATCGGCTCGTTGCCTGCGCTGCTGCCGGAAATCTTGTATTTGTCGCGCCCGGTGAGCAGCTCGAGGAAGCCCATCAGCGCGGTCCAGAAGCCCGCCGACACCCAGCAGAACAGGATGCCGAAGAGGATCAGGATGGAAGTTTGCAGGGCATACGGCCACACCTGCACCACCGTGTCCCACAGCGGCTGGTTGACGATTTCGTCAAAGTCCACGAACGACCAGCCCTGGTACGGCAGGATGCCTTTCATGTACCAGCCAGCGACGATGGTCTGGCCGATCATCAGCGCCAGCAGGATGTAACGGCGGATCGAGCCAACCGTGCGCCAGCGGGCCGGCGGCAGCTCGCGCTTGGGCGGCTGCGGGGCGTTGGGGCGGCCGGTCATGCGTCGCCACATGCGGATCAGCACATTGGTGCGCCATGGCTCGGGCACGACCTTGGTGCGCTTGATCGGCGGGGCGATCTTCAGGCACAGGCGACCGCTGCCGTCAACGCCGAGCATTTCGGCGTCTTCCAGCTCGGCGGCGCTGCCCACGGTCAGGCGCGGGCCCACCGAGGCCTGCACGGCCTCGGCAGAGCTGGCGGCCGGGTTGGCCGCCAAGCGTTGGTGTAGCTCACTGAACGAGGTGCAGCTGGCAAGTTCAGCCCGCTGCTCGTCGCTCAGGGGTAGGTGGGCCAGGTACTCGCCAAGCGATTCCGGCCTTGCGCTTGAGTTACTCATCGGCAGGCAACTGATAGCTCCAGGTCTCGGTCAGCACCTTCTCGGTGGTGGCCGGGGCCCCGTTGGTGGGCGCCGCATCGGCGGCAGGTTGTTCGGCCTTGGCAGATTGCTCAGCCTTGACGGCTTTCTCGGCCTTGGCATGCTTGGCTGCGGCTTTGTCCTGCTTGGCGTCCTGGGCAGGCTTGGCGGGCTCGACCGGTACATCACGCACCAGTGCGGCGCGCATTTCGGTCGACTTGTTGGCTTCCTTGACCTTCAGGCGCAGGGTCAGGCGCCAGCCCTTGGTCTCAGGGTTATAGCGCAAATTGTTCTCGACCACCTTGGCGTTGTCGCCCACGCTGATCTGGCTGCGCACGGCGGTGTCTTCCGGCAGGGCGGCAAGCGCCGGGCCGGCGAAGTCGACCAGGAATGCCACGCTGCCATCTGGCTGGCGGATCAGGTTGGACTGCTTGACGTCACCCGTGGAACGCAGGGTCTGCTTGACCGAGCCCAGGTCAGGGGCCTGGAACTTCGGCTCGTCGATGGTCCAGTGCAGGCGGTAGGCGTACTCGAACGGCTTACCTGGCTCCGGCAGTTTCTCCGGGCTCCAGAAGGCCACGATATTGTCGTTGGTCTCATCGGCGGTCGGGATTTCGACCAGGTCGACGCTACCCTTGCCCCAGTCACCCTTCGGCTCGATCCAGGCGCTTGGCCGCTTCTGGTAGTTGTCGTCGAGGTCTTCGTAGTCGCTGAAAGCGCGCTGACGCTGCATCAGGCCGAAACCACGCGGGTTCTCGACGCTGAAGTTACTTACAGCCAGGTGTTTCGGGTTGTTCAGCGGGCGCCACAGCCACTCGCCGTTGCCGGCATGGATCGACAGGCCTTCGGAGTCATGCAGTGCCGGGCGGTAGTTGAGCACCTTGGACGGCTGGTTGGGGCCGAACAGGTACATGCTAGTCAGCGGCGCAATGCCCAGGCGGCTGACATGGTCACGCAGGAACACGCGGGACTGCACGTCGACCACGGTGTCGTTGCCTGGACGCAGGGTCAGCTTGTAGGCGCCGGTAGAGCGCGGCGAATCCAGCAGCGCGTAGATCACCAGGTGCTTGTCGGCTGGCTTGGGCTTTTCAACCCAGAACTCGGTGAAGCGCGGGAATTCTTCGCCCGACGGCAGGGCGGTGTCGATGGCCAGGCCACGGGCAGACAGGCCGTACACGTGGCCCTTGCCGACTACGCGGAAATAGCTGGCGCCCAGCAGGGTCATGATCTCGTCCTGCTTGTCGGCCTTGTTGATCGGGTACAGCACGCGGAAACCGGCATAACCGAGGTTTTTGGTGGTTTCCGGATCGTGCGGCACGTCACCGAACTCGAAGCGGTCCGGGTCGTACTTGATTTCCTCGACCTTGGTGGCGGTGACCTCGTTGATTTTCACCGGGGTGTCGAAGTGCATGCCCTGATGATAGAACGACAGTTTGAACGGGGTCTTGTCCTTGGCCCACTCGGCCTTTTCCTGCAGGAAACGGATTTTCTGGTAGTCCGCGAACTTCATGTCGCGGAACACGGCCGGCAGGTTGCTTTTGGGCGCGTCGTACTTCTGGCCGGCCAGATCCTTTGCCTTGGCAGCAACATCGTCAAGATTGAATGCCCACAGCTGGCCCGCGCTCATCAGGCCGACCAGAGCCACACTGGCCATCAGCGCCTTGCGTAGCCCGACGCTGGGGATTCTTGATGCTTTTTGGGGACTAACAATCACGAGCAACCCTCGCCGAAAACAGATCATGAAACCAACGGCCAGCGACAAATGCCGGGTTGGCGAGCACTGTTCGGACCCCGCGAGGGCGTAATGATTCCCCAAACGGATCCAGACAATGCTCGAGTCAGAGTGAAACGGACCTACGAACGCAGGTCCATGCAGCGCGCGATTATCCAGCAGGTTGCGTGACAACGCATCAGGCTGGAGCAACTATTTATCGTACAAAACCCCTTGTTTTCCTGTGAACAAAGGGTTTTTTGACCTCATATTTGTAACATAAATGTTACGGGGCCATCATTGACCAGGTGCACCTGCATATCCGCGCCGAAACGGCCGCTGGCCACGTCGGCGTGCTGAGCTTTTGCCTGTTGCAAAAGATAGTCGAACAACTCGGCGCCGAGGGCCGGTGGCGCTGCGGTCGAGAAGCTTGGGCGCATGCCGTTGCGGGTGTCGGCCGCCAAGGTGAACTGTGACACCAGTAGCAGGCCACCCCCGACATCCTTGAGCGACAGGTTCATCTTGCCCTGCTCGTCACTGAACACACGGTAGTTCAGCAGCTTGTGCAACAGCTTATCGGCCTGTTCACGGGAATCTTCAGGCTCGACCGCGACCAGCACCAGCAACCCTTGGTCGATGGCGCCGACCACCTCCCCCGCCACTTCAACCCGCGCACCGCGCACGCGCTGCAGCATGCCCCTCATGCTTCTTCCAGAGGCAGGTCGAGCAGGCGCCGGGCCATCTGGTCGGCGGCACGCACCAAGGCATCGGTGATACCAGGCTCGGAAGCCGCGTGACCGGCGTCACGGATCACTTTCAACTCACTGTTCGGCCAGGCCTGGTGCAACGCCCAGGCGTTGTCCAATGGGCAGATCACATCGTAGCGCCCATGCACGATCACCGCCGGCAGGTGGGCGATTTTGGGCAGATCGCGGATCAGCTGGTCCGGTTCGAGGAAGGCGTTGTTCATGAAGTAGTGGCATTCGATGCGGGCGATCGACAGCGCCCGCTGCGGTTCGGAAAAGCGGTCGACCACCAGCGGGTTGGGGCGCAGGGTGGCGGTACGGCCTTCCCAGGTGGACCACGCTTTGGCGGCGTGCATCTGGGCGATCTGGTCGTTACCGGTCAGGCGTTTGTGGAAGGCCCTGACCAGATCGCCGCGTTCCTCCGGTGGAATCGGTGCGATGTAGTCCTGCCAGTAGTCGGGGAACAGGCGGCTGGCGCCTTCCTGGTAGAACCACTCGATTTCCTGCGGCCGGCACAGGAAGATGCCGCGCAGGATCAGGCCGTGCACGCGTTCTGGGTGAGCCTGAGCGTAGGCCAGGGCCAGGGTCGAGCCCCAAGAGCCACCAAACAGCACCCACTTGTCTATGCCAAGGTGTTCGCGAATGCGCTCCAGGTCTTCGACCAGGTGCCAGGTGGTGTTGTTCTCCAGGCTCGCATGGGGCGTGGAGCGGCCACAGCCGCGCTGGTCGAAGGTGATGATGCGGTACAGGTTGGGATCAAAGTAGCAGCGGCTCTGGGCGTCGCAGCCAGCGCCAGGGCCTCCGTGGATGAACACCACGGGCAGACCTTCCGGCGAGCCGCTTTCGTCGACATAAAGCACATGCGGCGCTTCCACGGCCAGATCGTGCCTGGCGTAGGGTTTGATCTGCGGGTAGAGGGTCTGCATTGCGCACTCCGTGTGAGGATTATTCGGCCGTGGGCCATCATAAACCTGAATTGCGCTTTCAGCACCGTCCTTGCTGACGCGTTCGAACGGCGCGAATTGACCCTTGCGCAGATTTCCGGCAACTGCCTCCCACGGTGCCTGGCGACGCCGATAGCGTCGCCGCCTCCACTCAACGCTTGTAACGCGCGTCGCCCCAGGCCAGCAGCGCTTGCAGTAGCTGCCTCAAGACCGCTTGCGTCGGCTGCGCCAAGTCTTCCCGGTAGGCAAACGGCTCGACTTCCTCCATATAGGTGCTTTGCGCCAGCTCCAGTTGCACAGCATGGATATGGTTGGCCGGGTCGCCATAATGCCGGGTGATGTGACCGCCTTTGAACCGACCATTAAGCACGTGGCTGTAACCTTGCACCTCGGCGCACACACCCTGCAGCCGCTCAGCCAGTGCCGGATCGCAACTGGCGCCGTTGAAAGTACCCAGGTTGAAGTCCGGTAGCTTGCCGTCGAACAGGTGCGGGATCAGCGAACGGATCGAATGGGCATCCCACAGCAGCGCATAGCCAAACTGCTCACGCAAGCGGTCCAGTTCACGACGAATGGTCGCGTGATAAGGGCGCCAGATTTGCTCCAGATAGCGTGTGCGCTCTTCGCCAGACGGCGCCAGCCCGTCTTTGAAGAGGGGTTCGCCGCCGAACAACGTCGCCGGGTACAAGCCCGTGGTGGCGCCGGCGTACAGCGGCTTGTCGTCGTCCGGACGGTTCAGGTCGATGACGAAGCGTGAGTACTCTGCGGCCACCACGCTGGCACCCAAGTCACGGGCAAAGTCGTACAACTGCGGGATGTGCCAGTCGGTGTCCGGCAAGCTTTGCGCCTGGTCGACCAGGCCGTCGCGCACGGCGTCGGTCAGACGCAAGCCAGCGTGCGGCATGCTGATCAGCAGCGGCAGGCGACCTTGGTGAAAACTCAATACCTTGTCCATCGTGCCTCGCTCAGTTGGAGATTTCGTGGCCCATGCGCACTACGCGCTTGGGCAGGTCGCCACCCAGCCAGTAGGCCAGGTCGGCGGGGCGTTCGATTTGCCAGGCAACGAAGTCGGCCACCTTGCCCACTTGCAGCGAGCCGTGACTGTCACCCAGGCCCAGCGCCGTGGCGGCGTGCACCGTAACGCCTGCCAGGGCCTCTTCCGGTGTCATGCGGAAGCAGGTGCAGCCCATGTTCAGCATCAACCGCAGCGACAAGCCTGGCGAGGTGCCGGGGTTGAGGTCGCTGGCCAGGGCAATCTTTACCCCGTGGCGGCGCAATGCATCCATTGGCGGCAGCTGGGTTTCACGCAGGAAGTAGAAAGCACCCGGTAACAGCACGGCGACCGTGCCGGCGTTTGCCATGGCCACGGCGTCTTCCTCTGTCATGAACTCCAGGTGGTCAGCCGACAGTGCCTGGTAACGCGCGGCCAGGCTTGAGCCGTGCAACGATGACAGCTGTTCGGCATGCAGCTTGACCGGCAGGCCCAGTTCGCGCGCCTTGATGAACAGCCGCTCGACCTGGGCCGGCGAGAACGCGAGGTGTTCGCAGAAGGCATCCACCGCATCCACCAGGCCTTCGCCGGCCAGGGCCGGCAACATCTCGTCACTGATGTGCGCGATGTAGTCGTCGGCCCGCCCCGCGTACTCCGGGGGCAAAGCGTGCGCCGCCAGGCAGGTGGCACGCACCGTCAGCGGCAGCTCGTCAGCCAGGCGCCGGGCCACTCGCAGCATCTTGCGCTCATTGGCCAAGTCCAGGCCGTAGCCGGACTTGACCTCGAGGGTGGTCACGCCATCGCGCATCAGTGCCTGAACGCGCTGGCGAGCACTGGCGAACAGCTCGTCTTCGCTGGCCGCCCGGGTAGCCCGCACGGTACTCGCGATACCCCCGCCCTGCGCGGCGATTTCGGCATAGCTCACGCCCTGCAGGCGCTGCTCGAACTCGCCGCTGCGGTTGCCACCGAACACCGCATGGGTGTGGCAGTCGATCAGGCCGGGGGTGACCCAGGCACCCCCCAGGTCAACCGTGCGGTCAGCTTCGACCGGTGCCAGCTCGGCGCGTGGGCCTATCCACTCGATCAGCCCGGCGCTGGTGACGATCGCCGCGTCCTCGATGGCCGAGTAACGGCCATCGGCCATGGTTGCAACATGGCAATGCTGCCAGAGGGTTCTCATGCACAATCTCCTTTGCTAGCGGTGCAACTCGGCCGGCTCCGCTACCGGCTGGCCCTGCCCTGCGCGCGGCTTGCACCACAGCAGGTAGGACGCCACCAGGAACACCACCCAGATCACGCCGACGATCAATGCCGCCTGGGTGTCCGGGAAGTAACCGAGCACGCCAAAGATGAACACCATGAACGCAATGGCCATGGCCGGGCCGTATGGCCAGAACGGTACCGGGAACTTGAGCTGTGCCACTTCCTCGCGGCTCATGCTGCGGCGCATGGCTACCTGGGTGAGCAGGATCATCAGCCACACCCACACCGTGGCGAAGGTGGCGATCGAGGCAATCAGCAGGAACACATTTTCCGGGATCAGGTAGTTGAGCAATACGCCGATCAGCAGCGCAGCCCCCATCACCACGACGGTCATCCACGGTACGCCATGTTTCGACAACTTGCTGAAGCCGCGCGGGGCGTGGCCTTGCTGGGCCAGGCCATACATCATGCGGCCAGCGCCAAAGATGTCGCTGTTGATGGCGGAGATGGCAGCGGAAATCACCACGACGTTCAGCACGGCAGCGGCAGAGCCAATGCCCAGGTTGCTGAAGATCTGCACGAACGGGCTGCCCTGGCTACCGATCTGCGGCCATGGGTACAGGCACATCAGCACGAACAGGGTGAGCACGTAGAACAGCAGGATACGCAGTGGCACCGCGTTGATCGCTTTGGGAATGACGCGCTGCGGGTCTTTTGCCTCACCGGCGGTGACGCCGATGATCTCGATACCGCCGAAGGCGAACATCACCACGGCAAACGACGCAATCAAGCCCCCCACGCCGTTAGGCATGAAGCCGCCGTGGTCGAACAGGTTGCTCATGCCTACGGCATGCCCGGTACCCACCTGGCTGAAACCGAAGGCCATGATGCCGAGGCCGGCCAGGATCATCGCCACGATGGCGCCGACCTTGAGCAGCGACAGCCAGAATTCCATTTCGCCGAATACCTTGACGTTGCACAGGTTGAGGCCGCCGATCAGGAAAACGATGCCCAGCACCCAGATCCAGCGGGCTACCTCCGGGAACCAGAAGCCCATGTAGATACCGAACGCGGTGACGTCGGCGATGGCGACGATGACCATCTCGAAAGCGTAGGTCCAGCCAAGGATGAAACCGGCCATGGGGCCGAGGTAGGTCGTGGCGTAGTGGCCGAAGGAGCCGGCCACCGGGTTGTGCACGGCCATTTCGCCAAGGGCGCGCATGACCATGAACACGGCGGCGCCGCCGATCAGGTAGGCCAGCAGCACAGCCGGGCCTGCCATCTGGATGGCCGAGGCAGAGCCGTAGAACAGGCCGGTGCCGATGGCGGAGCCGAGGGCCATGAAACGGATGTGGCGGGCACTTAGCCCGCGCTTGAGACCTTGAGCTTGTTGCATGTCACGTCCTTGAATTGTTTTTGTGGTCGTGAGATTGAGCGGCTGCTGCGCAGCCCCTTCGCGGGCAAGCCCGCTCCTACATGGATAGCGTTTGCAGATCGCAAGCTGTGTAGGAGCGGGCTTGACCGCGAAGGGCCGCCAAGCGGCCCCAAGGGGCATTACAGGCTTGGCAGCACACCCGCCGGCAGCAAGCCGGTCAGACTACCCTTGGCCAACAGGTCCACGGCCTTTTCGATATCCGGCGCGAAGAAACGGTCACGGTCGTAATGCGGCACCTCGCTGCGCAGCGCCTGGCGCGCCTGCTCCAGCTTGGCCGAAGTCTTCAGGCCTTTGCGCAGGTCCAGGCCCTGGCACGCGCCCAGCCATTCGATGGCCAGCACGCCACGGGTGTTTTCGGCCATTTCCCACAGGCGCTTGCCGGCAGCCGGGGCCATCGACACGTGGTCTTCCTGGTTGGCCGAAGTTGGCAGGCTGTCGACACTGTGCGGGTGCGACAAAGCCTTGTTCTCGCTGGCCAGGGCGGCAGCGGTGACCTGGGCGATCATGAAGCCAGAGTTGACCCCACCGTTTTCCACCAGGAACGGCGGCAATTGGGACATGTGCTTGTCCATCATCAGCGAGATGCGGCGCTCGCTGAGCGAACCGATTTCGGCGATGGCCAGGGCCAGGTTGTCGGCGGCCATGGCCACCGGTTCGGCGTGGAAGTTGCCGCCGGAGATCACATCACCTTCGGCAGCGAACACCAGCGGGTTGTCCGACACGGCGTTGGCTTCGATGCCCAGTACCTCGGCGGCCTGGCGCAGCTGGGTCAGGCAGGCACCCATGACCTGCGGCTGGCAGCGCAGCGAGTACGGGTCTTGGACCTTGTCGCAGTTCTTGTGCGACAGCGACACTTCGCTGGAGTCGCCCAGCAGGTCGCGGAAGCAGGCCGCGGTGTCGATCTGGCCGCGCTGGCCACGCACTTCGTGGATACGCGCATCGAAGGGCGAACGCGAGCCCAATGCGGCTTCGACGCTCAGGCCACCGCAGGCGATGGCCGCGGCATACAGGTCTTCGCCCTGGAACAGGCCACGCAAGGCATAGGCGGTGGAGGCCTGGGTACCGTTGAGCAGGGCCAGGCCCTCTTTGGCGGCCAGGGTCAGCGGCTCGAGGCCGGCAATCGCCAAGGCCTCGGTGGCCGGCAGCCACTGGCCCTTGTAGCGTGCCTTGCCTTCACCCAGCAGCACCAGCGACATATGCGCAAGCGGCGCAAGGTCACCGGATGCGCCGACCGAGCCTTTCAGCGGGATGTGCGGGTAGACTTCGGCGTTGACCAGGGCAATCAGCGCGTCGATGACTTTGCGGCGGATGCCGGAGAAGCCACGGCTGAGGCTGTTGATCTTCAGCACCATGATCAACCGCACCAGGTCGTCATCCAGCGGCGCGCCGATACCGGCGGCGTGGGACAGCACCAGCGAACGCTGCAGGTTCTCCAGGTCATGGCTGGCGATGCGGGTCGAGGCCAGCAGGCCGAAACCGGTGTTGATGCCGTAGGCAGTACGGTCTTCGGCAATGATCTGCTCGACACAGGCGACGCTGGCGTCGATGGCCGGCGCGGCACTGGCATCCAGTTGCAGGCGCACGGGCGCGGCATGGATCGCGCGCAGCTGGGCCAGGGTCAGGGTGCCAGGCTTGAGGGTGAGTTCGGTCACGTTACTACTCCAAATCGCGTGGAGCCGCAGGCCCGCTTGTGGGTGCCTGCGCGCTCCTTCTTGTTGTTCAGTATCACCCCTTGCAGGGTGCGATCCAAAGCGTGGTGATCAGCCGGTGATCATCGGCAGGTCCAGGCCCTGCTCCTTGGCGCAGTCGATGGCGATGTCATAACCGGCATCGGCGTGGCGCATGACGCCAGTCCCTGGGTCGTTGGTCAGTACCCGGGCGATGCGCTCGGCGGCCTCATCGGTACCGTCGCAGACGATGACCATGCCCGAGTGCTGCGAGAAGCCCATGCCCACGCCACCGCCATGGTGCAGCGATACCCAGGTGGCGCCGCCTGCGGTGTTCAGCAGGGCGTTGAGCAGCGGCCAGTCGGAAACAGCGTCCGAACCATCACGCATGGCCTCGGTTTCGCGGTTCGGGCTGGATACCGAGCCGGAGTCGAGGTGGTCACGGCCGATCACCACCGGTGCCGACAGCTCGCCGCTGCGGACCATTTCGTTGAAAGCCAGGCCCAGCTTGGCGCGAAGGCCCAGCCCTACCCAGCAGATACGTGCCGGCAGGCCCTGGAAGCTGATGCGCTCGCGGGCCATGTCCAGCCAGCGGTGCAGGTGGGCGTCGTCGGGGATCAGTTCCTTGACCTTGGCGTCGGTCTTGTAGATGTCCTCGGCTTCACCGGACAGCGCCGCCCAGCGGAACGGGCCGACTCCGCGGCAGAACAGTGGGCGGATGTAGGCCGGGACGAAGCCTGGGAAGTCGAAGGCATTGGCCACGCCCTCTTCCTTGGCCATCTGGCGGATGTTGTTGCCGTAGTCGAAGGTCGGGATGCCCTGCTTCTGGAAGTCCAGCATGGCCTGCACGTGCACGGCCATCGACTGCTTGGCAGCCTTGACCACTGCAGCCGGTTCGGTCTGCGCACGGTCGCGGTACTGTTCCCAGGTCCAGCCGGCAGGCAGGTAGCCGTTCAGTGGGTCGTGGGCGCTGGTCTGGTCGGTGACCATGTCCGGGCGCACGCCACGTTTGACCAGCTCTGGGAGGATTTCGGCGGCGTTGCCGTGCAGGGCGATGGAGATGGCCTTGCCTTCGGCGGTGTACTTGGCGATGCGTGCCAGGGCGTCGTCGAGGTCAGTGGCCTGCTCGTCGACATAGCGGGTTTCCAGGCGGAAGTCGATACGGCTCTGCTGGCATTCGATGTTCAGCGAGCAAGCCCCGGCCAGGGTCGCGGCCAGTGGCTGGGCGCCGCCCATGCCGCCCAGGCCAGCGGTGAGTACCCACTTGCCTTTGAGGCTGCCGCCGTAGTGCTGGCGACCGGCTTCGACGAAGGTTTCATAGGTGCCCTGGACGATGCCCTGGCTGCCGATGTAGATCCAGCTGCCGGCGGTCATCTGGCCGTACATGGCCAGGCCTTTGGCGTCCAGTTCGTTGAAGTGTTCCCAGTTGGCCCAGTGTGGCACCAGATTGGAGTTGGCGATCAGCACGCGCGGTGCGTTGCTGTGGGTCTTGAACACACCGACCGGCTTGCCCGACTGCACCAGCAGGGTTTCGTCGTCTTCCAGGCGGGTCAGGGTTTCGACGATCTTGTCGTAGCAGGCCCAGTTGCGCGCGGCGCGGCCGATACCGCCGTATACCACCAGCTCTTTCGGGTTTTCCGCGACCTGCGGATCGAGGTTGTTCATCAGCATGCGCAGTGGCGCTTCGGTCAGCCAGCTTTTGGCGGTCAGCTTGTTGCCACGTGGGGCACGGATTTCAACGTCACGGTATTTGTTGTTGTCGGTCACGGGAAAGGTCCTCTGCGGTCGTCCGCGGGCGGGTATGTCGTGGTCAATATACAAACACACCTTTACTTGTATGTACAAGCATGGACAACCAAAATAATTGGACCTGTTGTTCCTGCTTTGATTTTTTTTTGGGGGGGGGTGAAGCGAGCGTCGGTCCGGCTTGAGTTTTGCGGCGGCGCATAAATCGAGCGCCGCGCGGGCGGCGCTCGATCTCACAGGCGATGAAAATGTATCGCCAAGCCCATCAGCGAGAAATGAGCTCAATCAAGCAAAACCGCCCCTGAACCTCCAGCCCAAGCAATTCGTCATTGCCCTCCAGCCGCAGGCAGTCATACAACCCTAGCCGCTGCGTTTCACGCCCCACGATGGTCACCTCAACATGGCTGCTGGCAGCAAACAACAACACCGTCGACGCCGAGCTGTACACCCGGCTGGTGCCATCCAGCCACTGCAGCCGCGCCCTATATCGCTCAGGTGCATAGATCAGGTTGAAATCGCGGATCGCCCCGCCCAGCAACTTGCAGCTGACCTGGCTCTCGCCGCTGAACGCAAACGCATCGAACGCCAGCAATGGCCGACTGGCCTGGCTGTCGACCAGCAGGCGCATGCCGTCGCCCTGCAGCACGGTGATGATCCGCTGGTAGCCGGCGAAGGTGGAAAAGCCGCCCGACTCTTCGATGTCGGCAATCGACAGACGCCAGCCAAAACCGTCCAGGCCCTCGCCACTGTCGCGGGTGATCTCTTCGGTGAAACCACCACCGTTCTTCCAAGGCATGCGCGGGTAATCATGCGCACGCAACAACTGCAGCTGACTCATTTGCTGAAACGTCCTTCCAGGCGATGACGGGAACCGGGGTGGATCAGCCGTGCAGCGGTCACCGGCTGGCGGCCGGACCAGGTGCGACGACGAATCAGCAGGCAAGGCTCGCCCCGCTCGATCTGCAACAGGCGGCATTCTTCCGGCTCGGCCAGGATCGCCTCGACCACATGCTCACCTTCGGTCAACGGCGCCACCTGGGACAGGTAGGCGTAAGGCGTCTGCCGAGTAAAGTCCTGCTTGAGGTAGTCGGGGGCGATGGCCGCGTTAACGTAGCGGTCCTCGATCTGCACAGGCACGCCGTTCTCGAAATGCACGATCAGCGAATGGAACACCCGCTGACCTTCACGCATGTCCAGAGCCAGCGCCCGCTCGGAGCCGGCCGCTTCTTCGGCAAGCGTGATCACCTGGCAGCTATGCTGGTGCCCGCGCGCGGCAATTTCATCGGCAATGTTGTTGACCTCGAACAGCGCCGAACGGCCCTTGGGCTCGGCCACGAAGGTGCCGACCCCTTGCATGCGCACCAGCAGGCCCTCGGCGGTGAGTTCACGCAGGGCGCGGTTGATGGTCATGCGGCTGAAACCCAGCTCGTTGACCAACTCGCTCTCGGAAGGTACCCGGTGATGCGGTGGCCAGCTGCCGTTGTCGATCTGCTGGATGATCATCTGTTTGACCCGGGCGTAGAGCGGCGCCGGGCCCTCGCCCATCTGGGCAACCAGCACGGAGACAGGAGGTGTCGGCACGGCGATGGATCCTTGTGCAAATGAAATGAGCGGTAGCTTGCCGCAGTTTACCCGGCAGGCAAACGCCTGTATATGTATATACAAGTTAACAATAACAGGATTCCACCGATGTCAGCCTACTTCGCCGAACGCGCCCTGCTACCTACGGGCTGGGCCAGCCATGTGCGTATCGAGGTCGCCAGCGATGGCCGCGTGGCCAGCATCGAGCCTGGCGCTTCGGCCGAAGGCGCCGAGCGCCTGGCCGGCCCGCTGCTGCCCGGCATGCCCAACTTGCACTCGCATGCCTTCCAGCGCGCCATGGCAGGCCTGGCGGAAGTTGCCGGCAACCCCAATGACAGTTTCTGGACCTGGCGAGACCTGATGTACCGCCTGGTCGGGCAGATCAGTCCAGAGCAGCTTCAGGTCATCGCCCGCCAGCTGTACATCGAGATGCTCAAGGCCGGTTATACCTCGGTGGCGGAGTTCCACTACGTGCACCACGACCAGGCCGGCAAGCCCTACGCCGACCCGGCCGAGCTGTCGAGACGCATCAGCGCGGCCGCAGCCGACAGCGGCATCGGCCTGACCTTGCTGCCGGTGCTGTACAGCCATGCAGGCTTTGGCGGCCAGGCGCCGAACGACGGGCAGCGGCGCTTCATCAACTCCACCGGGCAGTACCTGCAGCTGCAAGCCCAGCTCGCCCCGCTGCTGGCCGCGCAACCGGCGCAGCAACTGGGCCTTTGCTTCCACTCGCTGCGGGCGGTAACGCCTGGGCAGATCGCCGAAGTGTTGGCGGCCAGCGACAGGCAGTGCCCAGTGCATATCCACATCGCCGAACAGCAGAAGGAAGTCGACGACTGCCTGGCCTGGAGCGGCCTGCGCCCGCTGCAGTGGCTGTACGAGCACGTGGACGTGGACCGCCGCTGGTGCCTGGTACACGCTACCCATGCCGAACCGGACGAAGTCACTGCCATGGCCCGCAGCGGCGCAGTGGCCGGGTTGTGCCTGACCACCGAAGCCAACCTGGGCGATGGGATCTTCCCGGCAGTGGACTTCCTGGCACAGGGCGGACGTATGGGCATTGGCTCGGACAGCCATGTGTCGTTGAGCGTGGTGGAGGAGCTGCGCTGGCTGGAATATGGCCAGCGCCTGCGGGACCAGCGGCGCAACCGCCTGTATCGCGGCGACCAACCGATGGTCGGGCGCACGCTGTATGACGCGGCGTTGGCCGGTGGTGCACAGGCGCTGGGGCAGGCGGTCGGCGAGTTGGCGGTGGGCAAGCGTGCCGACTGGCTGGTGCTCGATGGGCAGGACCCCTACATCGCCATGGCGGAGGGTGATGCCATTCTCAACCGTTGGCTGTTTGCCGGCGGCGATCGCCAGGTGCGCGATGTGATGGTGAATGGGCACTGGGTGGTGCGCCAGGGGCGGCATGCGCAAGAAGAAGAAAGCGGGCGGGCGTTTGCCGAGGTGTTGCGCCAGCTTTTGGGCTGAGTGTATCGGGGCTGCATTGCAGCCCTTCGCGGGCTTGCCCGCTCCCACAGGTTGGACTGCCCACAAAATGTCTTGGGGGCAGCCCAGGGTTCAGCGCAGAACCTGTAGGAGCGGGCTTGCCCGCGAAGGGTTGCAACGCAACCCCCAAAAAAACTCAATGCATTTTTACTATTTGCTGATCGGACGCCCGCCAGATCAAGCGGCTGGTGTCATACCCCTGCTGCCGCGCCCTGGACAGCAGGTTCTCACGCTCCCAGGCCGGCAGTGTCGGTGTGCGCGACAGAATCCAAAGGTATTTGCGGTCCGGGCTGCCGACGATGGCCGTACGGTAGTGCTCGTCCACATAAAGAATCCAGTACTCACCCCGCGCCACGCCTGGTACCAGCCTGGTGAACCAGTTATCGAACTCGACCCATAGCTTGTCGGTGTGCCCCGGCTCCTGGATATTCGCATGCCCTTCGGCGCGAAGCCATTCATCACCCATGGTGCGGCAGCGGTTGAGCACGCCA
Organism: Pseudomonas sp. USTB-Z; assembly: GCF_019691255.1. Classification (NCBI taxonomy): domain Bacteria; kingdom Pseudomonadati; phylum Pseudomonadota; class Gammaproteobacteria; order Pseudomonadales; family Pseudomonadaceae; genus Pseudomonas; species Pseudomonas sp. USTB-Z. The sequence goes on from NZ_JAECZP010000001.1 coordinate 305,049, forward strand.
TAACTGCCATCAGGCCTGAGGTTGTAATGGGCCTCGGACTGCTCGCAGCCTTCCTGGAAGCGCATGGGCAGGCGCGCCAGCTCGTACCATTTGCCCTGGTAGCGCTTGAGGTCGACATGGCCGGCGGTTTTCGGCGCCAGCGGGTCGTGCACGGAACCTGCACAACCGCCCAGCAGCAACGCCAGGCATACCCCCATCAGCAGGTACGCACGCCTCATTTGAGGCCCTGCCCGGAATACATCAGCACCTTGTCAGCTGCGTACTGCACGCTGATGAAGCTCTTCTCGTCCCCCCAGGTGCAGCTGCTCATGCCCAACGCGCCAGAACACTCGGTCGGCGTGCCGAGCAACTGCTCGACCTCGGCCTTGTTCATACCGGCCTTGATCTTGGAATAGTTTTCCTGATTGATCTTGCTGCAGGCAGTCAGCACGACGCACAGCGACAACAGGGCGAGGGAACGCAACGACATGAAGGGACACTCCTGAAAGATGATACAGGCGAGTGGCCTGCAGTGACCTTCGACGTGAAAATCCCTCCCAGGTTCCCTGCCCCACCCCCTATGTCCCTACACCATTGGTCGGATGGCCACTACTGTGCGATTAATCACAAAGCATTAATCATGCGCCCAATAAAAAAGGCCGCCCCCAATGGGAGCGGCCTTGCGTCGCGATGCCTGCACAGCAGGCCCCTTGGGCCTCAGAACCGGGACCCAGGCTCCAGCAAAAAGTCCATCTCTTCGCTGGTGCTCGGCCGCTCCAACACCAGGTTGCGGTGCGGGAAGCGCCCGAAGCGGGCAATTACCCGCTGGTGCTGCTCGGCATAGTCGAGGAAGCCTTCAAACAGCCGGCGGTTGGCCTCGGGCTGTTCGTCCAGCAGCATTCGATAACGCTCCACGCACAGGTTCTGCCAGTCCAGCACTTCGGCATGCTCCAGTACCAGCAGCACGAACACGCGCTGGATCGGCAGCAGCTGGTAGTCCCAGCCCTTCTGCAGGCCCTGCATGGCGACCACCTGGGCACGCCGGTCGCCCTCGAAGGCGCGCGGCGTGTCGCGGTAGATCATGCGTGGCAGCTGGTCGAGCAAAATCAGCAGGCCCAGCCAGCCCTGCGGGCTTTGCTGCCACTCTTCGAGCCCACCCGCCAGGGCATGCTCGACCAGGTCGCCAAACAGCGCATGGGCCTCGGCATCGTAATGCTTGCCGAACCACAGCGTGCTCTTCTCGTCAGCCACGGCCTGGGCACTGGTGCCCCAACCGAACCACCACTCCAGCAACGGCTGCCAAGGTGCGAGCATGACTTACTCCTTGTGGTAAGCGGTGACGCGCTCGACCTCTTCCTTCGAGCCGAGAATCACCGACACGCGCTGGTGCAGGCTTTCTGGCTTGATGTCGAGGATGCGATCGTAACCGTTGGTGGAAGCGCCACCGGCCTGTTCGATGATGAACGACATCGGGTTGGCTTCGTACATCAGGCGCAGCTTGCCCGGCTTGCTTGGTTCGCGGGCGTCACGTGGGTACATGAACAGGCCGCCACGGGTCAGGATGCGGTGCACGTCGGCCACCATCGAGGCGATCCAGCGCATGTTGTAGTTCTTCTTCAGCGGGCCGGTCTCGCCTGCCAGCAGTTCGCCCACATAGCGCTGTACCGGGGCTTCCCAGTGGCGCTGGTTGGACATGTTGATGGCGAACTCGGCGGTGGTCTCCGGTACGCGGATGTTTTCGTGAGTCAGCACGAAGCTGCCCAGTTCGCGATCCAGGGTGAAGCCCTTGACGCCGTTGCCCAGGGTCAGGATCAGCATGGTCTGCGGGCCGTAGATGGCATAACCGGCAGCAACCTGCTCGGTACCTGGCTGCAGGAACGCTTCTTCGTTGAGGCTTTCGTTCTGGCTCAGGTACTGGTTAGGGCAACGCAGAACCGAGAAGATGGTACCGACCGACACGTTGACGTCGATGTTCGACGAACCGTCCAGCGGGTCGAAGACCAGCAGGTAGGCGCCTTTCGGGTACTTGCCCGGGATCTGGTACGCGTTGTCCATTTCTTCGGAAGCCATGCCAGCCAGGTGACCGCCCCACTCGTTGGCTTCCAGCAGGATATCGTTGGAAATCACGTCCAGTTTCTTCTGGACCTCGCCCTGCACGTTTTCAGTGCCCATGCTGCCCAGCACACCGCCGAGGGCGCCTTTGGACACGTGATGGCTGATTTCCTTGCACGCACGCGCTACCACTTCGATCAGGAAGCGCAGATCGGCAGGGGTATTGTTGCTGCGGGTCTGCTCAATCAGATAGCGACTCAGGGTAACGCGGGACATGTATGGCTCCGAACGGATTGGGGGGATGAAAAACCCCCGCAGTTTACAGGGAGAGTGACGGGCTAGCGAGTGATGAGACTCGCCACGGCTCTCAGACGGCACAATAGGTCGGTAGTTCAGCCTTCGCCAGGCCGGTGGTCTGGTTGTGGGGCCATTCGCGGACGCGCCCGCGCCTACAGGTGGATAAGGGCCCTGTAGGCGCGGGTTTACCCGCGAACAAGCCAGCACAGGCCCGCCTCAGTCCAGCGCCTTCCAGATCTCGGTCGCATACTCGCGAATAGTCCGATCCGAGGAGAACCAGCCCATCCGCGCGGTATTGAGCACCGCCTTGCGCCACCACTCCTGCGGTGTGTGCCACAGATCCTCGACCCGCCGCTGGGCATCCCAGTAGGCATCGAAATCGGCACACACCAGGAAGCGATCGTAGGCCACCAGGCCGTCGATCAACCCGGTGTACCGAGAAGGGTCGTCTGGCGAGAACACACCACTGCGAATGGCCTGCAACACATCGGTCAAGCGGTTGGAAGCAGCTATGGCGGCATTGGCGCCAAAATCACCGGCACGCTTGCGCGCTTCAACCTGCTGCGCGGTCAGGCCAAAGATGAACATGTTGTCGGCCCCCACCTGTTCGCACATCTCCACATTGGCACCATCCAGGGTGCCGATGGTCAGCGCACCATTGAGGCCGAACTTCATGTTACTGGTACCGGAAGCTTCGTAACCTGCGGTGGATATCTGCTCGGAAAGGTCCGCCGCCGGGATGATGCTCTCGGCCAGGCTGACGTTGTAGTTGGGCAGGAACACCACCTTCAGCAGGCCGCGCACCGTCGGGTCGTTGTTCACCACACGGGCGATGTCGTTGGCCAGCTTGATGATCAGTTTGGCCTGGTGGTAACTGGCCGCAGCCTTGCCAGCGAAGATCTTCACCCGCGGCACCCAGTTGGTGCCAGGGTCGTTGCGTATGGCCTGGTACAGTGCAACGGTGTGCAGCAGGTTGAGCAACTGGCGCTTGTATTCGTGAATACGTTTGACCTGAACGTCGAATAGCGCCTCGGGGTTGACCGTGACGCCGATACGATCCTGAATGATGCTGGCCAGGGCGCGCTTGCTGTGCAGCCGCTGGGCAGCGAACTGCTTGCGGAAACCGGCTTTTTCGGCGAACGGCACCAGGCCCGCCAGACGCGTCTGTGGGTCGTCCTTGAGTTCCGGCCCAAGCGCCTCGACCAGCATCTCGGTCAGTTGAGGGTTGGACTGGTACAACCAGCGGCGGAAGGTAATGCCGTTGGTCTTGTTGTTGATCCGTTGCGGGTAGAGCTTGTGCAGCTCGGAGAACACCGTGCTTTTCATCAACTTGCTGTGCAGCGCCGACACGCCGTTGACGCTGTGCGAGCCGAGAAACGCCAGATTGCCCATGCGCACCCGTCGGCCGTTGTCTTCCTCAATCAGCGAAACCGCGCGCAGCACGTCGAAGTCGTGCAGGCCTTTGGCCCGCAACGCATCGATATGGTAGGCATTGATCAGGTAGATAATCTGCATGTGCCGCGGCAGCATGCGCTCCATCAGCGCTACCGGCCAGGTTTCCAGGGCTTCTGGCAACAGGGTATGGTTGGTGTAGGCGAGCGTGCCGACGGTCAGTTCCCAGGCCTTTTCCCAAGGCACTTCGTGCTGATCCACCAGCAACCGCATCAGCTCCGCCACCGCAATCGAGGGATGGGTGTCGTTTAGCTGGATGGCCGCTGCATCAGGCAGGTTGAGCAGGTCCTTGTGCATGTTCAGGTGGCGCCGCAGCAAGTCCTGCAGCGAAGCCGAGACGAAAAAGTACTCCTGGCGAAGGCGCAGTTCCTGACCGGCCTCGGTACTGTCGGCGGGGTAAAGCACACGCGAAATGCTCTCGGCACGCGCCACTTCAGCCACAGCCCCCAAATGGTCACCGGCGTTGAAGCGCTCCAGGTGCAGCTCTTCCAGCGCGCGCGCGCGCCACAGGCGCAGGGTGTTGACGCTGGATCCGCGCCAGCCGACTACCGGCGTGTCGTAGGCCACCGCCCGCACCGTCTCGCCAGGCCACCATACCTGGCGCTGGCTACCGCTTGCATCGTGCACCGTTTCGACACTGCCGCCAAAGCTGATCGGGTAGATCACCTCGGCGCGCTCGAACTCCCAGGGGTTGCCGAAATCCAGCCAGTTCTCGGTCTGTTCCTGCTGCCAGCCATCGACCACGGCCTGACGGAACAGCCCGTGCTCGTAGCGGATGCCGTAACCATGGGCAGCGATACCCAGGGTAGACATGCTCTCCATGAAGCACGCAGCCAGACGGCCAAGGCCACCATTGCCCAGCGCGGCGTCCGGCTCGAGCAGGCGAATGCGTTCGAGGTCCACATTCAGCCCTTCCAGCGCATCGCGGGCGACGTCCAGCAGGCCCAGGTTGCTCAGGCTGTCGTACAGCAAGCGGCCGATGAGAAACTCCAGGGAAAGGTAGTAGACACGCTTCTGGCTGCGCCGATAGGCCTGCCGGGTGTGATCCATCCAGTGGTCGACCATGTGATCGCGCGCGGCCAGGGCAATGGCTTCGAACCAGTCATGGTCGAAGGCGTGCTCGGGGTCCTTGCCGACCGCGTAGGTCAGCTTGTTCAGTACAGCAGCGCGAAAATCCGCGACTTCGGCGTCACGTGCTTTGGGTTCCTGGGACATGCGGCATCCTCGGGCAAGTTGACGAAAGCGGAGGGAGAGTGTTGAGACTAGACCCTTCGACAGAGAGCGACAGTTACGGTTCGCAGTTTTCATGCCCACTCTGCGATTCCGGCAAAAGGTTGTTCATAAATTGAACAATTCCGGTATCATCGCGCGCCCCAAGACCGTGATCCACCCTATAAAGATGAAAACGACCCTGATCGCCGCGGCCGAAGTCGACCGCCTGGAGACCTGGCAGCGCTATACCAGCAACATGTGCCATGGCTGCCATTCGACCTGCTGCACCCTGCCGGTGGAGGTGAAGATCAAGGATCTGATCCGTATCGGCGTGGTCGACGAGTTCGAAAAAGACGAACCCCCCAAGAACGTGGCCAAGCGCCTGCAAAAAGAAGGCATCATCGAGCGCTTCAACCAGAAGTCCGGGATCTTCACCCTGACCCGGATGAGCAACGACGACTGCATGTACCTGGATCGTAAAAGCCGCCTGTGCACCATTTATGACAAGCGCCCGGATACCTGCCGCAACCACCCCAAGGTCGGGCCGCGGCCGGGGTATTGTGCCTACAAGCCCAAGGTGGTTGGGCGTTGAGTCTTGCGCCGGGGCATAAATCGAGCGCCGCGCAGGCGGCGCTCGATTCTGTGGCGATGCCGAGTTGGGCATGAAGCACTGAACCCACCGCTCCCATTTCAACCAGCGGGGAAGCTCCGGCAAGCCCCCCCCTGATCCGCTGGTGGATGCTCAGGATAAGTCTGCGGCAAAACGCTGACCGGGCTGGTGACAACGAAACCATCAGCAAACCGCGCCTCTACAAACTGCGCCTGCCAGCCTTGCGCCGGCGGCGCCCAGTCAAGGCTGAAGGCCTCACTGGGGATGATCGTCTGCGATGTGTAGCGTACCCCACAGGCATGGCGGAAGTCCCGATCCAAGGGGTTAGCCGCAGTCCACACCTTCACTGCTACAGGCATTTCCGAAAGCCGTACCAGCACATGCGCAGCTCCTTCGCCCGGAGCCACTTGCACGCGAGGCATGGGCAGGCTGGCCTGGATACGCTGAACCATCGGCACGAGGGTAGTGACAACATGCGCACGCACGCCCCCATGGTCCGAGTTCGGCAGCACCCTGAGGCTGGTCTGGCCAGGCAGGCGCTGCAGGTAGTCCGTGGCGTGATCAGGGGCGAAGAAATCATCCCCGCTGGCGGACACCAGGTATTTCGGTATCTTCAGGCGAGCACCCGGCTCATCCAGGTACTGCATCGGGTCCATCAGTGCCATCAACCGAGCGAAGGCCGGGCTGCCCAACTGCTGCAAGACTTCCGCAGCCTGATAGGGCCAGAGCGCCAATGGCCATGAACCACCGTACCGCTTGCGCAAGCCCTCCAGCATGCTGGAAGTGTCGGCAACATCGATGACGCTGGGCACGATGGCAACTACCCGATCATCGGCCATGGCCGTCAGCCATGCACTCCAACCGCGTTTCGAGGCACCGGTGATGATGAACTGCTCGAGGCGTAGCTCGGGCAACGCGTCAGCCATGAGGTCCATGCCCCTGCTGGCGACAGCGGCCATTGGCACATGCAGCGGCAGCTCCGGGGCAGCCGCGTCGTTACGCAGCCAATGCGCCCAGGTGTGGGCCACGGCATCATCCTCGCGCATCGGCGCTTGTGCATCACGGAAGGTCACATACTGGTTGGGCACATCGCTGATCGACGCCACAACAGTCTGTGTCTGCACGGCAATGGCACTCAACGCCTCGGACGAGTAGTCAGGGATTTGTTGTTCCTCACCAAACCTCACACCGTTATTGACCACTACCAACGCTTTCTCCGCCAATGCCACGTCTGGCACGAACAGTTCGACGCGGTGCTCCCACAGGCGGGGCTCAACAACGGGCTCAGGTGACCAGGTCTGTGAGGTCATCCGGTATTGATACAGCGTATAGCCCTGTGCGGGTGTCTTCTGCTCCAACTGGTACTGCAAGGGTGCCTGTCTCACCTTCTCGACATGACAGCGGGCTAATTCCTGCGGTCGCAGCGCGCTACACGCCTGCTGGGCACTGGCCTGAAAACTGACGGCGAGACACGGAATAAACAACAGGTAACGACAATTCATGTTCCAAGCTCCAAAGCAAGAGCCAGCCAACCTAGGCAGGGCCTCTGATTGTCACAAGGCTCCTCGGTTTGCCGTCGAACAAGCACCTGCAAAACACAGTCGCTTCCTACTGGAGCTTTCCACAAGGCAAACAAAAACGCCCCCGGCCTTTCGACCGGGGGCGTTTTCATTCAGCCTGAGCTAACTCAGTTCTTGGCTTTCTTGGCTGCGCGGGTACGCTCGCCTTCGTCCAGGATCTTCTTGCGCAGACGAATCGACTTAGGCGTCACTTCGCACAGCTCGTCGTCCTGGATGAATTCCAGGGCCTGCTCGAGGGTGTGGCGAACTGGTGGCACCAGGGCGATGACTTCGTCTTTGCCCGAAGCACGCATGTTGTCGAGCTTCTTGCCTTTGGTCGGGTTCACGCCCAGGTCGTTGTCACGGCTGTTCAGGCCGATGATCTGACCGTTGTAGATCTCCTGGCCGTGTTCAACGAACAGCTTGCCGCGAGCCTGCAGGGTTTCCAGCGAGTAGGTCAGTGCCTTGCCGGTCTCGACCGAAACCAGTACGCCGTTGAGGCGGCCGGACATCTGGCCCGACTTCATGGTGTCGTAGCGATCGAAGATCGAGGTCAGGATGCCTGCACCGTTGGTCAGGGTCAGGAACTGGTTACGGAAACCGATCAGACCACGGGCTGGAATGTTGTACTCCAGACGAACGCGGCCCTTGCCATCCGGAACCATGTTGGTCAGGTCGCCTTTACGCAGACCCATCTCTTCCATGACCTTGCCCTGGGATTCTTCAGGGATGTCGATGGTGACGTTCTCGAACGGCTCCTGCTTCACGCCGTCGACTTCGCGGATGATCACTTCAGGACGGCCCACGGCCATTTCGAAGCCTTCACGACGCATGGTTTCGATCAGCACCGACAGGTGCAGCTCACCACGGCCCGAAACCTTGAACTTGTCAGGGGAGTCGGTCTCCTGAACGCGCAGAGCAACGTTGTACAGCAGCTCCTTGTCCAGACGGTCCTTGATGTTACGGCTGGTGACGAACTTGCCTTCTTTACCGCAGAACGGCGAGTCGTTGACCTGGAAGGTCATCGAAACGGTCGGCTCGTCAACGGTCAGCGGCTTCATCGCTTCTACCGCATCCGGGGCGCACAGGGTGTCGGAGATGAACAGCTCATCGAAACCGCTGATGCAGACGATATCGCCAGCCTGGGCTTCTTCGACGTCAACGCGGTGCAGACCGTGGTGACCCATCAGCTTCAGGATACGGCCGTTACGCTTCTTGCCGTTGGTGTCGATGGCGACAACCGGGGTGTTCGGCTTGACGCGGCCACGGGCGATGCGGCCAACACCGATAACGCCGAGGAAGCTGTTGTAGTCCAGTGCGGAGATCTGCATCTGGAACGGACCGTCGCGGTCAACAGACGGTGCAGGTACGTTGTCGATGATCGACTGGTACAGCGGGGTCATGTCTTCGGCCATGGCAGTGTGGTCCAGGCCGGCAATGCCGTTCAGGGCCGAGGCGTAGACCACTTTGAAGTCCAGCTGTTCGTCGGTGGCACCGAGGTTGTCGAACAGGTCGAAGATCTGGTCCAGAACCCAGTCAGGACGTGCGCCCGGACGGTCAACCTTGTTGATCACGACGATTGGCTTCAGGCCGGCTTCGAAAGCCTTCTTGGTCACGAAGCGGGTTTGCGGCATCGGGCCGTCCTGGGCGTCGACCAGCAGCAGCACGGAGTCGACCATCGACATTACACGCTCAACCTCGCCACCGAAGTCGGCGTGGCCGGGGGTGTCGACGATGTTGATGTGGTAGCCGTTCCAGTTGATGGCGGTGTTTTTCGCCAGAATGGTAATACCGCGCTCTTTTTCCTGGTCGTTGGAGTCCATGACGCGCTCGTCATTGAGCTCGTTACGCTCCAGAGTGCCGGACTGACGCAGGAGTTTGTCGACCAGAGTGGTTTTACCATGGTCAACGTGGGCGATGATGGCGATGTTACGCAGATTTTCGATCACAAGTGTATCTCGATCAGAGGATTCGGTTGCCGCCCAGTGTAGGCGGCCAATATGTACTGTTTAAGGCTCAGCGGGCCCGGCGGTCGGGAGGGCGATGGCGGATACTGCCGCCATACAGCCCCGGCGTCTTATGTCGGACGATAAACACGCACATTGGCATGTCCCTCACTGAGCAGGTGGTGTGCGTGCAAACGGCTCATCACACCCTTGTCGCAATACAGCAAGTACTGGCGCGTGGGGTCCAGGTGCTTGAACTTGCTGTTGATGGCGTAGAACGGCATGGCCTGGACTTCGATGCCTTCCAGCACCAGAGGTTCGTCTTCCTGGGCATCGGGGTGGCGAATGTCGATGACGATCTGGCCTGGCAGCGCCTCGGCCACTTCCTCGATTTCGATGTCCTTGCCCAGCTCATCGATCACATGGTCGATGGAAATGAACTTGGCGCGCTCGAGCGCGCGCTCCAGCACGGCCATGTCGAACTGCTTTTCTTCGTGCTCCATGCGGTGACGCTTGGCATGGGTGGTCGGGTTTACCGAGATCACGCCGCAATATTCCGGCATGTGCTTGGCAAAGTCCGCGGTGCCGATTTCGGTGGCCTGGTCGATGATGTCCTGCTTGTGGCTGGCCAGCAGCGGGCGCAGCACCAGCTTGTCGGTGGCCGAGTCGATGATCGACAGGTTCGGCAGGGTCTGGCTGGACACCTGGGAAATCGCTTCGCCGGTCACCAGCGCGTCGATCTGCAGACGGTCGGCCATATGGGCGGCGCCGCGCAGCATCATGCGCTTGAGGGTCACGCCCATGTAGCTGTTGTCGACCTTGTTGAGGATCTCGCCAACCACTTCTTCGAACGGCACGCTGATGAACAGTACGCGTTGGCTGCTGCCGTACTTTTTCCACAGGTAATGGGCCACTTCCATTACGCCCAGCTCGTGAGCACGGCCGCCGAGGTTGAAGAAGCAGAAGTGGGTCATCAGGCCGCGGCGCATCATCTGGTAGGCCGCAACGGTGGAGTCGAAACCACCGGACATCAGCACCAGGGTCTGCTCCAGAGCGCCCAGCGGATAACCGCCGATGCCGTTGTGCTGGTTGTGGATCACGTACAGGCGCTGGTCGCGGATTTCGATGCGCACCAGCACTTCAGGCTTTTTCAGCTCGATCCCGGCGGCGCCACACTGCTGGCGCAGCTGGCTGCCGACGTAACGGTCGACGTCCATCGAGGTGAAGTCATGGTGGCCACCGCGCTTGCAGCGCACGGCGAAGTGCTTGCCGGCCAGCAGGTGGCCGAAGTGGTGCTTGCACTTGGCGACGATGTCGTCGAAGTCACCCAGCGGGTATTCCTCTACCTGCAGGAAGTGGGTGATACCCGGGGTGCAGGTGAGGCGTTCGATCATCTCGCGCTGGACTTTTTCGTCTTCGACGCGGGTGACCACCTCGAGATTGTCCCAGACACCATCGACCGCGAGCTCAGGGTCGAGATCCTTGAGCACGTTGCGGATGTTCTTGCCAAGCTGGCGGATGAAGCGCTTGCGCACCGGCCGGCTTTTGATGGTGATTTCTGGGAAGACTTTGACGATAAGTTTCATTGGTTAACAGCGCGCGCAGGGCCTGCCGAAAATGAGGGGCGCGAATTATATCGGAAATTGCTCAGGATTTGACCAACTTTTGATCAGAAGCTTTGAGATAAATGCAGAGGCCAGGTTTTGCAGTGCCTGTTACGGCCCTTTCGCGGGTAAACCCGCCCGTAGGAGCGGGTTTACCCGCGAAGAGGCCCTAGAAGCTAGCACACCACTCACGCCACGCACCCTATTGGTGCGAGATGATCAAAAAACGCATCGTAAGGGTGCACTTTTACCCGCTAACCCAACGCCAAATGCCCGCAAACGCCCCCTTTTATCCCACCCTCGCCATTTTCGGGCACTGGCATGCAATTTGCTCCCTTGTGAGGCAGGTAAGCTTGGCCGACTATCCGCGCCCGGCAACACCCTTTTTCCAGGGCAGCGGCCCACCGCGCTCTAGACCATCCGGAGGACAACATGTCGAAGTCGGTTCAACTCATCAAAGATCATGACGTCAAGTGGATTGATCTGCGTTTCACGGACACCAAAGGCATTCAGCACCACGTGACCATGCCGTCGCGTGATGCGCTGGACGAAGACTTCTTCGAAGTCGGCAAGATGTTCGACGGTTCCTCCATCGCTGGCTGGAAAGGCATCGAAGCTTCCGACATGATCCTGATGCCGGTCGACGAAACCGCCGTTCTGGACCCGTTCACCGAAGAACCTACCCTGATCATCACCTGCGACATCGTCGACCCGTCGAGCATGCAGGGCTACGATCGCGACCCACGCGCCATCGCCAAGCGCGCTGAAGAGTACCTGAAGAGCACCGGCATCGGTGACACCGTATTCGCCGGCCCAGAGCCTGAGTTCTTCATCTTCGACGAAGTGAAGTTCCACTCGGACATCTCCGGTTCGATGTTCAAGATCTTCTCCGAGCAGGGCTCGTGGATGACCGGCGCTGACGTGGAAGGCGGCAACAAAGGCCACCGCCCGGGCGTGAAAGGCGGCTACTTCCCGGTTCCGCCGTTCGACCACGACCACGAAATCCGTACTGCCATGTGCAACGCTCTGGAAGAAATGGGCCAGACCGTTGAAGTTCACCACCACGAAGTGGCGACTGCCGGCCAGAACGAAATCGGCGTCAAGTTCAACACCCTGGTGAAGAAGGCTGACGAAGTACAAGCGCTGAAATACGTCGTGCACAACGTTGCCGACGCTTACGGCCGTACCGCCACCTTCATGCCGAAGCCACTTTACGGCGACAACGGCTCGGGCATGCACGTGCACATGTCGATCTGGAAAGACGGCAAGAACACCTTCTCGGGTGAAGGCTATGCCGGCCTGTCCGACACCGCCCTGTACTTCATTGGCGGTATCATCAAGCACGGTAAGGCCCTGAACGGCTTCACCAACCCGTCGACCAACTCGTACAAGCGTCTGGTCCCAGGCTTCGAAGCCCCGGTAATGCTGGCCTACTCGGCTCGCAACCGTTCCGCCTCGATCCGTATTCCTTACGTTGGCAGCCCGAAAGCCCGCCGTATCGAAGCACGCTTCCCGGACCCATCGGCCAACCCGTACCTGGCCTTCGCGGCCCTGCTGATGGCTGGCCTGGACGGCATCCAGAACAAGATCCACCCAGGCGACGCGGCCGACAAGAACCTGTACGACCTGCCGCCAGAAGAAGCCAAGAACATCCCGCAAGTGTGCGGCAGCCTGAAAGAAGCTCTGGAAGAGCTGGATAAAGGCCGTGCGTTCCTGACCAAGGGCGGCGTGTTCTCCGATGACTTCATCGATGCCTTCATCGAGCTGAAGAGCGAAGAAGAAATCAAGGTCCGTACCTTCGTACACCCGCTGGAATACGAGCTGTACTACAGCTGCTGATCTGATTGGCGCCTCGCGCCGATGACATGATCACAACGGCCTCCCTCGGGAGGCCGTTTTTGTTTTCATACATGCGAATCAGAACGCCCCTACAAGCAGCAGTTGGTCAACTGCGCACAATCCATTCTCCCTCTGTATGGAGAACACCATGCGCCTGGCCATCACGTCACTTTGCTTGCCGTTTGCCTTGATCGGCTGTATCGCTCCTGAAGCCTCCCAGCCTGAATTCAACCCACTCCTATCCAACATCGAGTACCGACTGGACCTGGCCAGCTCGGTTGCACTGCACAAGTGGGAACACAACCTTGCCGTAGCAGCGCCCGAGCGCGAGCGCGAAGTCCTTGCCCTGGTGCGCCAGCAGGCTGCCGACCATGACCTCAGCCCTGAACGCGCCGCAGCTTTCTTCAGCGACCAGATCGAGGCCAACAAGCTGATGCAATACACCTTGCTCGATCGCTGGGTCACGCTAGAGCAGAGGCCATCAGCAGCCGTCCTTGATTTGGTCGACCAACTGCGACCTCGTCTGGACAAGCTTCAGGCAACGCTTCTGTTCGAGTTGGGGCGCTTCGACCGGCACCCTCCAAAGGACTGCGCGCGTAAACTCGCCAACGCCCTGCACGCCCGCACCAATGACCCGATACGCCACCTTGTCCTGGTCCGGGCGACCGCACAGCTGTGCCCGAAACACTAGATGCGTCAATGCTCTATATTGGTGCATAACAACACCAAACGCTCCGCCATGCACCCCAAAACAGGTCGTGCGGAGCGCCCGCTCAGCACATTTTGATCCGATTAAGCGCAAATCCAGGCCTTTCTCAGCTATTTCCGCTTCTTTTCGGAGCCTTGGTTTGTTTCTTGCATTTTTTGCCGGAAGAGAGTCTCGCATCAGCGGATCCACAGCACGCCCGGTTCTGGCCCCAAGTGCCAGGCAAGCGCCAAACGAGGTCAACGACGCCTTATGACCATCAGCGATGCACAGCACCGTCTGCTTCTGGACAACCTGACCACCGCCACGTTGCTGCTCAACGCCGAGCTGCGCCTGGAGTACATGAACCCGGCCGCAGAAATGCTGCTGGCCGTCAGTGGCCAGCGCAGCCATGGGCAATTCATCAGCGAGCTGTTCACCGAATCGACCGAGGCGCTCAGTTCGCTGCGCCAGGCGGTCGAGCAGGCGCACCCGTTCACCAAGCGTGAAGCGCAGCTTACATCGCTGACCGGGCAGACCATCACCGTCGACTACGCGGTAACGCCGATACTGCATCAAGGCCAGACCCTGCTGTTGCTCGAGGTGCACCCGCGGGACCGTCTGCTGCGCATCACCAAGGAAGAGGCCCAACTGAGCAAGCAGGAAACCACCAAGATGCTGGTGCGCGGCCTGGCCCACGAAATCAAGAACCCCCTTGGCGGCATCCGCGGAGCGGCCCAGCTACTGGCCCGCGAACTGCCCGAGGAAGGGCTGCGCGACTACACCAATGTGATCATCGAAGAGGCCGACCGCTTGCGTAACCTGGTCGACCGCATGCTCGGCTCCAACAAGCTGCCGTCGCTGGCCATGACCAATATTCACGAAGTGCTGGAGCGGGTGTGCAGCCTGGTCGATGCCGAAAGCCAAGGGTGCATCACTTTGGTGCGCGATTACGACCCAAGCCTGCCGGACGTGCTGATCGACCGAGAACAGATGATTCAGGCCGTACTCAACATCGTGCGTAACGCCATGCAGGCGATCAGCTCGCAGAATGAGCTGCGCCTGGGTCGCATCACCTTGCGCAGCCGTGCCCTGCGCCAGTTCACCATCGGCCACGTGCGTCACCGCCTGGTAGCGCGGGTAGAAATCATCGACAACGGCCCGGGCATCCCGCCGGAACTGCAGGACACCCTCTTCTATCCCATGGTCAGTGGCCGCCCGGACGGTACCGGGCTGGGCCTGGCCATTACCCAGAACATCATCAGCCAGCACCAGGGCCTGATCGAGTGTGAAAGCCACGCTGGCCATACCGCCTTCTCGATTTACCTGCCTCTGGAACAAGGAGCCACCGCCTCATGAGCCGAAGTGAAACCGTATGGATCGTCGACGATGATCGCTCCATCCGCTGGGTCCTGGAAAAAGCCCTGCAACAGGAAGGCATGACCACCCAGAGCTTCGACAGCGCAGACGGTGTCATGGGACGCCTGGCACGCCAGCAACCCGACGTGATCATTTCCGACATTCGCATGCCTGGCACCAGCGGCCTCGACCTGCTGGCGCAGATCCGCGAGCAACACCCGCGCCTGCCGGTCATCATCATGACCGCCCACTCCGACCTGGACAGCGCCGTGGCCTCGTACCAAGGCGGTGCCTTCGAGTACCTGCCCAAGCCATTCGACGTCGACGAAGCGGTATCGCTGGTCAAGCGCGCCAACCAGCACGCTCAGGAGCAGCAAGGCCTGGATGTGCCACAGAACCTGGCGCGCACCCCGGAAATCATTGGTGAAGCCCCGGCGATGCAGGAGGTGTTCCGCGCCATCGGCCGCCTCAGCCACTCCAACATCACCGTGCTGATCAATGGCGAGTCCGGCACCGGCAAAGAACTGGTGGCCCACGCCCTGCACCGGCACAGCCCACGCGCAGCATCGCCGTTCATTGCCCTGAACATGGCCGCCATCCCCAAGGACTTGATGGAGTCGGAGCTGTTCGGCCATGAGAAAGGCGCCTTCACAGGTGCTGCCAACTTGCGTCGCGGCCGTTTCGAGCAGGCCGATGGTGGCACGCTGTTCCTCGACGAAATCGGGGACATGCCTGCCGACACCCAGACCCGCCTGCTGCGTGTGCTCGCCGATGGCGAGTTCTACCGCGTGGGCGGCCATGTGCCGGTCAAGGTCGACGTGCGCATCATCGCCGCCACCCACCAGAACCTGGAGTCACTGGTGCAGGCCGGTAAGTTCCGTGAGGACTTGTTCCACCGCCTGAACGTGATCCGTATCCATATTCCGCGCCTGGCCGACCGCCGCGAGGATATCCCCGCCCTCGCCCGCCACTTCCTTGCCCGGGCGGCCCAGGAGCTGGCAGTCGAGCCGAAGATCCTCAAGCCGGAGACTGAAGAGTTCATCCGCAACCTGCCATGGCCGGGCAATGTGCGGCAGATGGAGAACACCTGCCGCTGGATCACCGTGATGGCCTCCAGCCGCGAAGTGCTGATCGGCGACCTGCCACCCGAACTGCTGAACCTGCCACAAGACGCCGCGCCGGTAACCAACTGGGAGCAGGCCCTGCGCCAGTGGGCCGACCAGGCATTGGCGCGCGGGCAGACCAGCCTGCTGGACAGTGCAGTGCCGAGCTTTGAACGGATCATGATCGAAACGGCACTCAAGCACACCGCCGGCCGCCGTCGCGATGCCGCGCTGTTGCTGGGTTGGGGGCGCAATACCCTGACGCGCAAGATCAAGGAGCTGGGGATGAATGTGGCCGGGGGGGATGATGAGGAAGGTGATGACCACTGAGCTCTGAATTAGCTTTTTAGCTTGCTGGGGCTGCTTTGCAGCCCATCGCGACACAAGGCCGCTCCCACAGGATCACCTCTGCCCCCTGGCTGATGCGATCCTGTGGGAGCGGCCTTGTGTCGCGATGGGGCGCAAAGCGGCCCCAGTCATTTCAGCCTTCTGAATGCACCGTTCCTGTGCCGGCTGCACCTCTCGAAGGCACAAATCCCCTCAAAATCCGGCCAAATCACCCGCTAAGCCCAGTATTCACGGCTTTTGCAAAACTGGCACGCCCCCTGCAATAAGCAATACATCTCCAGTTTCGGGGGCCCTGGTACAGGCAGGCCGGGTGAACCCCTCTTTTATTTGCAGCACCGCCGCTTTTGGGGACCTCGGTACAGGCAGGCCGGGACATCCCCCCTTTATACGCAGCACCCCTTTTGGGGACCCTGGTACAGGCAGGCCGGGATATCCCCTCTTTTATTCGTGCAGTTTCACTTGCACCCGCCAGCGCCCAGCGTCCTCTGCACCGGCCCATTCGCCGTGCAGGGGGCGCGCGGCCACCACCGTCAACAACAAACCTTCCTTGCTGTGCTGTACCCGCCAGCTCACCGGCTTGCCCTGCAGGCTGAGCTGCCCTTGCTGAGCCTTGCCCTGGGCCTGAAACAGCAACGCCACCGTCCCTTCCACGTTCTCGCCATGCAGCTTGGGCTCTTCGTTGAACCACAGCTCCAGGCCATCCTGCGTCGCTTGCACCTGCTGCAGCTCACGCTCGTCCGGCGTAGTCAGGCGACCGATCATCAGCCCTACCATCAAGCCAACGATCGCCAACGACAGCATCACCCGTGGGAAGGCCTTCGAACGCACGTCCGGTTCAGGGGTAGAATGCCCGTCATCTTCACGTTTGGAGCCGTGCATGTTTCACGTCATCCTTTTTCAACCAGAAATTCCGCCGAATACCGGCAACATCATTCGTCTATGCGCCAACAGCGGCTGTGCCCTGCACCTGATCGAACCCATCAGTTTCGAACTGGATGACAAGCGCCTGCGCCGCGCAGGGCTGGACTACCACGAGTATGCCACGCTCAAGCGCCACGAGAGCTTGGCCGGATGCCTGGAAAGCCTTGGCAACCCACGGTTGTTCGCCTTTACCACCAAGGGCTCGCACCCGTTCCACGAAGTGGCCTTCCAGCCGGGCGACGCCTTCTTGTTCGGGCCAGAGAGCCGCGGGTTGCCGGCCGAGGTGCTGGATAGCCTGCCGGCCGAGCATCGCCTGCGCCTGCCGATGCGGCCAGGGTGCCGTAGCCTGAACCTGTCCAATACCGTGGCGGTGACGGTGTATGAGGCGTGGCGGCAGAACGGGTTTGCCGGGAGCTGATGTGTTGCCTGTGCGGGCCTCTTCGCGGGTAAACCCGCTCCTACGCAGGCCGAGAGAACGGCGCAATCCCCTGTAGCGGGTTTACCCGCGAAGAGGCCCGCGCCGGCAACAAAAAAGCGCCCCGAGAGGCGCTTTCTTGATACCGGCAGTAATTACTGCACAGTAGGCGCTTCACCCGCTTCCTGCATACGCTGCATTTCTTGCGCGTACAGGGCGTCGAAGTTGACCGGCGACAGCATCAGCGCCGGGAACGAACCGCGGGTCACCAGGCTGTCCAGGGCCTCACGGGCATAAGGGAACAGGATGTTCGGGCAGAACGCACCCAGGGTGTGGCTCATCGAAGGCGCATCGAGGTTGGCGATCAGGAAGATACCGGCCTGCTGCACTTCAGCAATGAAGGCCACTTCATCACCGTTCTTGACGGTAACCGACAGGGTCAGCACGACCTCGTGGAAGTCACCTTCCAGGGATTTCTGCTTGGTGTTCAGGTCCAGGGCAACGCTCGGTTCCCAGGTCTGACGGAAGATCTGCGGGCTTTTCGGGGCCTCGAACGACAGGTCGCGCACATAGATGCGCTGCAGGGAGAACTGAGGGCTGTTGTCTTCTGCAGCAGCGCCGTTGGTCTGTTGGTCAGTCATGTCAGATCCTTATCCTAATGTTTTTGAATGCAGTGCAAATCAGGCCGCCAGCAACGCGTCGAGCTTGCCCGCGCGCTCCAGGGCATAGAGGTCATCGCATCCACCGACATGGGTACTGCCGATCCAGATCTGCGGCACCGACGTACGGCCGGCTTTCTGACTCATCTCGGCGCGAACCTGCGGTTTGCCGTCGACCTTGATTTCCTCGAAGGCCACGCCCTTGCTCTCGAGCAGGTACTTGGCACGCATGCAGTAGGGGCAGTAGTCGCTGGAATAGACGATGACAGGCTTCATATCACTTCACCAGGGGCAGGTTATCGGCTTTCCAGCTGGAAACGCCACCGCTCAGTTTGGCGGCGTTGTAACCAGCTTTGAGCAGCTCGCGGCAAATGGTGCCGGACTGCTGGCCCATCGCGTCGACGACGATCAAGGTCTTTTCTTTATGCTTGCCCAGCTCGGTCATGCGGTTGGCCAGCTTGTCCTGCGGGATGTTCACCGCGCCGACGATGTGACCGGCGGAGTATTCCTTGGCCGGGCGAATATCGATCACCAGGGCCTTCTCGGCATTGACCAGGGCTGTCAGTTGGCCATTAGTCAGGCTCTGGCCACCACGACGGATTTCATTGACGAGCAGCAGGACCAGCAGAATGAGGAAGATCGCAACCAGGATGTAGTGATCTGTCGCGAATTGAATCAGGTGAGCAACCATCAGCGGTGTTCCAGGCGATTGAAAATGCCGGCCAGTATACACAGCCCCTTGGTGCCACCAAAGCCCGACGGGCCGGCCACAAAACCACCTTCATGTTGCTACCACAGGTGCGCCGGTCGGTGGAATGGGACGAATATTAGCCGCAGGTGGCGTATTTGCCCTAAAATGCGTGTCTTTATCATCTTTGAACAACCGTGAGTTTGATTGATGACGAGCACGCCCAAACCCCTGGTCCTGATTATCCTGGATGGCTTCGGCCATAGCGATATCCCCGAACACAACGCCATCTTTGCCGCCAATAAACCGGTCTATGACCGCCTGTGCGCCACCCAGCCGCACGGCCTCATTTCCGGCTCGGGCATGGATGTCGGCCTGCCGGACGGGCAAATGGGCAACTCGGAAGTCGGTCATATGAACCTCGGCGCAGGTCGCGTCGTGTATCAGGACTTCACGCGGGTGACCAAGGCCATCCGCGACGGCGAGTTCTTCGAAAACCCGGTACTGACCGGTGCTGTGGACAAGGCAGTCGGTGCTGGCAAAGCCGTGCACATCCTCGGCCTGCTGTCCGATGGTGGCGTACACAGCCACCAGGACCACTTGGTGGCCATGGCCAAACTGGCCGCCCAGCGTGGCGCTGAAAAGATCTACCTGCACGCCTTCCTCGATGGCCGGGACACCCCGCCACGCAGCGCGCAGTCGTCCATCGAACTGCTCGACGCCACCTTCGCCAAACTGGGCAAGGGCCGCATTGCCAGCCTGATCGGCCGCTACTACGCCATGGACCGCGACAATCGCTGGGACCGCGTCAGCGCCGCCTACAACCTCATCGTCGACAGCGCTGCCGAATACACCGCTGACACGGCCCTGGCAGGCCTTGAAGCCGCTTACGCCCGCGACGAAAGCGACGAGTTCGTCAAGGCCACGCGCATTGGCGATGCCGTCAAGGTCGAAGATGGCGATGCCGTGATTTTCATGAACTTCCGCGCCGACCGCGCTCGCGAACTGTCGCGTGCATTTGTAGAGCCAGACTTTACGGAATTCGCCCGTGCGCGCCTGCCGAAGATGGCGGCGTACATCGGCCTGACCCAGTATTCGGCGAAGATCCCGGCACCGGCAGCCTTTGCCCCGTCCAGCCTGAACAACGTTCTGGGCGAGTACCTGGCGAAAAACGGCAAGACCCAGCTGCGCATCGCCGAAACCGAGAAATACGCCCACGTCACCTTCTTCTTCTCGGGTGGCCGTGAAGAGCCGTTCGAAGGCGAGGAACGCATCCTGATCCCGTCGCCGAAGGTCGCCACCTATGACCTGCAACCGGAGATGAGCGCACCAGAGGTGACCGATCGCATCGTCGAAGCCATCGAACAGCAGCGCTTCGACGTCATCGTGGTCAACTACGCCAACGGCGACATGGTCGGCCACACCGGCGTGTTCGAGGCGGCGGTCAAGGCCGTCGAAGCACTGGATACCTGTGTAGGGCGCATTGTCGATGCACTGGAGAAGGTCGGCGGCGAGGCCCTGATCACCGCTGACCACGGCAACGTCGAGCAGATGGAAGACGAGTGCACCGGCCAGGCGCACACCGCGCACACGACCGAGCCGGTACCGTTCATCTATGTGGGCAAGCGCAACGTGAAAGTGCGTGAAGGCGGCGTGCTGGCAGACGTGGCGCCGACCATGCTGAAGCTGCTTGGGCTGGAAAAGCCGGTGGAAATGACCGGTACCTCGATTCTGGTCGACGCCTGAATGTCGAAAGGGGCTGCGTTGCAGCCCCAATTGCACATGAATTCCAGACAAACGCCCCCCTGCATCCGCAGCGAGGCGTTTTTTTTGCCTGCCCAGGCGGGCATACTAGGCCAGTCTCCATCCTTGGTACGCCAAACCCCATGCTTCGCGCCCTGATCCTCCTAGCCCTGTCTTGCCTGCTCAGCCCGGCCTTCGCCGATGAGCGTGCGCAGACCCAGCAGCAACTGGACGCCACCCGCCAGGACATTGCCGAGCTCAAGAAAACGCTGAGCAAGCTCCAGGAAGAAAAGGCCGGTGTGCAAAAAGACCTCAAAGCCACCGAAACCGACATCGGCAACCTCGAAAAGCAGGTGGAGGCCTTGCAGCAAGAACTAAAAAAGACTGAAGGCGAGCTGGAGCGCCTTGATACCGAGAAAAAAAAACTCCAGAGCGCCCGCGTTGAACAACAACGACTGATCGCCATTCAGGCCC
Source organism: Pseudomonas sp. USTB-Z (assembly GCF_019691255.1). NCBI lineage: Bacteria > Pseudomonadati > Pseudomonadota > Gammaproteobacteria > Pseudomonadales > Pseudomonadaceae > Pseudomonas > Pseudomonas sp. USTB-Z. The sequence continues at coordinate 325,994 of NZ_JAECZP010000001.1, forward strand.
GTTCGGCCTACCAGAACAACGGTCGCGAGGAATACCTCAAGCTGCTGCTCAACCAGCAGAACCCCGAGAAATTCGCCCGCACCCTCACCTATTACGACTACCTGAGCAAGGCGCGCCTGGAGCAATTGCGCACCTTCAACGAGACCTTGCGCCAACTGGCCAACGTCGAACAGGAAATTTCCAGCCAGCAACAACAACTGCTGGCCCAGCGCACCGACCTCGACAGCCGCCGCCAGGCCCTGGAAACCGAGCGCGCCAAGCGCCAGCAGGTACTGGCAAAGCTCAACAGCGATGTGAAGGACCGCGATCAGAAGCTGCAAGCGCGCGAACAGGACCAGGCCGACCTGGCCAAAGTCCTGAAAACCATCGAGGAAACCCTCGCCCGCCAGGCCCGTGAAGCTGAAGAGGCACGCAAGAAGGCCCTGCTGGCGCAGCAGGAAGCAGAAAAACGCCGCCAGCAGGAAGCGCTCGCCGCCGCCGCTGCCCGCGACCGGGCCCGTGAACCTGCAGAGCCAGTGGAACCGCCGAAAAAGGCCCGCACCACCCTCGGGCCGATGGTTTCCAGCGATGGCGCGAACTACGGCGGCGCATTTTCTGCTGCGCGGGGCAAACTTCCATGGCCAGTCAATGGTCGATTGCTGGCACGCTTCGGTGATGCCCGCGGTAGCGACGCCCGTGCCAAGTGGGACGGGGTTATGATCAGCGCCAACCCAGGCACCCAGGTACGTGCCGTGCACGGCGGGCGTGTGGTATTCGCGGACTGGTTGCGCGGCGCCGGGCTTCTGGTCATTCTCGACCATGGCAACGGTTACCTGAGCCTGTACGGCCACAACCAGAGCCTGCTCAAGAATGCCGGTGATATCGTCAAGGCCGGTGAAGCCATTTCCACCGTTGGCGACAGCGGTGGCCAGGACGCGGCAGGCTTGTATTTCGCTATCCGCCAGCAAGGCCGGCCTGCCGACCCTTCGCAGTGGTGCCGGGGCTAGGCTCTGTACGAAAAGTCTTGAGACGCAGGTCAGGCAAGGCGAAAACAGCCGAGGAACGGCCGGGGTCGCGCCCGACTGTACTGGAGTACATGAGCATTCCGAGGCTGTTTTCAACGCAGCATGAACAAGTATCAAGGCTTTTCGTACAAAGCCTAGTCACATTTCTACGGCGCAGCCTGAGTGCTGCGCCGATGCTCCCCAGGGAGCGCTTACAGGATCAGGAGTTCGTTCGACATGCTGCACTCGCCTCGTCTCACCCAGCTGGCCCTGTCCATCGCCCTGGCGGTCGGCGCGCCCCTGGCCACCGCCGCAGAGCCGGCCAAGGCCGCCGCAGTGCCAGCCACCGAGGTGACCGCCAAGGCGCCACTGCCGCTGGAAGAACTGCGCACCTTCGCCGAGGTCCTGGACCGCATCAAGGCCGCCTACGTCGAACCCGTAGACGACAAGACCCTGCTGGAAAACGCCATCAAGGGCATGCTCAGCAACCTTGACCCGCATTCGGCCTACCTTGGCCCCGAGGACTTCCAGGAGCTGCAGGAAAGCACCAGCGGCGAGTTCGGCGGGCTGGGTATTGAAGTAGGCCAGGAAGACGGCTTCATCAAGGTGGTTTCGCCAATCGACGACACCCCAGCCTCGCGGGCCGGCGTGCAGGCTGGTGACTTGATCGTCAAGATCAACGGCGCCCCGACCCGCGGCCAGACCATGACCGAGGCGGTCGACAAGATGCGCGGCAAGGTCGGCGAGAAAATCACCCTGACCTTGGTACGCGACGGCGGCAACCCGTTCGACGTGAACCTGACCCGTGCAGTCATTCAGGTCAAGAGCGTGAAGAGCCAGCTGCTGGAGAACGATTACGGCTACATCCGTATCACCCAGTTCCAGGTCAAGACCGGTGACGAAGTGGGCAAGGCCCTGGCCAAGCTGCGCAAGGACAACGGCAAGAAGCTGCGCGGGGTGGTGCTGGACCTGCGCAACAACCCAGGCGGCGTGTTGCAGTCGGCAGTGGAAGTGGCCGACCACTTCCTGACCAAAGGTCTGATTGTCTACACCAAGGGCCGCATCGCCAACTCCGAGCTGCGTTTCTCGGCCGACCCGGCCGATGCCAGCGCAGGCGTGCCGCTGGTGGTACTGATCAACGGTGGCAGTGCATCGGCATCGGAAATTGTCGCCGGCGCCCTGCAGGACCAGAAGCGCGCCGTGCTGATGGGCACCGACAGTTTCGGCAAAGGCTCGGTGCAGACCGTGCTGCCACTGGCCAACGACCGCGCCCTGAAGCTCACCACTGCGCTGTACTACACCCCCAACGGCCGCTCGATCCAGGCTCAGGGCATTGTCCCGGACATCGAGGTGCGCCCGGCCAAGCTCACCACCGAAGCCGACACTGAAAACTTCAAGGAAGCCGACCTGCAGGGCCACCTGGGCAACGGCAACGGCGGCGCCGACCGCCCGACCGGCAGCAGCAAGCGCAAGGAGCGCCCGCAGGATGACGACTTCCAGCTGAGCCAGGCACTGAGCCTGCTCAAGGGCCTGAACATCACCAAGGGCGACTGATCCACCCTATGCGTTATCTGCTGTGTCTGTTGTTTTGCCTGATGGCCGGAATCGCGCAAGCGGCGCCGGCCAACAAGGCCTACATGAGCATCATCATCGACGACCTGGGCCAGAGCCCCGAGCGTGACAGCCGTACCCTGGCCCTGCCCGGGCCGGTGACCATGGCGATCATGCCCGACACCCCGCATGCCACCGACTTTGCCCGCCAGGCGCACAAGGCCGGCAAGACGGTGATCCTGCACATGCCCATGGACCCGGCCACCGGGCCCTATGCCTGGCACCCGGGCATCGCCATCGAAGAACTGGCGCGGCGCCTGGGCGCAGCATTGGTCAAGGTGCCCTACGCCGCCGGCATCAACAACCACATGGGCAGCCGCATGACCGCACAGCGTGAACCCATGGCGTGGTTGATGGGCGAGCTGCAGCGGCGCCATCTGTTCTTTGTCGACAGCCGCACCAGTGCCGCCACGGTCGCCGCAGCCGAGGCTCAAGCACACGATGTCGCGCATGTGTCACGGGATGTATTTCTGGATGACGTGCGCACGCCGGAAGCCATCGACGCTCAGCTGCAACAGGGTATTGCACTGGCCCGCAAGCAAGGCTCGGCCGTATTGATCGGCCACCCCTACCCGCAGACACTAGCGGTACTGGAAAGTCAAATTCCACGGCTCAAGCAATTGGGGATCGAACTGGTCACGCTGCAACAGATGATCGCCACACGTGGCAACCAGGCCATGCCTGCACACGGCAAACATGGCCGTTACAGCAACCGCTAACATTCGCTGATCGCGGCGCTGGGCCACCCGGGCGAATGTTCAGAGGTTGAACGGAATGACATCCTTGGCCTGTGCATAGGTCAGGTTACCCCGATAAATGCTCAGTACCTGCCCCTCGCTCGCCGCCTTCATTTGCTCGCGATACCCCATCTTGCGCTGGCTCCACAGCTTGAGATGGCCTTTGCCAAACGCCGTCGGCGCCGCCTGCGAGTCGGCAAAATGGAAATGCGCGGCCCACAAGGGTTTACCTCGACTCTCACCGGGTGCACGCAACAGGCTGATCCGGTACTCGTCCAGATAGCCATCGGAAACCACCTGCCGAGGCCCGACATATTCCACGGCGAGCAGCCCCTGTTGATGGAGAAAATTGAGCCCTCTGGAACCTGGATAGCGCGTCTTGCTGTAAAGCGCTACCAAACAGTCGCGGCGGGCCTGACGCAACTGAATCAGCGCATCGTCCATGCCCGCCAGCAGCGCGTGCTCGGCGTTGGCATCGCTGAGCTGTTCACGCAGCTCGGCCACTTCGTTGATCTGGCCGTCCAGCATCGACATCAGGCCCATGTCGTCAGCATCCTTGGCAACCAGGGCTCTGGCTTGAGCGATGACATTTTCGTTCTGTGCCAGCATGGCCTCGGCCAGCTCCCGGTTGTTCCTTTCGGACTCCGGCGTAGAAGTCCGCGATGGCTGTTCCGGTTCGCCCGCGGCTACCTCTTCAACCCAGGTGTTTCCCTGTTTCTGGAAGCGATGCAGCGCGCTCTTGTTGAAAGCCGCTACAACTTGCAGCACAGCCTGCCCGTCGACCACTGCTTCGCTGCCAATGACTATCTGACCAGCCCGCGTATGGGCCACCTGCAGGCTCTTTCGTGAATAAACCGCACGACGTGTGCCACGGACCTGCCCGTCCGCCTGCTCGCGCATGGCCTCGACCAACGCCTCACCGGCTATGGTTTTCAGTTCCACCATCTGTTGCTTGTAGGCCTCAAGGCGCTGGACATCGATGAGCTTGCTGCCGAGTGTCTTGATCCGTTCGGCGTTGAGAATCGCCGCGAGGTATTCGTCCCACGCACTTTGCAGCACCTCGATTCGTTCGGCGACAGGCAAGTCACAGAACATCAGCAGATGATGCGTTTGTGCGGCCACCCGCAGACGCTGACTGGCGAGTGCATGGCGGAAGATCATGTAGTGCTGGGTAGGCGTGCCTTTGTGCCACTGCAGGGCCAGCTCGACCAGGCCCATGGCCTGGAAAAACCGGATGTTGATCGTGGTCGTCTTACGGCTCGCGATAATGCTCGAGATGGTCAGAGTGGAATTGATGTAAGGCACTTGCATGTCGATATCGGTGATGGCCAACAGGCGATCCAGCTGGCTGGAGACATTGATGATCCTGGGCTGCTCTTCAAGCAACTTCTCCAACATCGTCCGGAACCTGACATACAACTCGGCCTGTTTCTCTGGCGGTGCGTCATTGAGCGCATTGGTGAGTTGGTCGTATTCCCTGAACCCTCCCAAGGCCAGGAGCTCATCAATGAAGAACATGCCAAAGCTGATCAGGTTCTTTCGGACCTGGCCCAAGAGTATCCGTTGATCTCTCACGCTGCCGACGTGCGTCGAGGCGCTCGACTTGTCAAGCACGTAGGTAATGTTGCGTTCGGCCTCGAGATAATCAAGGAACAATCTCTCGTTCAAGGGCAGGCGCTGGTTGCGCAGCGTATTCGTCTGCTCTTGCAACTGCTGGAACTTGAGCTTGAACAACGCGGTAGCCTGCTCGAATTGCGCACGTTCGTCTGGGTCGGTGGGTGGCGCCTTTTGCAACCGATCCTCGACTTTTCTTACCGGATCACGCAAACCGACAATCTGCTCGCTCAACGCGTTGAAATCCTTCGTGGCAGCCTCCGCGGTCAAGATAAGCCGCTCTATCTCGGCCTGAGCCTTGGCGATCGGCCCGCTAAGCTTCTTGCGCAGTCGCTCGCGGGCCAACTCGCCGGAGCGATCATTGCCACCGTGCAAGCGCGAATTATTGAGGTGCCAGACATCGCCGTCGCGCATCAGGTAGGGCCCAACCGTGCCGTCCGAACCGATGATGCGAAACGCTGCGTTATCAAGGCTGACTCGGTAGACATTACCGTCCAGAGACACATAGAAATCATCCCCAATCCGCACCAGCCCCGCAGCCACGCCCTGCGTCTGCGGTTTACGCCCCTCCAGCGAAACGCTGGCCGCCAACGCCCGCATTTGGCCGCGCTGGGCACTCGACAGGCCGTTGAGCCCCCCAGCCCCACGCCAGGAAAAGTCGAGGTGGGTGTTGGCCATCGCCTGCAGGCTGTCGACCGAGACGCTGGGCTCCCGCGTCGCGGTGGAAAGGTTCGCCAGCTCGATCCCATCGCCTGCAGCTGGCCCCTGGAGCAGCGATGGCGGCAGGTCGCCAGAGACGGGCGGGGCTGCCAGTTTCGGCGTCTGCAGGTGTATCAGCGCCAGCAAGGTGTTGTTCAGCACATCGACCATCGCCTGGATGCGCTCGTCGAAATGTGAACTGGCCAAGCCATGCACATCGTTGATCAAGCTGCGCATGCCGATGTAGAGCCAGGCAACCGAGGTGAGCGGCCCCGGTAACACCGGAAACACAACATTCAGCAGTTCCCAGGAAAATGCCGTGACCAGCCGCCAGCGCACCTCGCTGTTGCTCATGGCGCTGCGATCCGCCAGCTCCAGCAACATCCGGCCCTTGGCTTCGAACATCTGCCGATCCACGTCCCGCGCCCAGAATTGCAGCGCCAACTGAACAGGCTGCGGTTTCTCCGGGAGGGTGTAAGGGTCGAGCAGCCATTGGGGCAGGTGCGGCTCCCGGAAGCCGCCATTATCGTAGACCGCGCGCTGAGCTTGCTCGATCCACAGCAGCACACTGTCCTGCAACGCCCCCGGGCGGCTGATCGCATCCAACAGTGCCTGAGCGCTGCCGAACTGAATCAGCGCCTTTTCGGTGTACAGCGGGCAGTACAACAGATGAACACCCAACTCGATGATTTCGATCACGTAGAAACCATGCGCCACGTCGACCCTCTCTGATGTCGGCGAGCGTTTGAACGCAAGCGGTGCAATGCGCACAGCGGCTGCACCTTCTTGGCCGCTACGGCAGAATTCTGCCAGGGCGCCGTAGGCGAACTTGTCGAGCCGTTTGACGGCACGCGCCCGCGCAGCATCGAACATCAGGGTGATACGCCAGCGTATGGCAAATGCCGAGATGTGTTCGGCCCTGCTCGCCGAGCGATCGATCATCGACTGTACATGACGTGGATAACTGCCGCCGATGTCGACTCGCTGTACCAGCTCACGGACGTAATCAATGGTCATCCACTTCATGATCAGCTGGTTTTCACGGTGCGCGATGTGTGTCACCACCCCTCCTGCGGTGGCATCCAGGCGGCCGATCGCCAACTGCGTCAAAGTCAGCTTCTTGTCGCCGGTCTTCTGGCCGAAGCCCAGCCCGTGACCGTCACTGACAAAGCTCTCGACAGTGAGGATAAGGTCATCAGGAAAGTAATTGGCGTCCACCGGGTGGTCATGCAGCATCTCCTCGCGCAGGCGCGTCGCCGCATAGGTGTGCAAGTCCGGCAGACCGTCCTGAATGCCCTGGGCTGGGGTGCGCTGTTGCAGTAGCGACAAGTCGAGCATGGCTTGTAGGTAGGCGGTCTGGCTATCCATATCGGCTCGCGACAGGCCCTTGGGAAGCGCCAAGCCCAGCCCACCGGAGCCATAGTCACTGAACTCGGCAAAAAAGGACGCGGGGTCGCAGGCCAAATGGCAGTAATGCTCCAGTTGGTCGACGCTGTCGATCGCACTCCAGCGCAGGCGGGCCACGCGCTCGAGCAAGATTTCCAGCAACAAGGCGCTGTACAGGGCGAAAGCGTCGCCCTCCACCGTCAGGCCTTGCCAGCTCAACTCATCAAACCGGTAACGTCCCGCCATCTGCATTTGCAACGCCGAGCCGAACGCAGCCTGGGCGTCGAAACTGCGGACCAAGCCTTCGGGAGAACACCAGAGTGTCAGTTCGCGAACTTCACTGGAGGCGGTAATCAGCAAGCCGGGCAACAGCTCATGGAACGTGTCTTTACCCTCACGTAACGCCACCCGCACCAGTTGCACATCGAGCCCGGTACGGTTGCCCATCATCAGGTCACGCAGCAGCTTGCGTTGTTCGTCGTCCAGCGCTTCGTCCTTCAGGCCGTCGAGCAGGTTGGCGCGCAACAACTGCTGCAACCACAGGTCCCGGTCGATCGTGGCGTCGCCGTTCCAATAGTCGATCTGCGCTTGCTGGAAGTGCCAAAGCAGCATCGGCAGCAACGCGTTGAGGCCATCGGTCAGGCGCGCGGGTTCGATCAAATCGCCCTCAGCAGTTTCGAAGCTCGACTCGATGGCGAAAAAGCGCCGGGGCGGGTTCAGGCTAAGGCGGTAGTCACCCGCTGGGGTGAGGTCCAGTGGTTTAGCCTCAAGCAGGGCCTGCAGCACAACATCCACCAGCGGCTGAGGGTGCCAGACACCATCCGGCTGCATGGACATCAGGTACAGCGGTGCAGCCGAGGTCATTTCAGGGCGATGCACGCCAACCAGAGGATAGTGCTCCAGGATCACCTTCATGATCTGTTCACCTGCGACCTGCCGGAATGCAGGACGGCTGGCGAACTGGGCGGCGACTGCGTGATTGAGGTTGTGCGCGTGAGTGGCGGGCATGACCAGGACTCGTTGTGGAATGAACCACAAAGCGTCCTGGAGATGTTATCGAATGAGGTGCTACATATTGCTGCTGGCAAGCCGCGACACCTGGCAGTGCGGCGGCCTGCCGGGAAGTCAGCTATAGACGCGGCCAAGCACCTGGCGATGGCTCTCGAACTGATCGAGCACATCACGCACGATCTGGTCTGGGGCAAAGCCCATCAGGTCGTACTCCTGACTGCCGTCATGCAGGTAGACCTCGGCGCGGTAGAAGCGCTGGCGCAGTTCAGGCTCACCCTCGACCGGCGCCTCGCTCGACGCGGCCATATAGCCGTCAAGGCTCACTTCGTAGACGAAAGGGTTGCCTTCTTCCATCATCACCCGCAAGCCCATCAGGTTGCGCGACTGGCCAACGCGGGTTTCCACCTCGAAGCCCTGCGTCTGCAGCTGTGCAGCGGCTTCTTTCAACGCCGGGCTGACCTGCTTGTCCATGAAGCGCTGTACCACGGCCTGGGTCGGCTGCAGTTCCAGCTGGGTCAGGCGCTCGCTAAAGCCGCGACGGCCACGGGCGGCCAGTTCGGCGCGCTCCTGCTCGATCACCACGTCCTGCTTCATGGCCTTGTACAGGCCGAACATGAACAGCACCAGCACCACCGAGAATGGCAGGCCCGCCAGCACGACCATGGTCTGCATGGCTTCGAAGTTACCGGCAAACAGCAGGCCGATCGTGACCAGGGTGATCACCACGGACCAGAACACCACCATCCAGTGCGGGGCATCCTCGTCGACCTTGCCGCCTGTGCACGACAGGTTGGCCATCATCACCGCGCCGGAGTCGGCCGGTGTGAGGAACAGCACGAAACCGACGAACACTGCCACACCAATGACGATCTTGGCTGCCGGGAAGTATTCCAGCAGCTGGTAGATCGACATCGATGGCTGTTCCAGCGCAGTCTTGCCCAGCTCCACGGCGCCCTGGTTGATTACCAGGTCCAGTGCGGTGTTGCCGAAGATCGACAGCCAAGCCAGGGTGAAGCCCAGCGGGATCAGCAGCACACCCATCACCAGTTGGCGCACGGTGCGGCCCTTGGAAATACGCGCAATGAACATGCCGACGAATGGGCCCCAGGAGATCCACCAGGCCCAGTAGAACACGGTCCACAGGCCCAGCCAGCGCTCCGACTTGCCGGCTTCGCCTTCATACACATAGAGGTCGAAGGTTTTCAGCACGATGCCGTTCAGGTAGTCGCCGACGTTCTGCACGAAGCCGTTGAGTAGGTGCAGGGTTTCGCCGCCCAGCAGCACGAAGATCAACAGGCCGCTGAACAGCATGATGTTCAGGTTGGACAGGCGGCGAATGCCGTTTTCCACACCCGATACCGCTGCCACGGTAGCCACGCCAGCCATGACCAGGATCACCACCAGCAGGTTGGTCTTGCTGTGGTCCATGCCGAACAGGTATTCCAGCCCGGACGACACCTGCATCGCGCCGATGCCCAGGTTGGTCACCAGGCCCAGCAGGGTGACGAACATGCCGAAGATGTCGACAGCGTTGCCGGCAGCGCCCTTGACCCAACGCTCGCCCACCAGCGGGTACAGCGCCGAGCGCAGTGCCAGCGGCTGGTTGTGGCGGTAGGCAAAGTAACCCACCGCCAGGCCCACCAGGGCATAGATCGCCCAGCCGTGCAGGCCCCAGTGCAGGAAGGTCAGCTGCAGGCCCTGGCGCGCGGCCTCGAGGCTGGCCGGGGTGCCCTCCGGTGGGTTGAAGTAGTGGTCCAGGGGCTCGGAGGCGCCGAAGTACAGCAGCGAAATACCGATACCGGACGAGAACAGCATGCCGGCCCAGGCGCCGTAGCTGAAGTCAGGCTGGTCGTCCTTGCCACCCAGCTTGAGGCTGCCGTAGTCGGAGAAAGCCAGGTAGACGACGAACAGCAGGTATCCGCAGATGACCAGCATGTAGTACCAGCCAAAGGTGCGCGTCAGCCACTTCTGGGCCACGCCCAGCACCTGGCCGGCGGTTTCGGGTACAGCGATCAGCAAGGCAGTCAGAACAAGGATCATCAGCGCGGAGGTGAAGAACACCACGCGGTTGACCCGTACCCTCTCGGCGGGGGGCTTGGTAAGTGAGGCAGAACTCATTGCACGAATGCTCCGGGCAGTGCGGCTGTGGAGGCTAATCAGTCTTTCCCGAGCAATTGGTGGAATATCCCCACTGCATCAGGTGTTATAAAAGAACCCTGGAAACCGTGATCCCGAATCGATACGTTGCCAAAAACAGACAGGTGGCCTGCTGAAAATGCCACGCCTCAACGGAGGTGCGCGCATTCGTCACAGGTCACCCCGCCCGCTCCAAGGGCCTGTCGCAGGGCCAATGGCCGTACGGCAGAATCTGCATTTCGCATCGCTCATGCCCGTCAACACCTTGTATTCCGGGGGTTACGCGATTTCCTGGGGTGTCAATCCGTGCCGTCTCGACCGCCTGAAAAACTGTCAATGGCACAAATTGTCGCAGAGCTTATTCTTTATTGATTGAACGTTCAATCAAAACAAAATAGACTGGCCTTCGCCGAGTCAGCCGCCTGTCGTCTGCTCGCAGGCCTGAGGAGATAGCAAGATGCCCAAGGTCGGTATGCAACCCATCCGGCGCCAGCAGTTGATCGAAGCCACATTGCAGGCGGTCGATCAGGTCGGACTGGGGGACGCCAGCATTGCGCTGATTGCCCGTTTGGCCGGTGTGTCGAACGGCATCATCAGTCACTACTTTCGGGACAAGAACGGCCTGATCGCAGCGACGATGGGTTACATCATGAGCATGCTCAACGAAGGCGTCAGAGCACGTCGCCAGGCCCTGAAAGACGACAGCCCGCGCGCCCACCTGAAAGTGATCATCGAGGGCAACTTCGATGCCAGCCAGGTAAACGGCCCGGCAATGAAAACCTGGTTGGCCTTCTGGGCTTCCAGCATGCACCAGCCCGATTTGCACAGGTTGCAGCGGATCAACGACCACCGCTTGTATTCCAACCTGTGCTGCCAGTTCCGCCGCGCCCTGCCGCTCTACCATGCGCGCAAGGCAGCCCGCGGCCTGGCAGCCCTGATCGACGGTCTGTGGCTGCGTGGCGCCCTGTCGGGTGATGCATTCGACACCGATCAGGCAATACGGATTGCTTACGAATACATGGATCTACAACTGGCTAAGCAGCACACCCTGGGCACCAACGACCAGGCCGCTGAACAAGCGCGCACGGCACTTGCCAACCCGGCAGGAGCGTGACGCGCAAGCCAAACCACACACTGCACTTGCGAGGACACTATGGCCCGTTTCGGAACGCAAAAACTCTACATTGATGGCGCTTACGTCGACGCTGGCAGCGATGCCACGTTCGAAGCCATCAACCCGGCTACCGGCGAAGTCCTCGCCCACGTGCAACGTGCTACCGAGGCTGACGTCGAGAAAGCCGTCGAAAGCGCCGAGCGTGGCCAGAAAGTCTGGGCTGCGATGACTGCCATGCAGCGTTCGCGCATCCTGCGCCGCGCCGTCGACATCCTGCGCGAGCGCAACGACGAACTGGCCATGCTGGAAACCCTGGACACCGGCAAGTCGTACTCCGAAACCCGCTACGTCGACATCGTCACCGGCGCCGACGTGCTGGAATACTACGCAGGCCTGGTACCGGCCATCGAAGGCGAGCAGATCCCGCTGCGCGAATCGTCCTTCGTCTACACCCGCCGCGAGCCGCTGGGCGTAACCGTGGGTATCGGTGCCTGGAACTACCCGATCCAGATCGCCCTGTGGAAATCTGCCCCGGCCCTGGCCGCTGGCAACGCGATGATCTTCAAACCGTCGGAAGTCACTTCGCTGACCACTCTGAAACTGGCCGAGATCTACACCGAAGCCGGCCTGCCAAACGGCGTGTTCAACGTTCTGACCGGCAGCGGCCGCGAAGTCGGCACCTGGCTGACCGAGCACCCACGCATCGAAAAGGTTTCGTTCACCGGCGGCACCACCACCGGCAAGAAGGTCATGGCCAGCGCCTCGAGCTCGTCGCTCAAGGAAGTCACCATGGAACTGGGCGGCAAGTCGCCATTGATCATCTGCGCCGACGCCGACCTGGACAAGGCCGCCGATATCGCCATGATGGCCAACTTCTACAGCTCGGGCCAGGTCTGCACCAACGGCACCCGCGTGTTCATCCCGGCTGAAATGAAGGCGGCCTTCGAAGCCAAGATCGCCGAGCGCGTTGCCCGCATCCGCGTTGGCAACCCGGAAGACGAAAACACCAACTTCGGCCCGCTGGTCAGCTTCCAGCACATGGAAAGCGTGCTGGGCTACATCGCCAAAGGCAAGCAAGAAGGTGCCCGCGTGCTGTGCGGCGGCGAGCGTCTGACTACCGGTGACTTCGCCAAAGGTGCCTTCGTTGCCCCGACGGTGTTCACCGACTGCACCGACGACATGACCATCGTCAAGGAAGAGATCTTCGGCCCGGTGATGAGCATCCTCACCTACGAAACCGAAGAAGAAGTGATCCGCCGTGCCAACGACACCGACTACGGCCTGGCCGCCGGCGTCTGCACCAACGACATCACCCGCGCCCATCGCATCATCCACAAGCTCGAAGCCGGTATCTGCTGGATCAACGCCTGGGGTGAATCGCCGGCCGAAATGCCGGTAGGTGGCTACAAGCAGTCGGGCGTCGGCCGTGAAAACGGCGTCAGCTCGCTGGCTCAATACACTCGCATCAAGTCGGTCCAGGTCGAGCTGGGCGGCTACAACTCGGTTTTCTAAACCCTGTCTAGCCCCGCCCGTGCCACCGCGCACGGGCGTACCCGCTCCCCGATCACCGCCAACACGAGGGTACTTTCATGTCCCAAGAATTCGATTACATCATCGTCGGTGCCGGCTCGGCCGGTAACACCCTGGCGACCCGCCTGACCGAAGACGCCGGCGTCACCGTATTGCTGCTGGAAGCCGGTGGCCCCGACTACCGCTTCGACTTCCGCACCCAGATGCCAGCCGCCCTGGCCTTCCCGCTGCAAGGCCGCCGCTACAACTGGGCCTACGAGACCGACCCGGAACCTTACATGGACGGCCGCCGTATGGAATGTGGCCGTGGCAAGGGCCTGGGTGGCTCGTCGCTGATCAACGGCATGTGCTACATCCGCGGCAACGCCATGGACTTCGACGGCTGGGCAGAACTGCCAGGCCTGGAAGACTGGACCTACCTCGACTGCCTGCCGTACTTCCGCAAAGCCGAAACCCGTGATATCGGCCCTAACGACTACCACGGTGGTGACGGCCCGGTCAGTGTCGCCACGCCAAAGGCTGGCAACAACCCGCTGTTCCACGCCATGGTTGAAGCGGGTGTGCAAGCCGGTTACCCGCGTACCGAAGACCTCAACGGCTACCAACAGGAAGGCTTCGGCCCGATGGACCGTTCGGTGACCAAGAACGGCCGCCGCTCCAGCACCGCCCGTGGCTACCTGGACCAAGCCAAGAAACGCCCGAACCTGACCATCGTCACCCACGCCCTGACCGACCGCGTGCTGTTCGACGGCAAGCGCGCCGTAGGCGTAACCTACCTGGTCGGCGACAGCGAAGAACGCGTGGAAGCCCGCGCCCGCAAGGAAGTGATCGTCAGCTCTGGCGCCATCGCTTCGCCGCAGTTGCTGCAGCGCTCCGGCGTCGGCCCGCGCGCCCTGCTGGAAAGCCTCGACATCCCGGTTGTGCACGACCTTCCGGGCGTTGGTGAAAACCTTCAGGACCACCTGGAACTGTACCTGCAGTACGCCTGCACCCAGCCGGTATCGCTGTACCCATCGCTGCTGTGGTGGAACCAGCCGGCCATCGGTGCCGAGTGGTTGTTCAATGGCACCGGCATCGGCGCCAGCAACCAGTTCGAGGCCGGTGGTTTCATTCGTACCCGCCCTGAGTTCAAGTGGCCGAACATCCAGTACCACTTCCTGCCGGTTGCGATTAACTACAACGGCTCCAATGGCGTGAAGGAACATGGCTTCCAGGCGCACATGGGCTCCATGCGCTCGCCTGCCCGTGGCCGCATCCAGGTCAAGTCGAAAGACCCGCGCCAGCACCCGAGCATTCTGTTCAACTACATGTCCACCGAGCAGGACTGGCAGGAATTCCGTGACGGCATTCGCCTGACCCGTGAAATCATGGCCCAGCCGGCGCTGGACCCGTACCGTGGCCGCGAAATCAGCCCGGGCGCCCACGTGCAAACCGACGAAGAACTGGACAAGTTCATCCGCGAGCACGCCGAAACTGCCTTCCACCCGTCCTGCTCGTGCAAGATGGGCACCGACGACATGGCGGTGGTCGACGGCGAAGGCCGTGTGCACGGCATGAAGGGCCTGCGCGTGGTCGATGCCTCGATCATGCCGCTGATCATCACCGGCAACCTCAACGCCACCACGATCATGATCGCCGAGAAGATTTCGGACAAGATCCGTGGCCGCAAGCCACTGCCGCGCAGCACCGCCAAGTACTACGTGGCGGGCGATGCGCCAGTGAAAGGCAAGCCGATGCGTGAAGTGAAGCAGGGCTGAGGCCTTGATCAGGGGCCGCTCAGCGGCCCCTTTCACGTGCGCTCAGGAGGGCAGCGCAAAGAATGTGCGCATCAACGAATCATCCTCCGTGCCCAGCCGCATCGCCAGTGCCTGGCGATCGAACAGCGTGCCTGTGCGCATATCACGCACTGCCTTCCCGCTTGGCGCCTGCGCCAGTGCCTTCAGGCGCACCTCGGTAAAGCGATAATTGTGCCCTTGAACGGCCGTCACCTTTTCCACTTGCAGGTAGCGCCCGGGCATCATCAAAGACTCCGCCTCATCCGGTCGCCTTGAAAAGGGCCCGATAGGCGTCGCCTGCATATCCTCGCCCGGCTCCAACACATAAACCAACGCGTTTTCATCAAAAACATCCCTGCCACTGATTTGAGCCTGCGGGTCGTTGAAAACCTCCCAGAGGGCATAGGGGTTTTCAGTGAATGACGTGAAGTCGGTGGTCACCAGCACGTCACCCACTTCAATGGCGCCCTCACCAACTGCCTGAAAACCCGTGCCCCGCAGGCTGGAGGCAGCCCGATACAGCCTCACTTGATTAGTCACGCCGATTTGCCCAAGTGCGTGAGCGAGCGCATGGCTGCGCTGGATATGCGCGGCGCGCGTGCCCTCTAGCGGCATACCCCGCCACAGGTTGTTATAACGCTCCGGCGAGCTGGTGTACTCGGCAATGGCGGGCGAGCCAAAGCCGTGCTCATCGCGAAAGACGGGGTAGGGTTCACTGAAGGCATCCAGATACTCGCCATTGGGCCCCAAGGCATCGAGATCAGCCCAAGGTACCGCGCCCAACAGAGCTTGCTGGCGGGCCAGCGCCTGATCCGACACCGCCAGCAATTCATCCGCCGCCGGGGCCATGTAAAGCCCCCAGTCGACCTTGGCGGCAGAGGCTTGCGCCTGGCCAGCCACCCGCGGGGGGACGTGGCCATCGGTAAACAGCTCGCTGGCTCGCAGCATGGCTATATCAAGCAGGATGAACAGGATATCCGTCAGTACTGACCACCATGCTGCTGTGCGCCAGCCCTGCTTGCCATTGATTGCCCGGTCCAGATGCAGCGCCAGGCTGGCGGTGCCCAGACCGAGCGATGCCAATATCACTGGCCAGCCAAACGGCGCCATCGGTGCTAGCACGAAGCTCGCCGCTTGCACGCCCGCCAGCCACTCCGCCTTTCGCAGCTGGGCATTGGTGGTGAGCCGTTCGTGAGCGTCGCGGGTCAGATCATCCATCACCGCATCACGTAGACGAACGAACAGGTCCCCTCCAATGGACGGCCCCAAGATGGCGGTGTCACCTCGCGACTGTGCGAGCAACTTGAAGTAATTGCGTAGTCGCGGGCGTAGCGACTGCGCCAGTACCCCGTCCCCGACGAACAGCCTGACCAGCCGCTCTCGCCCCACCGTCGTGGCGGCCTGGTCAGCCATCCACTCCTGAAACGCATGACGATCGTCGAACACCTGCACCACAGCCTGAACATCGGCAAGGTAGAGGCACAACCTGCCAGTCTTCAGCTTGCGCAAGAACATCAGCTTGGCGCTGATACCGCCGATGACAAGCGCGTTCCACCCAGATTGAGCACTCCCTTCCCGGGCCAGTCGCAAGGCTTTTACGGTAGTCGGCAGTGCGGGTGCAGCGAGCGTCACCCCCATTAGTTCCTGGCGCTCAGGTTCGCTCAACCCAGATTGGCCCACAGCAGCAATGAAGCGGGCGCGGGCCAGGACACAATAGTCTTCGCCATGCCGTGACCGAAACGTGCTCAGCGCCTCGGTGTAGCGCCCTGCAAAGTCCAACCGCCAGAACGCCGTCAGTACTTGCTGAGGGTCGAGCCGCACTTCGTTGCGTTCGTCGTAAACTGCGTGGCTGGCATCCACCCTGTAGAAGCCACCATAAATACTCAACTCGTCAGCACTGGCCTGCTGCTGCGGGCTGAATCGCTGGATGACCAGTTCGGTAAAGCTCAAAGAGCGTCGTGGCGGCCCACTGTGGCGCCAGCCGGTGAAGCTCAACGCACTGCTGGCCGCCGACTGGAACTCGTGCCAATAAAGGCCGTCCGGATCCAGCCAGTACCCCAGTTGGCGGCGAAGCACATGGCCCGCCGCCTGGCGCGCCAAACTGTGCAAATCAGGAAATTGCCCGAGCAGGCGCTGGGCCACCTGGGCGAGAGAAATGGTTTCTTTGACATTCATGTCACTTGGCTGCCTGACAGTGGGCAAACCATTACAGCCGCAAGCCGCAGCGACGATGCGGTATCGCTTTACAGCCTGCGTCGGCCTCAGGTTAGAATCGATTGGCACGCGACCTGCTAGCTTTTGCTGGAAAATGCGCTACCACGTCCCTTCCCCGCTGTCTCGGAGTACCTGCCTTTGGATGCAAGCACCATCAACAGCCTGTTCCTGATCGGCGCATTGCTGGTGGGTGCAAGTATCCTGGTCAGCTCGCTATCGTCGCGCCTGGGCATCCCTATTCTGGTCATCATCCTCGCCGTCGGCATGCTCGCCGGTGTCGATGGTGGCGGCATCATCTTCAACAATTACCCAACCGCCTACCTGGTGGGCAACCTGGCACTGGCCGTCATCCTGCTTGACGGTGGCCTGCGTACGCGGGTGGCAAGCTTCCGCGTGGCGCTGTGGCCGGCGCTGTCGCTGGCCACGGTCGGGGTGATGATCACCACCGCCCTCACCGGCCTGATCGCCGCCTGGCTGTTCAACCTGAGCCTGATTCAGGGCTTGCTGATCGGTGCTATTGTCGGCTCCACCGACGCCGCTGCAGTGTTCTCGCTGCTCGGCGGCAAAGGCCTGAACGAGCGGGTTTCCGCTACCCTCGAGATCGAGTCGGGCAGCAACGACCCGATGGCGGTGTTCCTCACTGTCACCTTGATCGACATGATCGCCAGCGGCGAGACCGGCCTGCACTGGAGCCTGCTGGGCCACTTGCTGCGTGAGTTCGGTATCGGCACGCTGCTGGGCCTGGGCGGCGGCTGGCTGATGTTGCAACTGGTAAACCGTATCAATCTGGCCGGCGGCCTGTACCCCATTCTGGTAGTGGCCGGCGGCCTGGTAATGTTCTCGCTGACCAACGCCCTGCATGGTAGCGGCTTCCTCGCTGTTTACCTGTGCGGCCTGGTGCTGGGCAACAAGCCTATCCGCAGCCGCCACGGCATCCTGCACATGCTCGACGGCATGGCCTGGCTGGCGCAGATCGGCATGTTCCTGGTGCTGGGGTTGCTGGTCACGCCGCACGACCTGCTGCCTATCGCCCTGCCGGCACTGGGCCTGGCGCTGTGGATGATCCTGGTGGCGCGGCCACTGTCGGTGGTCGCGGCCCTGCTGCCGTTCAAGGCTTTCCATGGCCGCGAAAAGGGCTTCATTTCGTGGGTCGGCCTGCGCGGCGCGGTACCGATCATTCTGGCGGTGTTCCCGCTGATGGCGGGCCTGCCAGACGCCCAGCTGTTCTTCAACCTGGCCTTCTTCATCGTGCTGGTGTCACTGCTGGTGCAGGGCACCAGCCTGCCGTGGGTGGCCAAGCTGCTGAAAGTGACGGTTCCGCCAGACCCGGCGCCGATCTCCCGCTCCGCCCTGGAAGTGCACATCACCAGCGAGTGGGAAATGTTCGTCTACCGCCTGGGCGCCGAAAAGTGGTGCATCGGTGCCGCCCTGCGCGAACTGAAAATGCCCGAAGGCACACGGATTGCCGCGCTGTTCCGTGGCGAGCAACTGCTGCACCCGTCGGGCAGCACCGTGCTGGAAGTGGGCGACATGCTCTGCGTGATCGGCCACGAGCACAACCTGCCGGCCCTCGGCAAATTGTTCAGCCAGGCGCCACAGCGTGGCCTGGACCTGCGTTTCTTCGGCGACTTCGTGCTTGAAGGCGATGCCGAACTGGGGGCGGTGGCAGCGTTGTATGGCCTGAAGCTCGATGGCCTCGACGCAAAAATGCCGTTGGCGCAGTTCATCCGACAGAAGGTCGGAGGCGCTCCAGTAGTAGGGGACCAGGTCGAATGGCATGGCACGATCTGGACCGTGGCAACCATGGACGGGAACAAGATCCAGAAAGTAGGCGTCAGATTCCCCGAAGGAACGCGACCCGGACCAGGATTGTTCCTCTAAACTTCGTTTCAGCCGGATCCACAAGTAGTCTGCCTATGTCCCTGCGCGTGTACCTTCGCACAGCCCTGCTCGGGTTGTGCCTGTCCCTTTCTTTTGCGGCTAGCGCGGCAGAAGCCCCGACCACCGCCAGTGTCCAGAACAGCCTCGACAAGATCGCCGAGCGCAAGCTGCCCGAGGCAGACCAGAAGGCGCTGCAGCAGGTGCTTGAACAAACGTTGAGCCTGCTTGCTGCCAAGGAAGACAACGAAAAGAAACTGGCTGCACTCAAGCAGCAGCTGAGCAGCGCCCCCAAGGAGACCAGCGACAGCCAGAAGGAATTGGCCAGGCTCAAGGAAACCAAGGCACAACCGGTGGCACAGCGCTACGCCAACCTCACCGTGCCACAGCTTGAACAGATGCTCAGCGAACGCAACACGCTGCAGGGCGAGCTGCAAAAGGCGTTGTCTGAAGCCAATAGCCTGATCATCAACTCGCAAACCCGCCCCGAGCGCGCCCAGGCCGAGATCAGCAGCAGCCAGACCCGCACCCAGCAGATCAACAACATCCTCAAAACCGGCAAGGACGGTGGCAAAGCCATCAATGCCGACCAGCGCAACCAGCTCAACGCCGAGTTGGCCTCGCTCAACGCGCTGACCCTGCTGCGCCGCCAGGAACTGGCCGGCAACAGCCTGCTGCAAGACCTCGGCAATGCGCGTCACGACCTGCTGGTCGAGCGCGCTGCGCGCCTGGAGCAGGAAATCCAGGACCTGCAGACGCTGATCAACGCCAAACGCCTGGCCCAGTCCCAGGAAGCCGTCACCCAGCAGTCGATTGAGGCTCAGAAGGCCGGCGGCAGCAGCCTGCTGGCCACTGAAAGCGCGATCAACCTCAAGCTTTCCGACTACCTGCTCAAGAGCACCGACCGCCTTAACGAACTGACCCAGCAGAACCTGCGCACCAAGCAGCAACTCGACAGCCTGACCCAGGCCGACCAGGCGCTTGACGAGCAGATCAACGTGCTCAAGGGAAGCCTGCTGCTGTCGAAGATTCTCTACAAGCAGAAACAGACCCTGCCGCACCTGAAGGTCGACCGCGACCTGGCCGACCAGATCGCCGACACCCGCCTGTACCAGTTCGAAGTCAACCAGCAGCGCGAGCAGATGAGCAGCCCGGTCACCTACGTCGACAAGCTGCTGGCGGCGCAACCGCAGGAAGATGTGACCCCGCAGCTGCGCAAGGCCCTGCTGGAAGTGGCCATCACCCGCAGCGACCTGTTGGAGCGGCTGAACCGCGAGCTGTCGGCGCTGCTCAACGAATCGATCACCCTGCAGCTCAACCAGAAGCAGCTGCTGGGCACCGCGCAGAGCCTGCGCACCACCCTCGACGAACAAATGTTCTGGATCCCCAGCAACAAGCCGCTGGACTGGGACTGGCTGCAATACGTGCCGGAGCGCCTGGCCGACCAGGTCGCCAACCTGCCGTGGGGCTCCAGCCTGAAAGAGCTGGCCGATGGCCTGAGCCAGCGCCCGTTGCTGTTCCTGCCGCTGCTGTTGGTGATCGGCGCGCTGTTGTGGCGGCGCAAATACCTTTACCAACGGTTAGGCAAAGTGCACCAGGATATCGGCCACTTCCGCCGTGACAGCCAATGGCACACGCCCCAGGCAATCCTAATCAACATTCTGCTGGCGATGCCGGTCAGCCTTGGTCTGGCGCTATGCAGCTACGCCCTGCAGATCGACGCCCGCGGGCAGAATGCCAACCTGGGCGCCGCACTCTGGCAGCTGGCCCAGGCCTGGCTGGTGTTCTATACCGCCTACCGTATCCTCGCACCCGGTGGCGTGGCGGAAGTCCACTTCCGCTGGCACAAACCGCAGGTCGAGTTCCTGCGCGGCTGGGTTCGCCGCCTGGGCACCGTGGTGCTGGCACTGGTCGGCGTGGTGGCGGTGGCCGAGCACCAGCCTTCGGCATTGGCAGACGACGTGTTGGGCATCGGCGTGGTGCTGACCTGCTATGCGCTGATGGCCTGGCTGCTCAGCCGCCTGCTGCTCAGCAGCCCGGCACACCGTGACACCTCGCTGTTCCGCAGGGCGGTGGGGGTAGCGTTCACCGCCCTGCCCATCGCCCTGTTCGTCGCCGTGTGCTTCGGCTACTACTACACGGCACTGAAGCTTACCGACCGACTCATCTACACCCTGTACCTGCTGCTGTTCTGGCTGGTGATCGAGGCTGCCTTCGTGCGCGGCCTGTCGGTGGCTGCACGACGCCTGGCCTACCAGCGTGCGTTGACCAAACGTGCGGCAGCCAAGGAAGGGCTGGATGGCGAAGTCATCACCGAAGAGCCAACGCTGGATATCGAACAGGTCAACCAGCAGTCGCTGCGCCTGATCCGCCTGGCCCTGCTCGGCGGCTTCATCGCCGGCCTGTACTGGGTATGGGCCGACCTGATCTCGGTGTTCGCCTACCTCAACAATTTCGTCCTCTACGAATACACCAGCGGCACCGGCGCCGCCGCCAGCATGGTACCGATCAGCCTCGGCGACCTGCTCGGCGCGCTGGTGATCGTCGGCATCACCTTCGCCCTGGCCGGCAACTTGCCAGGCTTGCTGGAAGTACTGGTGCTGTCTCGCCTGAACCTGGCCCAGGGCAGTGCCTACGCCACCACCACGCTGTTGTCGTACACCATCGTCGGCATCGGCATCGTCAGCACCCTGTCGACCCTGGGGGTGAGCTGGGACAAGCTGCAATGGCTGGTGGCTGCGCTGTCAGTAGGGCTGGGCTTCGGCATGCAGGAAATCTTCGCCAACTTCATCTCCGGCATCATGATCCTGTTCGAGCGCCCGGTACGGATTGGCGACACCATCACCATCGGCAACCTATCGGGCACGGTAAGCAAGATCCGCATCCGTGCCACCACCATCACCGACTTCGACCGCAAGGACATCATCGTCCCCAACAAGACCTTCATCACTGGCCAACTGATCAACTGGTCGCTGACCGATACGGTCACCCGGGTGACGCTGAAGCTGGGCATCGACTATGGCTCAGACCTCGACCTGGTGCGCGACCTGCTGCTCAAGGGCGCGCATGAGAACCCACGCGTGCTCAAGGATCCGGAACCGATCGTGTACTTCCTCAACTTCGGCGAGAGCTCGCTGGACCACGAACTGCGCATGCACGTGCGCGACCTGGGCGACCGCAACCCGACGCTGGACGAGATCAACCGCTACATCAACCGCGAGTTCAAGGCCCACAACATCAAGATCTCGGTACGCCAGGTAGAGGTATTCCTGATGGACGCCAAGGGCAGCAAACAGCAATTGATTCCGATGGAACAGCCGAAATTGGATGGCACTGCTTCGGCCTGAATGGGCTCGAATGCTTTATTCTGTGCAAGATGGCTGCGAGGGCTTTGCCCTCGTTCGCGGGTAAACCCGCTCCTACATCGGGCGCTGGCCGCTGTGGGGGCGGGTTCACCCGCGAGGGGCCGCCAAGCGGCCCCATTGGCACCGATTCCAAGGAGCAGTCCCGTGAAAGCCCTCGACCAACTCACCTTCGACAACCGCTTCGCCCGCCTGGGCGATGCGTTCTCCACCCAGGTGCTGCCCGAGCCCATTGCAGACCCGCGCCTGGTGGTAGCGAGCGAGTCGGCCATGGCCTTGCTCGACCTCGACCCCGCCCAGGCCGAGCTGCCGGTGTTCGCCGAACTGTTCAGCGGCCACAAACTGTGGGAAGAGGCCGACCCTCGGGCGATGGTTTATTCCGGCCACCAGTTCGGCTCGTACAACCCACGTCTGGGCGACGGCCGTGGCTTGCTACTGGCCGAAGTGCTCAACGACGTAGGCGAACACTGGGACCTGCACCTCAAGGGCGCCGGCCAGACACCCTACTCCCGCATGGGTGACGGCCGCGCCGTGCTGCGCTCGTCGATTCGCGAGTTCCTCGCCTCCGAAGCCCTGCACGCCCTGGGTATCGCTACCAGCCGGGCACTGTGCGTGATCGGTTCCAGCACCCCGGTGTGGCGCGAAACCCGTGAAAGCGCGGCCATGCTGACGCGCCTGGCGCAGAGCCACGTGCGTTTCGGTCATTTCGAGTACTTCTACTACACCAAGCAACCCGAGCAGCAGCGCGTGTTGATCGACCACGTGCTGGAACAGCACTATCCCGAATGCCGTGACGCCGAGCAGCCTTACCTGGCCATGTTCCGCACCATCGTCGAGCGCAATGCCGAACTGATCGCCCGCTGGCAGGCGTATGGCTTCTGCCACGGCGTGATGAACACCGATAACATGTCGATCCTCGGCATCACCTTCGATTTTGGCCCCTATGCGTTCCTGGATGACTTCGACGCCAACTTCATCTGCAACCACTCCGACGATCGAGGCCGCTACAGCTACGCCAACCAAGTGCCCATCGCCCACTGGAACCTCAGCGCGCTGGCCCAGGCACTGACCACCGTGATCGAAGTTGAGCCACTGAAGGAAGCGTTGGGCCTGTTCCTGCCGCTGTACCAGGCCCATTACCTGGACCTGATGCGCCGGCGCCTGGGGCTGACCACCGCCGAAGATGATGACATGGCGCTGGTCGAGCGCCTGCTGCAGTGCATGCAACGCGGTGGCGTGGATTACAGCCTGTTCTTCCGCAAACTGGGTGAGCAGCCGGTGGCTGAGGCGCTGAAGGTGGCGCGCGATGACTTTATCGACCTGGCCGGTTTCGATGCCTGGGGCGCAGACTACCTGGCCCGCTGTAGGCGTGAACCCGGCAATGCCGAAGGCCGCCGTGAGCGGATGCATGCGGTGAACCCGCTGTACGTGCTGCGCAACTACCTGGCGCAGAAAGCCATCGAAGCGGCCGAGGCGGGTGATTACAGTGAAGTTCGACGGCTGCACCAAGTCCTGACCAGGCCGTTCGAGGAACAGCCCGGGATGCAGGCCTACGCCGAGCGACCGCCGGAGTGGGGCAAGCACCTGGAAATCAGCTGCTCTTCCTGATTAGCGCCGAATCCTGTGGGAGCGGGCTTGCCCGCGAAGCAGGCAACGTGATGGATTGCACCGGCTTCGCCGGTGTTCGCGGGCACGCCCGCTCCCACAAGGAAACCGTGAACCCAACACCGGAGATGAAATGACCGACCCACTGGTAATCCCCTGCCCCCACTGCAACGGCCTCAACCGCCTGCCCGCCGAGCGCCTGGGCGATGCGCCGAAATGCGGTCGCTGCAAACAGGACGTGCTGTTGAGCACCCCTTTCGAGCTCACCGAAGCCAGCTATGCCAGCCAGATCAAAGGCGACCTGCCGCTGCTGGTCGACATCTGGGCCGACTGGTGCGGCCCGTGCAAGTCATTCGCCCCCACCTTCGAAGAGGCCTCCCGCAAGCTTGCTGGCCGCTGCCGCCTGGCCAAGCTCGACAGCGAAGCCAACCGTAACCTCGCAGGGCAACTGGGCATACGCTCGATCCCCAGCCTGCTGCTGTTCAAGAACGGCCGCGAAATCAGCCGCCAGGCCGGGGCGTTTCCACTCCAGTCCCTGCTGGAGTGGCTGCGTAACCACGGGGTTTAAGCATTCTCCTCAAGCAGCGAATGCAACTCGACAAACTGCAGAGTCAGCTTGTGCCGCGGCTCCAGGTGAATCAGCGGCAGGCTGGCGTGGTGCGATTCGCGCATTTTCACCGAACTGCCCAAGTACACCGGCAGCACCGGTAACCCTTCGGCCAGCAGCTCGTCGAGCATCTGCTGCGGCAGGCTGGCACGTGACTGGAACTGGTTGACCACAATGCCTTCGACCACCAGGTCTTCGTTGTGGTCTTCCTTGAGGTCTTCGATCTCGGCCAGCAGGCCATACAGGGCCTGGCGCGAAAAGCTGTCGCAGTCGAAGGGGATCAGCACGCGATCGGCAGCGATCAGCGCAGAAACCGCATAGAAATTAAGCGCCGGCGGGGTATCGATGTAGATACGCTCGTAATCCTGGTCCAGCTCGTCGAGCAACTTGCGCAGCTTGTTGATCTTGTGTTTTGCCTCCAGCTTTGGCTGCAGGTCGGCCAGCTCGGCAGTGGCGGTGACCACATGCAGGTTGTCGAATGGGGTTTCGTAGATATCGACCTTGTTCTTCTTACTGAACGGCCCGCTGGAAAGGCTTTGCTTGAAGAAGTCGGCGATGCCCATGGGGATGTCCTCGCCGGTCAGGCCGGTGAGGTATTGGGTCGAGTTCGCCTGGGCATCCAGGTCGATCAACAAGGTCCGGTAGCCTTCATTGGCACTGACCGCCGCCAGGTTGCAGGCAATGCTCGACTTGCCCACGCCACCTTTCTGATTGAACACCACGCGCCGCATGATTGACCTCCGTGTATCAACGAATGCCCGAGTATGTGGCGGCAGTGGGGCAATGACCAGTGCCATTTGACCGGCATCACGCCTGACCGACCACCTGCCCTGTCAACAACTCGGCAAATGCCTTGGCCATGACCGAATGGCCGCGCTCACGCTGCACCAGCCACACCGCCGACATCGCCTCTTCATCGAGCAAGGTGCGGTACACCACACCTTCTATACGCATGCGCTGGAACGACGCCGGCAGCACCGACACCCCCAGCCCCGCCGAGACCAGGCCGATGATGGTCATCGCTTCCCCTGCCTCTTGCGCAAAATGGGGGCTGAAACCCGCATGCCGTGCCAGGCTCAGCAATTGTGCATGCAAGCCGCTGCCATAACTGCGCGGGAAGAACACGAAGGGCTCAGGGGCCAACGCCGCCATGTAGACGCCTTGCTCAGTGCCCTCAGCCAGCGGATGCGAAGCATTGATCACCGCCACCAACGGTTCTCGGAACAACTCGGTGGCCACCAACCCCTCCGGCAGCGGCATCGGCCGCATCAACCCCACCTCGATGGTCTCGTCGAATACCCCTTCGGCAACATCACGGCTGCTCATTTCCTTGAGGTTCAGGTGCACCGCCGGAAAGCGCTGACGGAAGGCATGAATGGCCTTGGGGATTTTCGAGGTGAATGGGGCCGAGGAGGTGAAACCGATTTTCATCTCGCCCAGCTCGCCCAACTGCGCACGCCGGGCTACATCCGCGGCCTTCTCCACCTGTGCCAATACCTGGCGCGCTTCCTCGAGGAACAATCGCCCGGCCTCGCTCAGTTCGACACGACGATTGGTACGGTCGAACAACCGGGCCCCCAACTCCTGCTCCAGAGCCTGGATCTGCTGACTCAAGGGCGGCTGGGAAATACCCAGCTGCTGGGCGGCGCGGCCAAAGTGCAGCTCTTCGGCCACAGCAATGAAGTAACGCAGATGACGCAATTCCATGATCTGCTCCAAACAAGTCGCCAAACATCTCAAATAGGTCGAACAATATATTGGATCTAATCGTTAGCCAGCTATATGCTTTTTTCATTGCGCCAGAGGTACCGCCCGTGAAAACTGCAGTAGCCCCCCTCCTCCTTGAGCCACAACCTGCCATCCTGACCGAAATGTGGATCGAAAAAGGCACACCCGCTTTCATGAAAACCGTGCTGGCCTTGTTCAGCGGCGGTTTCGCCACCTTCGCCTTGCTGTACTGCGTACAGCCAATGATGCCTCTGCTATCCAACGAGTTTTCCATCAACGCGGCGCAGAGCAGCCTGGTACTGTCTGTGTCCACCGCCATGCTGGCGTTCGGCCTGCTGATCACCGGCCCCATTTCTGACCGCATCGGGCGCAAACCCGTGATGGTGTTCGCGCTGGTCTGCGCCGCCCTGTCCACCTTGGCCAGCGCAGTGATGCCCAGCTGGGAGCTGGTACTGGCCACCCGCGCCTTGGTCGGCCTGTCGCTGAGCGGCCTGGCGGCAGTGGCGATGACCTACCTGAGCGAAGAGATTCACCCGCAACACATTGGCCTGGCCATGGGCCTGTACATCGGCGGCAACGCGATTGGCGGCATGAGCGGGCGGCTCATCACTGGCGTACTGATCGACTTCGTCAGCTGGCACACGGCGATGCTGACCATTGGCGGCCTGGCCCTGGTGGCCGCGCTGGTGTTCTGGAAGGTGCTGCCGGAATCACGCAATTTCCGCGCACAGACGATGAACCCACGCAGCCTGCTGGACGGTTTTGTCATGCACTTCAAAGATGCAGGCCTGCCCTGGCTGTTTCTTGAAGCCTTCTTGCTGATGGGCGCCTTCGTCACCCTGTTCAACTACATCGGCTACCGCCTGCTGGCCGAGCCCTACCACATGAACCAGGCGCTGGTCGGCTTGCTGTCGGTGGTTTACCTGTCGGGTATCTACAGTTCGGCACAGGTCGGCGCGCTGGCGGACAAACTGGGCCGGCGCAAGGTGTTCTGGGCCAGTATCGTGGTAATGGCGGGTGGCTTGCTGATGACATTGGCCAGTCCGCTGGTGATGGTGATCGTGGGCATGCTGGTGTTCACCTTCGGCTTCTTTGGTGCGCACTCGGTGGCCAGCAGCTGGATCGGCCGCCGGGCGCTGAAGGCCAAGGGGCAGGCGTCGTCGCTGTACCTGTTCTGCTACTACGCTGGCTCCAGCGTGGCCGGTACGGCGGGCGGGGTGTTCTGGCACCAGTGGGGCTGGAACGGGATTGGGCTGTTCATTGGCAGCTTGCTGGCGGTGGCATTGCTGGTGGCATTGCACCTGAGCAAGTTACCACCCAAAACGGTGTGAGGCATTCGTGGGCACGCCTGCACCCACAACCTGTGGGAGCGGGCGTGCCCATGAAGAGGCCATCAGATCAGTTGATGATCTCGACAATATCCACATCCACTTCCCGGCTCATCAGGTGCTTTTCCACCTCACCGGTCAGCTTCACCTTGGTCTTGTCGTTGAACGGCGTCGGCGGCAGGTCCTCATCGTCGATCTCGACAGTGATGGTGCCAGTGTTGTCCTTGAACTCGTACTTGTCGTCGTTGTTGATCTTCTTGGTCACGAAGCCCTGCAGCACGACGGGGGTGTCATCGGCGGCGTCGTTCGCGGCGGCAACCGTGGTTACCGACTGGGCGCCAGGGCCGGTGTAGCCAGCGGCAAATGCGCCAGCGCTGAACAAGGGGGCGAGGATGAGGGCAAGATAACGGATTTTCATGAGGATCGGGTCCTGTTTCGGTTTCGATGGGACCAGATTAACGACGATCGCTGAATTAAAACTTAATGCAAAATAAAAGCCCGGCACATGACCGGGCTTATGGTTTCCGCGTGTCACCTCACTGGTGATACTGCGCCGACAGCTCGTGCACGGCATTGATGAATACGCCGGCATGCTCCGGGTCGACTTCCGGGGTAATGCCGTGGCCAAGGTTGAACACATGACCGGTGCCATGGCCGTAGCTGGCCAGGATGCGCGCCACTTCCTTGCGAATGGCCTCGGGCTTGGCGTAAAGCACGGTCGGATCCATGTTGCCTTGCAAGGCTACTTTGTCACCCACGCGGCGGCGGGCGTCGCCAATCTCGCAGGTCCAGTCCAGGCCCAGTGCGTCGGCACCTGCGTCGGCGATGCTTTCCAGCCACAAACCACCATTCTTGGTGAACAGGATCACCGGCACCTTGCGCCCCTCGTGCTCGCGGATCAGGCCGCTGACGATCTTGCGCATGTAGGCCAGTGAGAACTCCTGGTAGGCCGCCGCCGACAGGTTGCCGCCCCAGGTGTCGAAGATCTGCACGGCCTGGGCGCCGGCCAGGATCTGGCCGTTAAGGTAGCTGGTGACCGACTGGGCCAGCTTGTCCAGCAGCAGGTGCAGGGCTTGCGGGTTGTCGTAGGCCATGGCCTTGGTCTTGCGGAAGTCCTTCGACGAGCCGCCTTCGACCATGTAGGTGGCCAGGGTCCACGGGCTGCCGGAGAAGCCGATCAACGGCACACGGCCATTGAGCTCACGGCGAATGGTGCTGACCGCGTCCATCACGTAGCCGAGGTCTTTCTGTGGGTCCGGGACTGGCAGCGCTTCGATGTCAGCGGGGGTGCTGATGACCTTCTTGAAACGCGGGCCTTCGCCGGTTTCGAAGTACAGGCCCAGGCCCATGGCATCGGGAATGGTAAGGATGTCCGAGAACAGGATCGCTGCGTCCAGCGGGTAGCGGTCCAGCGGCTGCAGGGTGACCTCGCAGGCGAACTGCGGGTTCATGCACAGGCTCATGAAGTCACCGGCCTTGGCGCGGCTGGCGCGGTACTCCGGCAGGTAGCGGCCGGCCTGGCGCATCATCCACACCGGGGTGACGTCTACGGGTTGCTTGAGCAGTGCACGCAGGAAACGATCGTTCTTCAGGGCAGTCATGTCGGCATCCGGAAAAATAGTGCGGGCATTTTCTCAGACACCAGCGCAAAAGGCACGGCCATGACCATGTGTTTTGTCTATTGGATGCCACAGATCAAGCGTTTTTGTATACAAAAGCTTCGCGGGCATGCCCGCTACCACGGGTTCTACGCTTAACCCTGTGGGAGCGGGCATGCCCGCGAACAGGCCGAAAATCAGACTTCGAGGTAGTCCAGGATACCCTCGGCGGCCGTACGCCCTTCGAAGATCGCAGTCACCACCAAGTCCGAACCGCGCACCATGTCGCCACCGGCAAACACTTTCGGGTTGCTGGTCTGGTGCTTGAACTTGCCCTTCTCCGGGGCAACCACACGGCCCTGGCTGTCCAGCTGAATGCCATGCTGCTCAAACCACGGCGCCGGGCTCGGGCGGAAGCCGAAGGCGATTACCACGGCGTCTGCCGGCAGGATCTCTTCGGAGCCCGGGATTGGCTCAGGGCTGCGGCGCCCACGGGCATCAGGCTCGCCCAGGCGAGTCTCGACCACTTTGACGCCTTCGACCTTGTCCTCACCCACAATGGCGATGGGCTGGCGGTTGTAGAGGAACTTCACACCCTCTTCCTTGGCGTTCTTCACCTCTTTGCGCGAACCCGGCATGTTGGCTTCGTCACGACGATAAGCACAGGTCACTGCCTTGGCACCCTGACGGATCGAGGTACGGTTGCAGTCCATCGCGGTGTCACCACCACCCAGCACCACCACTTTCTTGCCCTGCATGTCGACGAAGTCTTCCGGCGACTTCTCGAAGCCCAGGTTGCGGTTGACGTTGGCGATCAGGAAGTCCAGTGCGTCATGCACGCCCGGCAGGTCTTCACCCGGGAAGCCGCCCTTCATGTAGGTGTAGGTACCCATGCCCATGAACACCGCGTCGTACTCGGCGAGCAGCTGTTCCATGGTCACGTCCTTGCCCACCTCGGTGTTCAGGCGGAACTCGATGCCCATGCCGGTGAACACTTCACGGCGGTTGCTGAGCACGGTCTTTTCCAGCTTGAACTCGGGGATACCGAAAGTCAGCAGGCCACCGATCTCAGGGTTTTTGTCGAACACCACCGGGGTTACCCCGGCGCGCACCAGCACATCGGCGCAGCCCAGGCCAGCCGGGCCTGCGCCGATGATGGCGACGCGCTTGCCGGTGGGCTTGACCTTGGACATGTCCGGGCGCCAGCCCATGGCGAAGGCGGTGTCGGTGATGTACTTCTCCACCGAGCCGATGGTCACCGCGCCGAAACCGTCGTTCAGGGTGCAGGCACCCTCGCACAGGCGGTCTTGCGGGCAAACACGGCCGCATACTTCCGGCAGGGTGTTGGTCTGGTGCGACAGTTCCGCCGCGGCCAGGATGTTGCCTTCGGAGACCAGCTTCAACCAGTTGGGGATGAAGTTGTGTACCGGGCACTTCCACTCGCAATACGGGTTACCGCAGCCCAGGCAGCGGTGCGCCTGCTCCACGGACTGCTGCGGCTTGAACGGTTCGTAGATTTCCACGAACTCCTTCTTGCGCTGGCGCAGCAGCTTTTTTTTCGGGTCCTTTCGGCCCACTTCGATGAACTGGAAGTCGTTGTTCAGACGTTCAGCCATTTTTCAAAACCTCTTTACAGCAGCTGCAAGCTACACGCTGCAAGCCGCAAGACGATCACTTAAGCCGGGCAAACCTCTCACTGCCATTACGTGCAGCTTGAGGCTTGCCACTTGCAGCTGTTTTTACTGCGGGTTGGCACGGGTGCTGGACAGCAGCTGCTTCAGGTTGGCTGCCTTCGGCTTGACCAGCCAGAAGCGCCGCACGTAGTCGTCCAGGTTCTCCGAGAGCTCACGCCCCCACTCGCTGCCGGTCTCATCCACATACTCGGCAAGGACACGCGCCAGGTGGCTACGGTAGGCCTCCATCGCTTCGCCACTGATACGCTGGATTTCCACCAGCTCGTGGTTGAGCTTGTCGACGAAGCTATTGTCCATGTCGAGCACGTAGGCAAAGCCGCCAGTCATGCCAGAACCGAAGTTGTAACCGGTCTTGCCCAGAACGCAGACAAAGCCGCCGGTCATGTATTCACAGCAGTGATCGCCAGTGCCCTCGACAACAGCATGGGCG
This sequence comes from Pseudomonas sp. USTB-Z, assembly GCF_019691255.1. Lineage (NCBI taxonomy): Bacteria > Pseudomonadati > Pseudomonadota > Gammaproteobacteria > Pseudomonadales > Pseudomonadaceae > Pseudomonas > Pseudomonas sp. USTB-Z. Next base: position 357,034 of record NZ_JAECZP010000001.1, read on the forward strand.
CCGGAGTTACGTACAGCGAAGCGCTCGCCCGCAGTACCTGCGGCAAACAGCTTGCCGCCAGTGGCACCGTACAGGCAGGTGTTGCCGACGATGGCGCTGTGCTGGGTTTCGAACGGGCTGCCGGCTGGCGGCACGATGGTGACCTTGCCACCGGTCATGCCTTTGCCGACGTAATCGTTGGCGTCGCCTTCCAAGTGCAGGTTCAGGCCACCAGCGTTCCACACGCCAAAGCTCTGGCCCGCAGTGCCCTTGAAGCGGAAGGTGATCGGCGCCGCGGCCATGCCCTGGTTGCCGTGCAGACGGGCGATTTCGCCCGACACACGCGCACCAATGGAGCGGTCGCAGTTGCAGATGTCGAGGCTGAACTCGCCACCCGCCTGGTCGCGGATGGCCGGCATGGCCATATCAACCATCTTCTCGGCCAACTCGCCCAGGTCGAACGGCGGGTTCTTGTCGACTTCGCAGAACTGCGGTTTGTCCGCCGGAATGTGCGAGCTGCCCAGCAGCGGCGACAGGTCCAGGTACTGCTGGCGTTCGGTGTCACCTGGCAGCACTTCGAGCAGGTCGGTACGGCCGATCAGCTCGCCAAGGCTGCGCACGCCCAGCTTGGCCAACCACTCGCGGGTTTCTTCGGCGACAAAGGTGAAGAAGTTGATCACCATGTCGACGGTGCCGATGTAGTGGTCCTTGCGCAGCTTGTCGTTCTGGGTGGCCACGCCGGTGGCGCAGTTGTTCAGGTGGCAGATGCGCAGGTACTTGCAGCCCAGGGCAATCATTGGCGCGGTACCAAAGCCGAAGCTTTCGGCGCCGAGGATGGCCGCCTTGATCACGTCCAGGCCGGTTTTCAGGCCGCCGTCGGTCTGCACCCGCACCTTGCCACGCAGGTCGTTGCCACGCAGGGTCTGGTGGGTTTCCGCAAGGCCCAGTTCCCAAGGGGCGCCGGCGTATTTGATCGAGGTCAGCGGCGAAGCACCGGTACCACCGTCGTAACCGGAGATGGTGATCAGGTCGGCATAGGCCTTGGCCACACCCGCGGCGATGGTGCCCACGCCCGCTTCGGCTACCAACTTGACCGATACCAGCGCCTGTGGGTTGACCTGCTTGAGGTCGTAGATCAGCTGCGCCAGATCTTCGATCGAGTAGATGTCATGGTGGGGCGGTGGCGAGATCAAGGTCACGCCCGGTACCGCATAACGCAGCTTGGCGATCAGGCCGTTGACCTTTCCGCCCGGCAACTGGCCGCCCTCACCCGGCTTGGCGCCCTGGGCAACCTTGATCTGCAGCACTTCGGCGTTGACCAGATACTCCGGGGTCACACCAAAACGGCCGGTGGCCACCTGCTTGATCTTCGAGCTCTTGATGGTGCCATAGCGCGACGGGTCTTCGCCGCCTTCACCAGAGTTGGAGCGTGCGCCCAGGCGGTTCATGGCCTCGGCCAGCGCTTCGTGGGCTTCCGGCGACAGTGCACCCAGCGAGATACCCGCCGAGTCGAAACGCTTGAGAATCGCCTCCAGCGGCTCGATCTGCTCCAGCGCCAGCGGCTGGTCGGCCACTTTCACCTTGAGCAAGTCACGAATCATCGACACCGGGCGCTGGTCCACCAGCGTGGTGTATTCCTTGAACTTGGCGTAGTCGCCCTGCTGCACGGCGGCTTGCAGGGTGTTGACCACGTCCGGGTTGTAGGCGTGGTATTCGCCACCGTGGACGAACTTCAGCAAGCCACCTTGCTGGATCGGCTTGCGCGCGCTCCAGGCTTCGGCCGCCAGCAGCTTCTGGTCGTTTTCCAGGTCTTCGAAGCGCGCACCCTTGATGCGGCTGGACACGCCCTTGAAGCTCAGGCCTACCACTTCCTCGGCCAGGCCAATGGCTTCGAACAGCTGTGCACCGCGGTATGAGGCGATGGTGGAGATACCCATCTTGGACAGTATCTTCAGCAGGCCCTTGGAGATACCTTTGCGGTAGTACTTGAACACTTCGTCCAGGTCGCCCAGCACTTCGCCGGTACGGATCAGGTCAGCCAGTACTTCATACGCCAGGTACGGGTAAACGGCCGAGGCACCGAAGCCCAGCAGCACGGCGAAGTGATGCGGATCACGGGCGGTAGCGGTTTCCACCAGGATGTTGCTGTCGCAACGCAGGCCCTGTTCGGTCAGGCGGTGGTGCACTGCACCAACGGCCAGCGAAGCGTGCACCGGCAGCTTGCCCGGGGCGATATAACGGTCGCTCAGCACCAGCTGGGTCTTGCCGCCACGCACAGCTTCTTCGGCCTGGTCGGCAATGTTGCGGATGGCCGCTTCCAGGCCGACGCCCTGCTCATAGTTGAGGTCGATCAGCTGGCGGTCGAAGCCTTCGCGCTCCAGGTTCATCAGCGAACGCCACTTGGCGGGCGAGATGACCGGCGAGCTGAGGATGACCCGCGAAGCGTGCTCCGGGGACTCCTGGAAGATGTTGCGCTCTGCACCCAGGCAGATTTCCAGCGACATCACGATCGCTTCGCGCAGCGGGTCGATCGGCGGGTTGGTTACCTGAGCGAACTGCTGGCGGAAGAAGTCGTACGGCGAGCGCACGCGCTGCGACAGCACGGCCATCGGCGTGTCGTCACCCATCGAGCCAACGGCTTCCTGGCCCTGCTCACCCAATGGGCGCAGTACCTGGTCACGCTCTTCGAAGGTGACCTGGAACATCTTCATGTATTGCTTGAGCTGGTCAGCGTCGTAGCTGGCCACACCCTGGTCGTCGGTCAGCGTCGCCTGGATGCGGGTGGCGTGCTGACGCAGCCAGCGCTTGTACGGGTGGCGCGACTTCAGGCGGTTGTCGATGGCGTCGGTGTCGAGGATCTGGCCGGTTTCGGTGTCCACGGCAAGGATCTGGCCCGGGCCGACACGGCCCTTGGCCAGCACTTCCTCAGGCTGATAGCCCCATACGCCGATTTCCGAGGCGATGGTGATGTAACCATTGGTGGTGGTCACCCAGCGCGCCGGGCGCAGACCGTTACGGTCGAGCAGGCACACCGCGTGGCGGCCTTCGGTCATGACGATACCGGCCGGGCCATCCCACGGCTCCATGTGCATGGAGTTGTATTCGTAGAAGGCGCGCAGGTCGGCGTCCATGGTCTCGACGTTCTGCCACGCTGGCGGTACCAGCATGCGCACGCCGCGGAACAGGTCGATGCCACCGGTGACCATCAGTTCCAGCATGTTGTCCATGCTGGACGAGTCGGAACCGACGCGGTTGACCAGCGGGCCGAGCTCTTCGAGGTCCGGGATCTGGTCATTGGCGAACTTGGTGCGACGAGCAACGGCCCAGTTGCGGTTGCCGGTGATGGTGTTGATCTCGCCGTTATGGGCGAGGAAGCGGAACGGCTGCGCCAGCGGCCATTTCGGCAGGGTGTTGGTGGAGAAGCGCTGGTGGAACACGCAGATCGCGGTTTGCAGGCGCTCGTCACCCAGGTCTGGATAAAACGCCGCGAGATCGCGCGGCATCATCAGGCCTTTGTAGATGATGGTCTTGTGCGAGAAGCTGCAGATGTAGTGGTCGGCGTCGTGGGCGTTGGCCACCGACGAACGACGACGGGCACTGAACAGCTTGATGGCGAATTCCTGGTCGCTCAGGCCTTCACCGCCAATGAACACCTGCTCGATCTGCGGCAGGCGCTCCAGGGCCAGGCGGCCGAGGACGCTGGTGTCGATCGGCACCTTGCGCCAGCCGACCAGTTTCAGGCCAGCGGCGAGGATCTCGCGGTCCATGTTGGCGCGGGCAGCTTCGGCTTTGACCGGGTCCTGGTTGAAGAACACCATGCCGACGGCGTACTGCTTGGGCAGCTCGACAGCGAAGTGCTCCTGGGCCATGGCACGCAGGAATTGATCGGGCTTCTGCATGAGCAGACCGCAACCGTCACCGGTCTTGCCGTCGGCATTGATGCCGCCGCGGTGGGTCATGCATGTCAGCGCCTGCATGGCAGTTTGCAGAAGGTGGTGGCTCGGCTCACCCGTCATATGGGCGATCAGGCCAAAACCACAGTTGTCCTTGAATTCTTCGGGATGGTACAGACCTGTTTTCATAGACACATTCTCACCAGGTTCACCTCTCAACGGAGGTAAATCTCTTTTTTAACAACCACTTACCATCCACGCCGATCAAACGCCAGCTTTTTTGCGGTGGTCATGGAAAACCATTGTTGCACAGCGACAGCGACGCCCACAAATTTTCATGTCTCGTCATTGAAAATTTATGTCGCAATTTTGAATGTTTTTGCGCCATGCGCCGTGATAGCAGCTTGGCTCGAGTCTGAAGCGTTTCAGCCATGACTGCAACTAAGGGCTTGTGGCCGGCAGTCCGGGACAGAAAAGCCTGCCGCGCTCGGGCGCAGCAGGCTAGTCGAAAGCTAGAATTCGCTTAGCTACTGGGCGGCGGGGTGATGCCGCCCGGAAGGTATCAGCGGGCCGTGGCCAGCTCTTGTTGGACGCTGCCGACGGTACGTGGCCAAGGTTTACCAGCCTGGACCTTCGCTGGCAAGTTCTTGATTGCCGCAACCGCTGCGTCGCGGTTGGCGAAACTGCCGTAAGTCACGACGTACAGAGGCTTGCCCTGTAGGTTTTTCTTGAAGTAGCGATAGTCGCCACCCTGGGCCTTGACGTAAGCCTGGGCCGACGCCTCGGAGCTGGTACCAAGGATCTGCACCACATAATTGCCCGGCTTCTGTCCGGCATACCAGCCACTGTTGCCAGCGCCAGCGGCGGCTGGTTTTTCCGCAGCTTTGGCAGCCGGCTTGGCCACGGCGACCTGGGTCGGCGCCGGTGCTGGCTTGGCCGGCGCAACCGGCTTGGCGGGCTGGGTTGCAACAGGCTTGGGCGCAGGCGCAACCGACTGCACGGGCTGGGCAGGCGCAGGCGCCGGGCCAGCCGGCACACCTTGTGGCGGAGCGATGGTGGTCACGGTAGGTGGCGGGTTGCCAGGCTGCAGCGCGGTGTCGACAGCCGGGCCTCCCTCTTCACCCTCGCCCATGCCTGCGGCTTGGGCCAGCGGCTCGCGCATCACCGGCTGCGACTGGCCAACCAGTGGCAGCGGCATTGGCTGGGACGAGCCAGAGAACTCGATGGCAGCACCCTGCTTGCCGTCGCCCAGTGGCAACTGGGCCTGGGCAGCCGGCGCTTCGGCAGGGGCCTTGTCGCCTTTCTTGGGCATCAATACCGCGGCCGCAACGGCAACCACGACCACAGCGGACAGTGCGAGCACATGTTTTTTAGGCATCTTGAACCCCATGGTTGGTCGCTTGGCCGTCGAGCGGCTGGCGATCATGGCTTCGATCAAAGTGTCACGGGCGACCTGATTGATGTTGCCAGGCCAGCCGTCGGAGTTTTCATGGATATCGGCGATCTGTTCACGGCTGAACACCTCGATGCCCCGACCAGCCCCTTCCAGGCGCTGTTCCAGGTACTCGCGGGTTTCTTCTTCACTGTAGGGCGCAAGCTCGATGATGTGAAAACGTTCTTCCTCGACATTGAGCTCATCCAGCCCGGCAATCAGCGATGGCTCACCGAACAGAAACACGTGCGGACGCCCTTCAGGAACCCCCGCCGCCAACTCCAGCAACGCTTGGAGTGCCGACTCGTCGAGTTGTTCCGCATCGTCCACCAGCAAATACACTTCCTGCCCGGTCAGTGCCAGCTGCACCACCTTCGACAGGATCGCCTGCACCTCGGGCTGGGCCACACCCAGCTCCTGCGCGACCTGCGCGAGCATACTGGAGGCGTCGCTGGCGCTGCGGGCCGACACCACCACACTTTGCACAGTCTGCTTGTTGGTGCTGGCCACCAGGGCCTGGCGAAGTAGCGACTTGCCGCTGCCCAACGGGCCGCTGACCACCAGCATCAACTGGCTATAGCGCGCCAGGTGGTGCAGTTGGCCGAGCACCGGTTTGCGCTGGGCCGGGAAGAACTTGAAGCCAGGTACGCGGGGCGCGAACGGATCATGGCTCAACTGGTAATGGTCGAGAAAGGCCTCATCGGCATGCAAACTTGTCATTGCGCTGTCACAACCTCAAAGCTGGGCCACGATCGCGCGGTAATCCGCCGACAGCGTGGCCTGAAGAATCTCTTTCGAATAGTCGTCAGTCACCACGGCCTCGCCCATTTGGCGCAGCAGCACCAAACGCAAACGACCGTCGAGCACCTTCTTGTCGACCGCCATGTGCTCCATGAAATGCGCCGGGGTCATTTCCTGTGGTGGCACCACCGGCAAACCTGCGTCCTGCAACAGGCGGATTCCACGATCGCGCTCAGCCTGGTCGATCCAGCCAAGGCGCATGGACATTTCCAGGGCCATCACTGTGCCCGCCGCGACAGCCTCGCCGTGCAGCCACACGCCATAGCCCATGTGGGTTTCGATAGCATGCCCGAAGGTATGCCCCAGGTTCAGCGTGGCCCGTACGCCCGACTCGCGCTCGTCAGCACCCACCACTGCGGCCTTGGCCGCGCAAGAGCGGCGGATGGCCTCGGTCAGGGCTGCCGAATCGAGGGCACGCAGTGCCTGCATATTGTCTTCGAGCCAGGCGAGGAACGGCTTGTCGCAAATCAGGCCGTACTTGATCACCTCGGCCAGACCTGCGGACAGCTCGCGCGCTGGCAGGGTCTTGAGGCTGGTGGTATCGATCAGCACCGCGTTGGGCTGATAGAACGCACCGACCATGTTCTTGCCCAGCGGATGATTGATGCCGGTCTTGCCACCCACGGAAGAGTCGACCTGGGACAACAGGGTAGTCGGCACCTGGATGAAGTCGACGCCGCGCTGGTAGCAGGCGGCTGCGAAACCAGCCATGTCACCAATCACGCCACCACCAAGCGCGACCACAGTAGTACGGCGATCATGCCGAGCTGTCAGCAGGCCATCGAAGATCAGCTGCAATGTTTCCCAGTTCTTGTGGGCTTCCCCATCGGGCAACACCACTGGCAGTACCGAGTAGGCTCCAAGGGCCTTGCTCAGGCGTTCGAGATACAGCGGCGCGACGGTCTCGTTGGAAACGATGGCTACCTGCCGACCCGCAATGTGCGGCGCCAGCAGCTCAGGCTGGTCCAGCAGGCCTTCGCCAATGTAGATCGGGTAGCTACGCTCGCCCAGGTCGACCTTTAGTGTCTGCATGTATCCCCACAATGTACTTGGGCGCGGCGCCATCCGGCGACCTGCGCGGTAACGTTGAGCCTCGCCTCGGCGCTGGAGGCCGAGAATAGTCCCGGGTTAACGGGGCGGCAACTGCTGCAAGCGCTCGAGAATATCGATCACCACCATGCGTGGGGGCCGCTCGTCGGTTTCAACCACCAGGTCGGCGATCTCGCGGTAGAGCGGGTCGCGGGTTTCCAGCAAGGTGCGCAAGGTCGCCTCCGGATTGGCCGTGCGCAGCAGCGGGCGATTGCGGTCGCGCGCGGTGCGACCGACTTGCTGCTCGACCGAAGCATGCAGGTAGATCACCCGGCCACCCTGATGCAGCGCCTGCCGGTTGGCTTCGCGCATCACCGCGCCACCGCCGGTGGCCAGCACCACACCGTCGAGCGCGCACAACTCGGCAATCATCGCTTGCTCGCGATCACGGAAACCCGGTTCGCCTTCCTTGTCGAATATCCACGGGATGTTTGCGCCGCATCGCAGTTCGATTTCCTTGTCGGAATCCTTGAACAGCAGGCGCAGCTCTTTGGCCAACAGGCGTCCGATGGTGCTTTTACCAGCGCCCATGGGCCCCACAAGTATCAAATTTCGCACAGAATCAACGACTCACAGCAATCGCCTGGTCACTCATGATACGCGGAGTCAGGAAGACCAGCAGCTCGGATTTTTTCTCTTGTAATGCATCGCGTCGAAACAGCCGCCCAACATACGGCAGATCGCCGAAAAATGGCACCTTGTCGACCACATTGTTTTGCGAAGTCGAGTAGACGCCACCGATCACGATCGTTTCGCCGTCAGCCACACGAACCTTGGCATTGACCTCGTTCTTGCGGATCGGCGGTACGTTGTTCAACGCATTGACGTAATCCGGCTCGTCCTTGGTCACCCTGACGGTCATGATCACCCTGTTGTCCGGAGTGATCTGTGGTGTTACTTCGAGCGACAGCGAGGCTTCGCGAAACGATACCGAGGTAGCGCCGCTTTGGCTCGTTTCCTGGTAAGGCACCTCGGTACCCTTGAGGATCCTCGCCGTTTCCTTGTCAGCCGTGACCACCTTGGGCTGCGAAATGATCTCGCCGTTGCCGCTTTTTTCCATGGCACTGAGCTCCAGGTCCAGCAGCACGTCACCGCGCAACAGACCCAGGCCGATACTGCTGCCGGCTCGTTCCAGACCGAGGTCGACGAACAGCTCCTTGCCGGGCCGCAGTTTCTCGCCGTACAGCGGCCCACCCCAGCGTACCCCCAGGCTTTTCTCATAATCGACGTTGGCCTCGACGATACGCGCCTCGATCGCTACCTGACGCACCGGCACGTCCAACTGCGCCACCAACTGGCGCATCTCGGCCAGGCGGTCAGCGGGCAGGTACACCACCAGCGTATTGGTGCGCTCATCGACACTCAGGCTACCCGTGGAGATACCGCCACCCTCCAGACTTGCCAGCAGCAACTGCGCCAAATCGGCGGCCTTGGCGTGGTGAATGGTCAGCAGCTCCCGACGCAATGGCTGCAGCTGCGCGTCCAGCACTTGGCTCACCCGGGCGTCTGCCGATTGCGCGGCAAACTCGGCCGCAGGCGCCACCAAGAGCACATTGCCCTCCTGGCGCCGGGACAGGCCCTTGCTGCGCAACACCAGGTCGAGCGCCTGATCCCACGGCACGTCCTGCAAACGCAAAGTGACGCTGCCTTGTACCGCATCACTGGCAACCAGGTTGACGCCGGCGTAGTCAGCCAGCACCTGCAGCACCGCACGCACCTCTACATCCTGGAAGTTCAGCGACAGGGGTTCACCCTGGTAAGGCGTCGCCGAAGCCAGCGGGATCGACAGCAGGGTTGCCAGCAGGTATTTCATCCACGTTTTCATTCGGGTCCGAGGCCTCCTTGCCCTGGCGCTTGGCGAGGGTGATGAACGCCGTGCGCTCGTGCCACACCCCCGCCATGAACAGCCGCTCACGCACTTCGACCTGACGTTGGTCTATATGCATCACTACCCCCTGATCACGCCCTACCCGGTCGCCCGGGCGTACGCGATAGAGCTTGCCAGCCGCCTTCAGCAGTGCCTCGCGTGCCGCCCCGCGCGCCAGGCTGCCGACCATTTCCAGCTGCGCCAACGGCACGCCGACCAGCCCGGCACTGGCCACTCGCGCAGCAGCCGGCGCAAACGGGTCCACTTCAGGTGCAGCCATTGCGGCCCTTGCCGGCAGGTCCGCCAGCATTGCAGGTGCCTTCAGGGGCGTAGCCGCGTGATAGGCATCAACCCGCAACTGCAGGCGCAACAGTCCAGGCTGGCGATCAACGGTTGCCAGGCTCATGTCACCGCTGCGCAGAATCCGTGCCTGCCCTAACCAGTCGCCCAGCCACAGCCGCAAGGCCGAGTAACGCCCTACCACTTGCACCACCAGCGGTACCTTACTGAATCCGGCCTGTTGCTCGCCCTCACCTACATCGAGTCGCTCGACAAGCAAGCCGTGTGCATGCCCCGACACTGCCAGACGCTCAAGCAGGTCGCTCATGCTCTCCCCGGCCGCCAGGTACCAGTGCGCCGCTTGCAACCGCTGTTCGGCAATCACCGTTAGAGCCTTCAGCCGCTCCAGTTCGGCCAACTGCGATGCACTGGCTACCTGCAGCTGGCTCAACTCGACATGCCTGGCATCCTCCCGCGCCTGCTGCTGCAACAGGGCGGGCAGGCGCATCGCGCAGCCCAGGCTGAACAACACAACAGCCACCAGCACTGGCGCCAGCCGTCGGAAGCGGCCTGAGCCCTCGACCACTGCCAGCCAAGCGAGCATCTGCGCGGTACTCACGACCAGAACGCCGCAACGCGAGCGGTCAGCAGAAACTCATCGCCGTCCGGCAGGCTCTTGATGCGTTTGAGTTCCAGATCGAGCAAAACGCTCGAGCGGTTCAAGTCGCGCATGAACTGAGCAACCACAGCACCGGACGCAGCCACCCCTGTCATCTGCAAGCGGCCACTATCAAGGCTCAGGTCAAGTAGCTGCACACCTTCAGGCAACGCCCCTTCAAGGTCGGCGAAGACACCGGCCAATACACCCTGATGGGCGCGCAGGCCTTCCAGGGCCACCGCACGGGCAAGTAGCGCTTCATGCTGTGCACGCACGTCGGCCAGCGACTGCAACTGCTCATCCTGTGCATCAAGGGTCGCTTGGCGCTGGGTATTGGCCAGCACCTGCTGATGCCCGCGTTGGCGGGCCAGCTGATCGACCAGCATCACGGCGCACAAAGCCAAAAGTGCACCACCCACCAGCTGGCCTCGAAAGCGACGCAGCGCCGCCTGACGCTGCCGTTCGCGCCAGGGCAGAAGGTTCAGCCGCATCATGGCCGCAAACCTCCCAAGGCCAAGGCGCAGGCCAGGAGCATCGCCCCATCAACATGCTCAAGCCCTGCCAGCCCAGGCAGGTACGTGCACCGCACATTCAGCCGGCTGCCAAGGCCCTGCAGCCAGCCCGGATTGATCGATGAGCTGCTGGCAACCCACAACCCCGCAGGCAGGCTCTGCCTGGCAAGTAAAGCCTGCAGGCGCTCTGGCCATTGCCCGTTCATATCCGGGCCAGTCGTTTGCAGTTCACAGCGCTGGTACACCCTGCCCGGCTGCCAGTCATGAAGCGTTACGCTGCGGGTTTCGACACGCAGCAGCGCTGCTCCCTCAAGGCCACCCTGTGGCAACATGCGGCACAAGGCAATGGTGTCGACCTCGACGGCTTCCAACTGCAAGCCCGCCTCCTCGACGACGGATTCGAGTGACGCCAGCGCACTCTGTCGACAGGCAGCAACCATTACCTCTGAGCAACCTGGCTGGTCATGGGAAGCCCCCATGACCTGAAAATCCAAGGCCAGGTCTTCCAGCGGAAACGGAAACAGCCGCTCTGCATCGGCAAGCAGTTGTGCCTCCAACTGCGCCCCGCTCTGCTCCACCGGCAGATGGCACAACTTGCAGATAACCTGACTGGCCGGCAGTGCCAGCGCTACCCGGCGTTGCCTGAGGCCGCTGCGCCGGTAAGCGCGCTGCAGCGCAGCCACCACCTCCCCAGGCGCCTCAGCCCAGTCATCGGCCAGCGGCGCCTGAAACAGCTCTTGTGCCGATCCCATCACACGCCAGCGTCGATTGCGCTGCTGCAGTTGCATTATCCGAACGGCGTCGGGCGTGATTTCCACCCCCACCAGTGAACCGGCATCCTTGCCGAAGCGTCCAAACATCGCGACTCCTTTGCTGTCTGTTGCAGCTGCCAAGCGCAGCCACCTGTCGCAACCCCGCGGCAACACTGAGCCGGGGCTACTCATCGAGTCGACGGGTAGCCTGGCCGGTCACCCGGAGAGGCGAAAAATGCTTATAATGCCCAGCGTTTTTTGGTCCACCGGACCTGCGTGCAATCCACTCCCAACCTGGACACCGAAAAGCCTTGATACGTCTGCTGAAGTTCTTCTGGTGGTCTTCCGTCGCAGTCATCTGCGCGCTCGTACTCGGTGTGAGCGGTGCGTTTCTGTATCTTAGTCCCAGCCTGCCCTCGGTCGAGTCCCTCAGAAGCATCCAGTTGCAGATCCCCCTCAGGGTGTACAGCAGCGATGGCAAGCTGATTGCCGAATTCGGCGAAATGCGCCGCTCGCCGATCCGCTTCGCGGAAATTCCCCCACAATTCATTCAGGCGTTGCTGTCAGCCGAGGACGACAATTTCCTCAACCACTACGGTGTCGACCCCAGCAGCCTGATGCGCGCCGCGACCCAGCTGGTGAAAACCGGGCATATCCAGACCGGCGGCAGCACCATTACCATGCAGGTGGCGAAGAACTTCTTCCTCACCAGCGAACGCAGCTTCTCACGCAAGACCAACGAAATCCTGCTGGCCCTGCAGATCGAGCGTGAGCTGACCAAGGACGAAATCCTTGAGCTGTACGTGAACAAGATCTACCTGGGCAACCGCGCCTACGGTATCGATGCAGCAGCACAGGTGTATTACGGCAAGTCCATCCGTGACGTGAGCCTGGCGCAGATGGCGATGATCGCCGGCCTGCCCAAGGCACCGTCGCGCTTCAACCCGCTGGCCAACCCGGTGCGCGCCAAAGAGCGCCGCGACTGGATCCTTGGGCGCATGTACAAGCTGGGTAAAATCGACCAGGCCAGCTACGAGGCCGCCCTGGCCGAGCCGCTCAACGCCAGCTATCACGTGCCGACGCCTGAGGTGAATGCCCCGTACATCGCCGAAATGGCCCGCGCGGAAATGGTCGGCCGCTACGGCAGCGACGCCTACACCGAAGGCTTCCGCGTCACGACCACCGTGCCTAGCGACATGCAGGAAATGGCCAACAAGGCCGTCCTCAAGGGCCTCTCCGATTACGATGAGCGCCACGGCTACCGTGGCCCTGAAGCACGCTTCCCGGGCCGCACCCAGGCAGCGTGGCTGCAGGAACTGGGCAAGCAACGCACCCTTGGCGGCCTGGAGCCAGCCATTGTCACCCAGGTGGAACACACCGGCCTCAAGGTGCTGACCCGTGACGGCCAAGAGGCGCAGGTTGCCTGGGACACCATGAAATGGGCGCGCCCGTTCATCAACAACAACGCCCAGGGCCGCTCACCGCAATCGCCGGCCGACGTGGCCCAGGTCGGTGACCTGGTGCGCCTGCAACGCCTTGACGATGGCACATTGAAGTTCAGCCAGGTGCCCGTTGCGCAGAGTGCCCTGGTCACCCTCGACCCGAACAACGGCGCCATCCGCGCCCTGGTCGGCGGTTTCTCGTTCGAACAGAGCAACTACAACCGCGCCGTGCAGGCCAAGCGCCAACCGGGCTCGAGTTTCAAACCCTTCATCTACAGCGCCGCGCTGGACAGCGGCTACACCGCTTCCAGCCTGGTCAACGATGCGCCGATCGTGTTCGTTGACGAGTCGGTGGATAAAGTGTGGCGACCGAAGAACGATACCAACACCTTCCTCGGCCCTATCCGCATGCGTGAGGCGCTGTACAAGTCACGCAACCTGGTGTCGATCCGCCTGCTGCAAGCCATGGGCGTGGACCGCACCATCGACTACATCGCCAAGTTCGGCTTCAACAAGCAGGACCTGCCGCGCAACCTGTCGCTGGCCCTGGGCACCGCCACCCTGACCCCGATGGAAATCGCCACCGGCTGGAGCACCTTTGCCAACGGCGGGTACAAGATCACCCCGTACCTGATCGAGCGCATCGAGAGCCGCAGCGGCGAGACACTGTTCACCGCCAACCCGGCCCGCGTACCGCAAGGTGCCCAAGACCAGGCGGGCCTGGCCGCACCCGAGCAGCCAATCAGCACTGCGGCCATGCCAGGCGAAGCACCTTCTGCCTTCAGCCAGGTGGCCGCGGCACCGCAAGCGCCGGCAGTGGCCGAACAGATCATCGACGGGCGTACCACCTACATCCTCACCAGCATGCTGCAGGACGTGATCAAGCGCGGCACCGGCCGCCGGGCGCTGGCCTTGGGCCGCACCGACCTGGCGGGCAAGACGGGTACGACCAACGAATCCAAGGACGCCTGGTTCTCCGGTTACAACGCCGATTACGTGACTACCGTTTGGGTCGGCTTCGACCAACCGGAAACCCTCGGCCGCCGCGAATATGGCGGGACTGCGGCACTGCCGATCTGGATGAACTTCATGGGCGCGGCGCTCAAGGACAAGCCTGCGCATGCCCCGGCAGAACCGGAGGGCATTCTCAGCTTGCGCGTCGACCCGGTCAGCGGGCGCGCTGCATCGCCGAGCACCCCGAATGCCTACTTCGAGCTGTTCAAAGCCGAAGATTCGCCGCCGTCGGTGGACGAGCTGGGCAATGGCGCGGCACCGGGCAGCCCGCTGCCAGCCGATGAAGCGACGCCGATGGATCTGTTCTAAGGCAGGGCGCCTGACTCAGGTTTTGCGTGGGCGCGTGAATCGAGCGCCGCCCGCGCGGCGCTCGATCTGATAGGCGCCACAAGTGCCCTGACGAACACCTTGCAGCCCTGACACATTCCCAAGCCCCAACAAAAAGCCCCGGCTCATGCGAGCCGGGGCTTTTTTATGTCGCTTGCGGCAATCAGCCGTTGAACACTTCATCCACGCTGGTCAGCGGGTAGTGCTTCGGATATGGCAGGGTAGCCACGCCGGATTCGATGGCAGCCTTGGCCACAGCATCGGAAACGACGGTGATCAAGCGTGCATCCAGCGGCTTCGGAATGATGTACTCACGGCCGAACTCCAGGCCTTCAACGCCATAGGCTTCGCAAACTTCCTTCGGCACTGGCAGCTTGGCCAGGTCTTTCAGGGCGATAGCGGCAGCGATCTTCATCTCTTCGTTGATACGCTTGGCGCGAACGTCCAGAGCACCACGGAAGATGAACGGGAAGCCCAGTACGTTGTTGACCTGGTTCGGGTAGTCGGAACGACCGGTCGCCATGATCACGTCGTTGCGAGTGGCGTGCGCCAGCTCTGGCGAGATTTCCGGGTCCGGGTTCGAGCAGGCGAACACGATCGGGTTGGCAGCCATCGACTTCAGGCCTTCCGGGCTCAGCAGGTTCGGGCCAGACAGGCCTACGAACACGTCGGCACCGTCAAGGGCGTCGGCCAGAGTACGCTTGTCGGTCGCGTGGGCGAACTGCGCCTTGTACTGGTTCAGGTCGTCACGGCCGGCGTGGATCACGCCACTACGGTCGATCATGAAGATGTTCTCGACCTTCGCACCCATGCTTACCAGCAGCTTCATGCAGGAAATGGCAGCAGCGCCGGCGCCCAGGCAGACGATCTTGGCTTCTTCCAGTTTCTTGCCGGCGATTTCCAGGGCGTTGATCATGCCAGCGGCAGTTACGATGGCAGTACCGTGCTGGTCATCGTGGAACACCGGGATGTCGCACTGTTCGATCAGGGTACGTTCGATTTCAAAGCACTCAGGTGCCTTGATGTCTTCAAGGTTGATGCCACCGAAGGTGATCGAAATGCGGCGAACGGTGTCGATGAACGCTTGCGGGCTTTCCGACTCGACTTCGATGTCGAACACATCGATACCGGCGAAACGCTTGAACAGAACACCCTTGCCTTCCATGACAGGCTTGGAAGCCAGTGGGCCGAGGTCACCCAGACCGAGGATGGCAGTGCCATCGGAAATCACCGCAACCAGGTTGCCTTTGCCGGTGTATTTGTAAGCCAGCTCTGGATCACGGCCAATTTCGCGCACCGGCTCTGCAACACCTGGGCTGTAGGCCAGGGCGAGGTCACGGGCGGTGGCAGTGGGCTTGGAGAGTTCAACGCTCAGTTTCCCCGGACGAGGGTGAGCGTGATATTCGAGAGCGGCGGTTTTCAGGTCTGACATGGTGGGCATTCCGCTATTTACTGTTCTGACGGACCGCCGAGGATACGCAAAGAGCCGGGGAGCCACAAGACTGGCCGGTCACTTGTGTCAAGGCCTTTAGCCTACGACTTTACGCTACAACCCACGGGGGCATACAACCAACAGTGTGTACAATCTCGTAGCGAAATGTCTACATCTTTTAACCTGAAATGCGCTCCAACATGCTTGGATCGGTCAATGGCAACACCCAACGTCGCTGCCCGGGCTTGAGGCCACCCCTGCGGGAACGATCCAGCACCCAGCCGCGCGCTTCGACCTGGCGTCCCTTGAGATTATCGAAGAAGCTGGCGGGGAAGTTGCGCTGCAGACGAGCGGGAACCTGCAGTACCAGGGTACCGCCCAGGGTAAGCCAGACCCCACCACGATTTCGCTCGATGCCTTCGATACGACCACGCACAACAGCGAAACCTGACTGCCTGACATCGCTTGCAGCCACTACGGGCGAATGCCGCCACAGGCCAACGCCAGCCTGGCGCGCTACTTGTTCGGCAAGCTGCTGGCAATCGCTGAAACGCACATTAGGGGCAATGGCCACGCGGTAGCCCAAGCCCTCGCTAAGCAATTGTGCTTCCAGATTGTCGCCATTGCGGCTGTAGATGTGCGCCAGTGTGCGACCGTACTTGTCCTTACCTTCAACACCAGGCACCAGCCCGACACGATCGTCATTGGCCTTTACCAAGGCCTGCAATCGCCGTCTGGCAGCTTCGGCATAGGGCTCACTGGTACGCCCCTTGCGGCCTATTTCCGGGGCATTGATACCGATCAGCCGCACACTGCGGCCATCGACCAGACGCAAGGTGTCGCCATCAACCACCTGTCGTACCGCTACCCATTGGGGCTTATCCGGCTGTGGGCAGAACGCCAGGACCGGGAAATGCCAGATAACGCCCACAAAAAAGGCGCCCACAAGGGACGCCTTCTTCAGCAACAATGCGAAGCCCGAAGGATTCGCCCTGCGCATGATTACTTCTTGGCACCGAACATGCCGAAGCGATCGGCGAACTTCTGTACGCGACCACCGGTGTCCAGAACTTTCTGCTTACCGGTGTAGAACGGGTGGCACAGGTTGCAAACGTCGATCGACAGGACGTTGCCCAGGGTCGAACGAGTTTCGAACTTGTTACCGCAGCTGCAGGTGACTGCAACTACTTCGTAGTTCGGGTGGATACCTTCTTTCATGGTCACTTCCTCGAGCTGCGTGCCGCCACCCAACACCAATTGTTGAATACCGCACGTAATTAGGCGGCGAATAATACCAGAGCACACCGTCAGCGCAAGATGTCGCTTGCACCGACCGTCGTCTGCTAGGCTCGCCAGTCCTTGTAACGCCCTCCGAGACTTTCCGCGTGTCCGACGTCATCCTGCGCCTTGCCCTGCCCTCTCCGCTGCGGCGCCTGTTCGACTACAAGGCGCCGGCGAGCATGGCGCGCCAGACCTTGACCCCTGGCATGCGCATCCGCGTGCCCTTTGGCCGCCGCGAAATGATCGGTGTGCTGATAGAGGTGTGCACGCAGAGCGAAGTGCCCGCCGACAAACTGAAGCCGGCCACTGCCCTGCTCGACCCGGTGTCCCCCATCCCCGCGTCGCTGTTCAAGCTGTGCCTGTGGACCGCCCAGTACTACCAGCATAGCCTGGGCGATACCCTGAGCTGGGCGCTGCCCACGCTACTGCGCCAGGGCGAAGCTGCCGAAATGCGCCAGGAACGCTTCTGGCACATAGCCCCTGGCGCCCGCCTGGAGGACCCGCGCATCGCCCGCGCGCCGCGCCAGCGCGACGCCCTCAAGACCCTGGCCCAGCACCCGCACGGCGTGGCCCACAGCCTGCTGGCCAAACTCAACCTGAACAAGGACAGCCTCGACCTGCTGCTGGCCAAGGATCTGGTGCAGATCGAGACGCGCCGCCACTTGCCGGCCCTGCGCCATGAGCACTGGCTGGCACAGCCGGAACTCCCCCTCAACGAAGAGCAACGCGATGC
Source organism: Pseudomonas sp. USTB-Z (assembly GCF_019691255.1). Classification (NCBI taxonomy): domain Bacteria; kingdom Pseudomonadati; phylum Pseudomonadota; class Gammaproteobacteria; order Pseudomonadales; family Pseudomonadaceae; genus Pseudomonas; species Pseudomonas sp. USTB-Z. The sequence goes on from NZ_JAECZP010000001.1 coordinate 374,525, forward strand.
CTTCGACGCCGTGTGCGAGGGCTTTGGCGGTTTCGGCGCGTTCTTGCTGGCCGGCGTCACCGGCAGTGGCAAGACCGAGGTCTACCTGCAACTGATCCGCGAAACCCTGGAAGCCGGCAAGCAGGCGCTGGTGCTGATCCCGGAGATCAACCTCGGCCCGCAAACCCTGGCCCGCTTCGAGCAACGCTTCAACGCGCGCATTGCCCTGCTGCACTCTGCGGTGAACGACCGCGAACGCCTGGATGCCTGGCTGGCGGCACGGGACGGCGAGGCCGATATCATCATCGGCACCCGCTCGGCATTGTTCACGCCGATGAAAAACCCCGGCCTGATCATCATCGACGAAGAGCACGACGGCTCCTATAAACAGCAGGAAGGCCTGCGGTACCACGCCCGCGACCTGGCACTGGTACGCGCTCACCAGGAGAACATCCCGATCCTGCTCGGCTCCGCCACACCGTCGCTGGAAACCCTGCATAACGCCCTGACCGGCCGCTACCGCCTGCTGCGTATGAACCAACGCGCCGGGGGGGCCCGCCCGCCGCGCATGCTGCGCCTTGATGTGAAGAGCCTGCCACTGGACAGCGGCATCAGTGGCCCGCTGCAGCAGGCTATCCGACAGACCCTGGAAGCTGGCCAACAAGTGCTGGTGTTCCTCAACCGCCGCGGCTTTGCCCCAACCTTGCTGTGCCACGATTGCGGCTGGCTGTCCGAATGCCCACGCTGCGATGCGCGCATGACCGTGCACCAGCGCTCCGGCGTGCTGCGCTGCCACCACTGTGGCTATGACGAACGCCTGCCGCACCAGTGCCCGCAATGCAACCACGTCGACCTGCGCCCGGTCGGTGCCGGTACCGAGCGCGCCGAAGAGCGCCTGAAGGTGCTGTTCCCGGATTACCCGATCCTGCGCGTGGACCGCGACAGCACGGCGCGCAAGGACGCCATGCACAACCTGTTCAGCACCATCCAGCGCGGCCAGCCAAGCATCCTCGTCGGCACCCAGATGCTCGCCAAGGGCCACCACTTCCCGCGGGTGACCCTGGTGGCCATCCTTGATGCCGATGGTGGGCTGTTTTCCGGTGACTTCCGCGCCAGCGAGCGCATGGCACAACTTATCGTACAGGTGGCCGGGCGGGCCGGGCGGGCCGAAGAACCCGGCAAGGTCATCATCCAGACCCACCTGGCCGACCACCCACTGTTGGTCCAGCTAACCGAGCAAGGCTACTTCGCCTTCGCCGAACAGGCCCTGGACGAACGCCGAGCCGCCGGGCTGCCGCCCTACTCGCACCTGGCCTTGCTGCGTGCCGAAGCACACAAGCCGGGGCAGGCCGAAAGTTTTCTCGACGAAGCCTGTGCCGCCGCCGAGCGCCTGGTGGCCGAACAGCACCTGCCGGGCATCGAACTGCTGGGCCCGGTACCGGCGCCCATGGAGCGCCGCGCCGGACGATTCCGCGCACAATTGTTGATACAGGCCAATACCCGGGCGCCGTTGCATCGACTGATCAGCGCCTGGTTGCTAGTGTTGGAACAGTTGCCGAGCGGGCGCCAGGTGCGCTGGTCGCTGGATGTCGACCCGGTAGACCTGTATTGAGCTTCAAGCTGCGAGTGACCAGCGGCAAGCAAGCGCCGGGCGGGTGCGATGCCGCTTTTTCTTGCCGCTTGTGGCCCCCAGCTTGCCGCCCAAAGGTTGGCAACCTGCTCCCGGCAACGGATAATGCCCAGTTTTTCCACCTGCGCATCCAGGCGCTCACCGCGCTTGCGGTCGAAAAGAGATCCCCATGAAAGACACCATTCGCCAGCTGATCCAGCAAGCCCTCACCCAACTCGTCACCGACGGTGTGCTGCCTGAAGGGCTGTCGCCGGCGATCCAGGTGGAAAACGCCCGGGACAAGACCCACGGCGACTTCGCCAGCAACATCGCCATGATGCTGGCCAAGCCGGCCGGCATGAAGCCGCGCGACCTCGCCGAAAAACTGATCAACGCCCTGCCGGCCAGCGCCGACATCAGCAAGGTCGAGATTGCAGGCCCCGGCTTCCTCAACTTCTTCCAGAACACCGATGCCCTGGCCAACCGCCTGGATGCCGCTCTGGCCGACGCCCACCTGGGTGCACGCAAAGCCGGCCCGGCGCAAAAGGTGGTGATCGACATGTCGGCGCCCAACCTGGCCAAGGAAATGCACGTCGGCCACCTGCGCTCGACCATCATCGGCGACAGCGTTGCGCGCGTGCTGGAGTTCCTGGGCGACAACGTCATCCGCCAGAACCACGTCGGCGACTGGGGTACCCAGTTCGGCATGCTGATGGCCTACCTGCAGGAAAACCCGATCACCAGCGACGAGCTGTCGGACCTGGAAAACTTCTACCGCGCGGCGAAGAAACGCTTCGATGAATCGGAGGAGTTCGCCACTCGCGCCCGCGGCCTGGTGGTCAAGCTGCAAGCCGGCGACCCCGAGTGCCTGGCCCTTTGGACACGCTTCAAGGACATTTCGCTGTCGCACTGCCAGAAGACCTACGAGCTGCTCAACGTCAAGCTGACCATGGCCGACGTGATGGGCGAAAGCGCCTACAACGACGACTTGGCCAACGTGGTGTCCGACCTCAAGGCCAAGGGCCTGCTGGTCGAAGACCAGGGCGCCCAATGCGTGTTCCTCGACGAGTTCAAGAACAGCGAAGGCGACCCCCTGCCGGTGATCGTGCAGAAGGCTGACGGCGGCTATCTGTACGCCACCACCGACCTGGCTGCCGTGCGTTACCGCAGCAACGTGTTGAAGGCTGACCGCGCACTGTACTTCGTCGACCAGCGCCAGGCCCTGCACTTCAATCAGGTGTTCGAAGTAGCCCGCCGCGCTGGCTTCGTCGGCCACCCGATGCAAATGGAGCACATGGGCTTCGGCACCATGAACGGCGCCGACGGCCGCCCGTTCAAGACCCGTGACGGCGGCACCGTGAAGCTGATCGACCTGCTCACCGAGGCCAAGGAGCGCGCCTACGCGCTGGTCAAGGAAAAGAACCCGAGCCTGGCCGACGACGAACTGCGCCACATCGGCGAGGTGGTGGGCATTGGCGCGGTGAAATACGCCGACCTGTCCAAGCACCGCACCAGTGACTACAGCTTCAACTTCGAGCTGATGCTCAACTTCGAAGGCAACACCGCCCCTTACCTGCTGTACGCTTACACCCGCGTAGCCGGCGTGTTCCGCAAGCTGGGCAAAGGCTTTGACGAAGTCGAAGGCAAAATCGTGCTGCACGCAGCCCACGAGCAGGACTTGGCCGCGCGCCTGGCGCAGTTTGGCGAAATCCTCAACAACGTCGCCGAAAAAGGCACGCCGCACGTGCTGTGCAGCTACCTGTACGACTTGGCCGGCCTGTTCTCCAGCTTCTACGAAAACTGCCCGATCCTCACTGCCGAAACCCCTTCGCAGCAGCAGAGTCGGCTGCGCCTGGCCGCCCTGACCGGCCGCACCCTCAAACAAGGTCTGGAACTGCTCGGCCTGGAAACCCTGGAGCGCATGTAAGTTGGCTGCCAAGAAAAAACCTGCCCCGAAACGCGGCGCCAGCCGCCAGACGGCACCGGCCAAACAGCCGATCCCCGGCTGGGTATGGCTGGCGGTCGGCCTGACCGTAGGCGCGTTCATCGTGTTCCTGATGAAACTCGAACCCGGTGGCGATGACATCAAGCGCACCAAGCCCGAGCAGGAGAAACCGGCGAAAACGGCCGAAGCCGGCAAGCCCGCGCAAGCTACCCCGCAACAGCCGGTGAAGCCGAAGTACGACTTCTACACCCTGCTGCCGGAGTCTGAGGTGATCGTGCCGCCGGAAGCCGTACCGGAAAAAACGCCACCGGTGCCGGCCCAGCCAGTAACCCCGGTGACACCAGCAGAAGCGGCGAAAATCGACACGGCGAGGGCCCAGGCAGCACTGCTCGGCCAGACCCCGCCGCCGCCACCGCCTGTGATCAAGCCGGCGGCGACCACGCAGTACTTCCTTCAGGCCGGCTCGTTCCGCAAGCAGGCCGATGCCGACAAGGTACGGGCACAGATCATCCTGCTGGGCCAGTCCGTGAAGGTGGAGTCGGGCACGGTCAAGGATGAAACCTGGTACCGCGTACTGGTCGGGCCGTTCAGCAACCGCGAGCAGTTGACCGGGGCACAGAAGCAGCTGGCTGGGGCCGGATTCAGCAACCTGTTGCTGCAACAGCGGCAGACCCGCCAGTAACAAAGAAGGCCTTGCCGCGGCGGCGCGACAAGGCCTTTTTCATGGGGGACGGGCTTGCCCCTGAATGGGCTCTAAAACAGCCCCGGTACCGTCAGCCCCGCCCCGCATTCCTCTCGGACACCTGGCTGTTCAACGTCCAGAAGTCATACAGCACCCCCACCAGGAACAACCCGCCGGTAAAGAAGTAGATGATCGCGGTGATCCATTTGCCCTGATACAGCCGGTGCAGGCCAAACACCCCCAGGAAGGTCAGCAGAATCCAGGCGATGTTGTAGTCGATACGCCCGGACTGAAACCTCAGGTCGGCTTCACGGTCCATGGACGGGATCAGGAACAGGTCGATCAACCAACCAATGCCCAGCAAGCCGAAGGTGAAGAACCAGATGGTCCCGGTAATCGGCCTGCCGTAATAGAAACGATGGGACCCGGTGAAGCCGAAAATCCACAGCAGGTAGCCAATGGTTTTGCTGTGGGTGTTGTGAAAGGGCACCCCCTGTTGATAACTGTTCATTCATAGCCCCCGTGGGTTATCCGAAAATTTTCTAAGAAAAAATGTGACTTTCTCGTCGCTACCCGACATACGGCGCCTAGGCAATCGACCAACGGATCAATAACTGATCAAAAAGCTGTTATAAAGTTGCGCGCCCAACACATAACTATTCATAAGAGCTTCATCTATGCCGCCTTTGATCAAGACATGGCTGACCCTCTGCCTATTATTGCCCCTGGCCGCCCACGCCACCAATCGTGAGCAACGTCTTCCCAATGGTTTCACCGGCTACACGACCAACGCGTCGGTGAAACACGCACCCGCCAAGCAGACCGCGCTGCGCGCCCGCCCAAGCAATGCCGTCAGCAACCGCGGTGCGAATGTCGCCGCCATGTCGCCTAAGCAAAGCAGCGATGTGCTGAGCCGTGCGGTAAATGTGCTCGGTACCCCTTATGTTTGGGGCGGCAGCAGCCCGAAAAAAGGCTTTGACTGCAGCGGGCTGGTCAAATACGCCTTCAACGACGTCGCCGACGTCGACCTGCCGCGCACCTCCAATGCCATGGCCCAGGGCCATGGGGTGAAGGTGGCCAAGGGTGATCTGAAGCCTGGCGACCTGATCTTCTTCAACATCAAGAGCCGTCGGGTCAATCACGTCGCCATCTACCTGGGTAACGACCGCTTCATCCACGCGCCACGCCGTGGCAAGCGGGTGAGTATCGACACCTTGAGCAAGCCTTACTGGCAGAAGCACTACGTGGTGGCCAAACGGGTGCTGCCGAAAGAGCAGCAGCAGCTGAGTCTGGCCAAGCGTTAATCTGATCGGCGCTATCCGGTACCGGCCCCTTCGCGGGCACGCCCGCTCCCACAGCTACCGCGTCGCTCTCGCGGGCAGCGCCATACCTGTGGGAGCGGGCGCGCCCGCGAAAGGGCCTTTGCAGGTACTACAAGCCTTTGATCAACCCTCGCTCCCTCAGCCTCCGCAACGCCCCCTCCATCGTCAGCATCCCCTCCGCCGCCCCGCCCTGCATCACCGAAGACAACTGCGCCAAGCGCCCCTCCCGAATCAGGTTACGCACCGCCGGCGTCGCCACCAGCACTTCCCGCGCAGCCACCCGCCCACCCCCCACGCGCCTGACCAGCACCTGCGCGACCACCAGGCGCAGCGACTCGGCCAGCATCGCCCGCACCAACGGCTTTTCCTCGGCAGCAAAAACCTCCACCAACCTGTCGATGCTGCTGGTCGCCGAACGCGCATGCACGGTTGCCAGCACCAGGTGCCCGGTTTCGGCCGCGCGCAGGGCCAGGCGAATGGTTTCCAGGTCGCGCAACTCGCCGATCATGATCACGTCCGGGTCCTGGCGCAGCGCACTGCGCAGCCCCTGAGCAAAGCCGCGACTATGGCGCCCCATCTCACGCTGGTTGACCAGGCTGCGCTGGCTGGCATGGATGACCTCGACAGGGTCTTCCAGGGTAATGATGTGCAGCGCCCGCTCGCGGTTCAGCTGGTCGAGCAGCGTTGCCAGGGTACTGGACTTGCCACTGCCGGTCGGCCCGCCCACGAGGATCAAGCCATCCCGGCAATGCGCAACAGCTTGAAACACATCCGCAAGGTCCAGCTCACTCACCGTCGCAATGCGCCCCGGAATCAACCGAAAGGTAACCGCCGGGCCATTCAACTGGCGAAACAGGTTCAGCCGAAAGCGCCCAAGCGCCGGCAACTCCAGCGCAAGGTCCATTTCATCGCCTTGGGCCCACTGCCGGCGCTGGTCATCATCCAGCACGCTCGCCATGCCCTCGATCAAGGCCCCTTGGCTCAAGGGCGGCAAGCCCATACGCTGCAACTCGCCATCCAGGCGCAGCATCGGAATCTGACCCGTCGCCAGGTGCAGGTCTGAAGCCCCCGCATCCACAGCTCGGGCCAACAGGTCGGTCACATCCATGAGACTCCCCAAAGGCCTTCAAGCAGGTAGAATGCCGCAGACCCTACAGCTGCCGGCATCGATCCATGTCCACCCTAGCAGACAACCTTTCCGCGATTTCCGCCCGTATCGCCAGTGCTGCCCAGGCAGTCGGGCGTGATCCGGCCAGCGTCCAGTTGCTGGCCGTGAGCAAGACCAAGCCCGCCAGCGCTATCCGCGAGATCCATGCCGCCGGTGTGCGCGACTTCGGGGAGAATTACCTACAGGAAGCACTGACAAAGCAGCAGGCCCTCAGCGACTTGCCCTTGATCTGGCACTTCATCGGCCCCATTCAGTCGAACAAGACCAAAGCCATCGCCGAGCATTTCGACTGGGTGCATTCCGTGGACCGCCTGAAAATTGCCCAACGCCTGTCGGAACAGCGCCCTGCCGGGTTGGCGCCGCTGAACATCTGCCTGCAGGTAAACGTCAGCGGCGAAGACAGTAAATCCGGCTGCACCCCGGCCGACCTACCCGCGTTGGCCAAAGCCGTAGCCGCACTGCCCAACCTGCGCCTGCGCGGGCTGATGGCAATCCCGGAACCCACCGAAGACCGCGCCACCCAGGAGGCCGCCTTCGCCAGCCTGCGCAAGTTGCAGGAAGGCCTGGGGTTTGGCCTGGACACCCTGTCCATGGGCATGAGCCACGACCTGGAAGCGGCTATCGCCCAGGGCGCGACGTGGGTACGAATTGGCACGGCCCTGTTCGGCGCCCGCGACTACGGCAACACCTGATTCCATGCTTCACTCACTCTTTTCCACAAGGACCTGACATGAGCAAGACACGTATTGCCTTTATCGGCGCCGGCAACATGGCCGCCAGCCTGATCGGTGGTCTGCGTGCCCAGGGCCTGGACGCCTCGCAGATCCGCGCCAGCGACCCGGGCGCCGAGACCCGCAGTCGCATCCAGGCCGAGCACGGCATTGAAGCCTTCGAGGACAACGCCCAGGCCATCGATGGCGCTGACGTCATCGTGCTGGCGGTCAAGCCACAAGTCATGAAAACCGTATGTCAGGCACTGCAACCCAACCTGCAGGATGGCCAGCTGATCGTTTCAATCGCCGCCGGCATCACGTGCGCCAGCCTGCAAAGCTGGGTGGGCGCTCGCCCGGTGGTGCGCTGCATGCCCAACACCCCGGCATTGCTGCGCCAAGGCGTGAGCGGCCTGTACGCCACCGCTGAAGTGTCCGGCGAACAGCGTCAGCAGGCCGAACAACTGCTGTCGGCCGTGGGCACCGCCCTGTGGCTGGAGCAGGAACAGCAACTGGACGCCGTGACAGCTGTGTCCGGCAGTGGCCCGGCATACTTCTTCCTGCTGATCGAGGCCATGACCGCGGCAGGCGAAAAACTCGGCCTGCCACGCGAAACGGCCTCCCAACTGACCTTGCAGACGGCCCTGGGCGCCGCGCGCATGGCAGTTGCAAGCGATGTCGATGCCGCTGAACTGCGCCGCCGCGTCACTTCGCCCGCCGGCACCACGGAAGCGGCGATCAAGTCGTTCCAGGCCAGCGGCTTCGAAGCCATCGTCGAGCAGGCGCTGCAGGCTGCAGCCACGCGCTCCGCCGAGCTGGCCGAACAACTGGGCAAATAAGGAGCTTTAGATGAATGCACTGTCAGGCGCCGCGATTTTCGTGGTGCAAACCCTGGTCAGCCTTTACCTGGTCATCGTCCTGCTGCGCTTCGTGCTGCAACTGGTCAAGGCCAACTTCTACAACCCGCTGTGCCAGTTCGCCGTTCGTGCCACCCAACCGCTGCTCAAGCCGATCCGCCGGATCATCCCAAGCGTTGGCGGGCTGGATACCTCGTCGCTACTGCTGGCGGTGGTCATCCAGGCCTTGCTGATGGGCTTTGTGCTGATGGTCACCTACGGTACCTTCGGCGACGTCCTGCACCTGCTGATGTGGGCGATCATCGGCATCACCTCGCTGTTCCTGAAGATTTTCTGGGTGGCGATGATCGTCATGGTGATCGTTTCCTGGGTTGCCCCCAACAGCCACAACCCGGCGGCCGAACTGGCCTACCAGATCAGCGAGCCCGTGCTGGCGCCGTTCCGCCGCCTGGTGCCAAACCTGGGCGGCATGGACATCTCGCCGATCTTCGCCTTCCTGGCGATCCAGGTGATCCAGTCGTTTGTCATGCCTCCGCTGGCCGCCTACGCGGGCATGCCTCAAGAGCTGTGGCGAATGATCTGAGGCTCGCCAGAGCCAGCGTGCCCCCAGTCGCAAGCCTTTGCTTGCCGCTGGGGGTAGCGCTCTTTAGACTTACGCCTCCGTCAAGCGTGAGCAGGGTCGATGTCAACTGTCTTTCCCGAAGATTCCGTCGGTCTGGTAGTACCGCAAACCGCCCGGTTCGATGAACCGCTGGCACTGGCCTGTGGCCGTTCACTGGCCAGTTACGAACTGGTCTACGAGACCTATGGCACCCTGAACGCCAGCGCGAGCAACGCCGTGCTGATCTGCCATGCCCTGTCCGGCCACCACCATGCCGCTGGCTACCATGCCGCCACCGACCGCAAGCCGGGCTGGTGGGACAGCTGCATCGGCCCTGGCAAACCGATCGACACCAACCGCTTCTTCGTGGTCAGCCTGAACAACCTCGGCGGCTGCAACGGCAGCACCGGCCCCAGCAGTGTCAACCCGGCCACCGGCAAGCCATATGGCGCCGAGTTCCCGGTATTGACCGTGGAAGACTGGGTGCACAGCCAGGCACGGCTGGCCGACCGCCTGGGCATCCAGCAGTGGGCAGCTATCGTCGGCGGTAGCCTGGGGGGCATGCAGGCGCTGCAATGGACGATGACCTACCCCGAACGCGTACGCCACTGCGTCGACATCGCCTCGGCACCCAAGCTGTCGGCGCAGAACATCGCCTTCAACGAGGTGGCGCGTCAGGCCATTCTTACCGACCCCGAGTTCCATGGAGGCTCGTTCCAGGACCAGGGCGTGATCCCCAAGCGCGGCCTGATGCTGGCACGCATGGTCGGCCACATTACCTATCTGTCCGATGATTCGATGGGTGAAAAATTCGGCCGAGAGCTGAAAAGCGACAAGCTCAACTACGACTTCCACAGCGTCGAGTTCCAGGTCGAAAGCTACCTGCGCTATCAGGGCGAGGAGTTTTCCGGCCGTTTCGACGCCAACACCTACCTGCTGATGACCAAGGCACTGGACTATTTCGACCCGGCCGCCACGCACGGTGGTGATCTGGCCGCCACCCTGGCCCACGTCAAGGCAGACTACTGCATCATGTCGTTCACCACCGACTGGCGCTTCTCTCCGGCCCGTTCGCGCGAGATTGTCGACGCGCTGATGGCCGCGCGCAAGAACGTCTGCTACCTGGAGATCGATTCGCCCTACGGGCACGATGCCTTCCTGATCCCCACACCTCGCTACATGCAGGGTTTCTCGAACTACATGAACCGCATTGCCATCTGAGGACAGCATGAGAGCCGATCTGGAAATCATCCACGACTGGATCCCCGCCGGCAGCCGGGTACTCGACCTGGGCTGCGGTAGCGGCGAACTGCTGGCCTCGCTGCGTGACCGCAAACAGGTCACCGGCTACGGCCTGGAAATCGACGCCGACAATATCGCCGCCTGCGTGGCCAAGGGCGTCAACGTCATCGAACAGGACCTGGACAAAGGCCTGGGCAACTTCGCCAGCAACAGCTTCGACGTGGTGATCATGACCCAAGCCCTGCAGGCCGTGGAATACCCCGACCGCATCCTCGACGAAATGCTGCGAGTAGGCCGTCAGTGCATCATCACCTTCCCGAACTTCGGCCACTGGCGCTGCCGCTGGTACCTGGCGACCAAAGGCCGCATGCCGGTATCGGACTTCATGCCGTATACCTGGTACAACACGCCGAACATCCACTTCTGCACCTTCGCCGACTTCGAAGAACTTGTGCACGAACGCCGAGCCAAGGTACTCGACCGCCTGGCGGTCGACCACTTGCACCGCAACGGGTGGGGTGGCCGGCTATGGCCTAATCTTCTAGGTGAGATCGGCATCTACCGCGTCAGCAGTCCGGGCCTGCAAGAGCATCAGCTCGCGGTCTGACGCCCACCGGAGGAATCGCACCATGCGTCGCCTAGCCCTGTTCCTGATCAGCCTGTGCCTGGCCCTGCCAGTATTGGCTGCCGATGCCGCACGCCCCGAGCGCAAGGAGGTATTTGGCGACGTGACGGTGCACTACAGCGCATTCACCTCGAGCATGCTCCCACCCGAGGTGGCCGCGGCCACCGGCCTGGTGCGCAGCAAGAACCAGGGCGTGCTCAACATTACCGTGCTCAAGGCCGGCAAGCCCACCCCAGCACTGGTCAGCGGTAAGGTCAGAGACCTGACCGGGCGCATCAGCCCGCTGTCGTTCAAGCAGATTACCGAACCGGGCGCGGTGTACTACATCGCCCAGTTCAAGATCGAACAACCAGAAACCGTCACCTTCGACCTGACCATCGAAACCGGCGGCATCAGCAACTCTCTCCGCTTCAACCAGGAAGTGTTCCCAGGCGAATGATGAATTTCCAGCAACTCGTATTGGCCAGCCACAATGCCGGCAAACTGAAGGAACTCCAGGCCATGCTCGGCCATTCCGTGCAACTGCACTCGATTGGTGAGTTCAGCCAGGTGGAGCCGGAAGAAACCGGCCTGTCGTTCGTCGAGAACGCCATCCTCAAGGCGCGCAACGCCGCCCGCATTTCCGGCCTGCCGGCCCTGGCCGATGACTCTGGCCTGGCAGTGGACTTCCTCGGCGGCGCGCCGGGCATCTACTCGGCGCGTTATGCCGACGGCAAAGGTGACGCGGCAAACAATGCCAAGCTGCTCGAAGCCTTGAAAGACGTGCCTGAAGCTGAGCGCAGTGCACAGTTCGTCTGCGTTCTGGCGCTGGTGCGCCACGCCGACGACCCATTGCCGATCCTGTGCGAAGGCCTGTGGCACGGGCGCATCCTGTTCGAGGCCAGCGGCGAGCAGGGCTTTGGCTACGACCCGCTGTTCTGGGTACCGGAGCGCAACTGCTCCAGCGCCGATCTAGCCCCAGCAGACAAGAACCAGCTCAGCCACCGCGCCCGTGCCATGGCCCTGCTGCGCAAACGTCTGGGCCTGGCATGATCGAAATGCTGTCGCCCCCCGGCGCGGCAGGCTTTAGCAGCCTGCCGCCGCTGGCGCTGTACATCCACATTCCGTGGTGCGTACGCAAATGCCCTTATTGCGACTTCAACTCCCACGCAGCCGGGCCTGAACTACCGGAAGATGCCTACGTCACAGCCCTGCTCGACGACCTCGACCAGGAACTGGCTGCCGTACAAGGTCGCCCGATCAGCTCGATCTTCTTCGGTGGCGGTACGCCAAGCCTGTTCAGTGCCAACGCCCTTGGCCGGCTACTGCGTGGCATAGAGCAACGTATTCCGTTCGCGCCAGACATCGAGATCACCCTCGAAGCCAACCCGGGCACCTTCGAGCAGGACAAGTTCAAGGCCTACCGGCAGACCGGTATCAACCGTCTTTCGATCGGCGTGCAGAGCTTCCAGCCAGCCAAGCTGGAGGCACTGGGGCGCATCCACAATGGCGACGAAGCGGTTCGGGCCGCCGACATGGCGCGCGCGGCCGGTTTCGACAATTTCAACATGGACCTGATGCACGGCCTGCCCGACCAGTCGCTGGACGATGCGCTGGGTGACCTGCGCCAGGCCATCGATCTGGGGCCGACCCACCTGTCGTGGTATCAGCTGACCGTGGAGCCGAACACGGTGTTCTGGAACCAGCCGCCAGAGCTGCCCGAAGACGACATCCTCTGGGATATTCAGGAAGCCGGCCAAGCGCTGATGGCCGAGCACGGCTACCGCCAGTACGAGGTATCGGCCTACGCCCAGGCAGGCCGCGCCGCCCGGCACAACCTCAACTACTGGCGCTTCGGTGACTTCATCGGCATTGGCGCTGGCGCTCACGGCAAGCTCACCTTTGCCGACGGGCGCATCCTGCGTACCTGGAAGACCCGCCTGCCCAAGGATTACCTGAACCTGGCCAAGCCGTTCAAGGCCGGCGAGAAGCTGCTGCCAGTCGATGAACTGCCGTTCGAGTTCCTGATGAACGCCCTGCGCCTGACCGATGGCGTGGAAGCCGAACTGTTCACCCAACGCACCGGCTTGCCGCTGTCACAGCTGCAGGAAGCACGCCGTGCCGCCGAACAAAAGGGCCTTTTGCAGGTCGAACCGGATCGACTGGTAGCCACGCCGAGGGGCCAGTTGTTCCTCAATGACCTGCTGCAGTATTTCTTGACCTAAGGATGACCCATGGATCTGGTACTTGATCTGCTCGCGACGGTTTCCCGCTGGAGCCGCAGCAACCTGTCGGAGATTTCACTGGCCTTGGTAGGCTGCCTGCTGGTGCTGTTCGGCACTGATGTCAAAGCCTGGGCCGAGCAGCGCCTGGGCGGCCTCGCGGGCGCCCTGCGCGTGCCGTTCATGGCGCTGATGGTCATGATCGGTAGCGGTGCTGCGCTGATCTATGCCACACCGTGGGTGGTGAAGGGGCTCAGCCAGTTCAACAACTATGCGTTGGCGCCTGTGTTGCTGGTGGTGCTGGTATTGATTGGCGTGGTGGCGGATCGCCGAGGCTGACCCAATGGCCCCGGGCCCTTGTAGGAGCGGGTTCACCCGCGAAAGGGCCGGCCGTGCTGGCCAATCTCCACCCGCCGTTCACCGTTGCCGCCACTACCGTATTCGCGGGTGAACCCACTCCTACAAAGAAAAAACCGCCCTTCTCAAGGCGGTTTTTTTCGCCTGCATTCCTGCAAGCATCGGCACATCGAGAAGCCGTATCAGCCGCTCAATCGACCTTCTCGAACTTCAAGTCCCACACCCCGTGCCCCAGCCGCTCACCGCGGCGTTCGAACTTGGTGATCGGGCGCTCTTCGGGGCGCGGCACATAGGTGCCGTCTGCCGCACGGTTGCGATAGCCAGGAGCTGCGCTCATCACTTCCAGCATGTACTCGGCATACGGCTCCCAATCGGTGGCCATGTGGAACACACCACCAGGCTTGAGCTTGCGACGTACCAGCTCGGCGAACTCCAGCTGGACGATGCGGCGCTTGTGGTGACGCGCCTTGTGCCATGGGTCTGGGAAGAACAGCATCAGCCGATCAAGGCTGTTATCCGCCACGCAGCGGTTCAGCACTTCGATAGCATCGCAGTCATACACCCGCAGGTTTTTCAGCCCCTGGGTCAGCACGCCATTGAGCAGCGCGCCAACACCCGGGCGGTGCACTTCCACACCGATGAAGTCCTGCTCAGGTGCAGCAGCGGCCATTTCCAGCAGGGAATGGCCCATACCGAAGCCGATCTCCAAGGTGCGCGGGGCCGAACGGCCGAACACCTGGTCGTAGTCCACCGGGCTGTCAGCCAGTGGCAGGATGTACAGCGGGCCGCCTTGGTCCAGGCCGCGTTGCTGGCCTTCGGTCATGCGCCCGGCACGCATCACGAAGCTCTTGATGCGGCGGTGTGGGCGGGCTTCGCCGTCGGGGGTGATCGGCGTATCGTGCGATTCAGTCATCAGTTGCTCTTACTTGATCAGACCATCCAGCGGCGAGGAGGCGCTGGCATAGAGTTTCTTCGGCATACGACCGGCCAGGTAGGCCATGCGACCCGCGACAATGGCGTGTTTCATGGCCTCGGCCATCAGCACCGGCTGCTGGGCGTGGGCGATGGCCGAGTTCATCAGTACTGCCTCACAGCCCATTTCCATGGCGATGGTGGCGTCGGATGCGGTACCCACGCCAGCATCGACCAGCACCGGCACCTTGGATTCTTCCAGGATGATCTGCAGGTTGTAGGGGTTGCAGATACCCAGGCCGGTGCCAATCAGGCCAGCCAGCGGCATGACCGCGATGCAGCCGACTTCGGCCAGCTGACGGGCGATGATCGGGTCGTCGCTGGTGTAGACCATGACGTCGAAACCTTCCTTGACCAGCACTTCGGCGGCCTTGAGGGTTTCGATCACGTTGGGGAACAGGGTTTTCTGGTCGGCCAGCACTTCCAGCTTCACCAGCGTCCGGGACTCGTGCGATTTGCGCCCATCGAGCAGTTCGCGGGCCAGACGGCAAGTGCGTACCGCTTCCACCGCGTCAAAGCAGCCTGCAGTGTTCGGCAGGATGGTGTACTTGTCGGGCGACAGTACATCGAGCAGGTTCGGCTCGCCCGCGTTCTGGCCAAGGTTGGTGCGGCGCACAGCGACGGTGACGATTTCGGCACCCGAGGCCTCGGTGGCCAGGCGGGTTTCTTCCATGTCACGGTACTTGCCGGTACCGACCAGCAGGCGCGACTGGAAAGTACGCCCGGCCAGGGTGAAGGGCTTGTCGCTACGAACGTTGCTCATCGTTGTTCCTCGGGAAAAGGTTGCAGGGCTTGCTTGTGAACCGCCGGGCTGCTGTCAGCCGCCACCGATGGCGTGGACCACTTCGACCTGGTCGCCGTCATTCAGCAGCGTGCTGTCGTGCTGGCTACGCGGCACGATATCCAGGTTCAGTTCCACTGCAACACGGCGCCCGGTCAGTTCCAGGCGCGCCAGCAGGGCTGCAACGCTTTCGCCGGCAGGCAGTTCGTAAGGTTCACCGTTCAATTTAATGCGCATGCGCACGGCCACCATTGTTCTTTGGGGCCAGCATTCTAGCGCCGAACCGCCCTGCAACCCAAGGGCGGTGCGCGCCATTAGTCGTGATTGTGGACCACTCGGTCAGCCCAGCCGCCAGGCTGCCAGGCCCAGGCACAGCCAGCCGACAAGGAAGCACAAGCCACCCATCGGGGTGATGATGCCAAGCTTGCCAAGGCCACTGAGGGTCAGCAGGTACAGGCTGCCGGAGAACAGCACGATGCCCAACGCAAACAGGCCGCCAGCCCACCCGACCAGGCGCCCGGGCAGGTGCGCCGAGAGCACCGCAACGCCGAAGATCGCCAAGGCATGGACCAGCTGGTAAGTCACGCCGGTATGGAAGATTGCCAGGTAGTCAGCCGTCAGCCGGTTTTTCAGGCCATGAGCGGCGAAGGCGCCCAGGGCGACACCGGTAAAGCCAAAAAAGGCGGCAAGCATCAGGAAGCTGCGAAGCATGGGACGACTCCTTGTATCGGGTCTGTATAATGGCCCCTTCCACCCTTAGGGCCAAGCCATCGACATGCTGTCAACGCTTATCCGTCGCCTCTCCCGCGCCCTGCTCTGGTTCGTTGCCGGCAGCATCGTGCTGGTGCTGGTGTTCCGCTGGGTACCACCGCCCGGCACGGCGCTGATGGTCGAGCGCAAGGTACAGTCTTGGGTGAATGGTGAACCGATCGACCTGCAGCGCGACTGGGAGCCTTGGGAGAACATCTCCGATGAGCTCAAGGTTGCAGTCATTGCTGGCGAGGACCAGAAGTTCGCCAACCACTGGGGCTTCGACCTCCCGGCCATTCAGGCGGCGCTGGCCCACAACGAACGCGGTGGCAACATTCGCGGCGCCAGCACCCTGACCC
This sequence comes from Pseudomonas sp. USTB-Z, assembly GCF_019691255.1. NCBI lineage: Bacteria > Pseudomonadati > Pseudomonadota > Gammaproteobacteria > Pseudomonadales > Pseudomonadaceae > Pseudomonas > Pseudomonas sp. USTB-Z. The sequence continues at coordinate 390,685 of NZ_JAECZP010000001.1, forward strand.
AACAAGTGGCCAAGAACCTGTTTCTGTGGTCAGGCCGCAGCTGGTTTCGCAAGGGGCTGGAGGCCTGGTTCACCGCACTGATTGAGCTGTTCTGGTCGAAGGAGCGGATTCTCGAGGTCTATTTGAACAGCGCCGAGTGGGGCAAGGGCGTGTTTGGTGCCCAGGCGGCGGCGCGTTATCACTTTGGTGTCGACGCCAGCCGGCTCAGCCGCCAGCAGGCGGCGCAGCTGGCTGCGGTGCTGCCTAGCCCAATCAAATGGAGTGCCAGCCGGCCGAGTGCCTACGTGGCCAGCCGGGCCGGCTGGATTCGCCGGCAGATGAGCCAGTTGGGCGGGCCCAGCTACCTGATGCAGCTGGACTCATCCAGAAAGCTTTGAATGCAGGCCCGGCCCTTTCGCGGGTAAACCCGCTCCTACGGGCAACCGCATCCCCGGCCTCCTCGCGGGCAAACCCGCGCCTACGGGCAACCGCATCCCCCAGCCTCCTCGCGGGCAAACCCGCGCCTACAGGCAACCGCATCCCCTGTAGGAGCGGGTTTACCCGCGAAGAGGCCGGCGAAGCCAGCACAAACAAAAAAAGCCGCTCACCCCATAGGGCCAGCGGCTTTTCTTTACAACCCAGACTCGATCAGGCAGAAATCAGTGCCTTGACCTTGTTCATCGCATTCTTTTCCAGCTGGCGAATACGTTCAGCCGATACGCTGTACTTGTCTGCCAGTTCATGCAGGGTGGCCTTCTCTTCCGCCAGCCAACGCTGATAGAGAATGTCGCGGCTACGCTCGTCCAGACCTTGCAGCGCTTCGTGCAGGTTGCTGGTGGAGTTGTCACTCCAGTCGGCATCCTCCAACTGCACCGCTGGATCGTAACGGTGGTCTTCCAGGTAATGCGCAGGCGACTGGAAGGCGCTGTCGTCGTCAGCTTCCGCTGCCGGATCGAAGGCCATGTCCTGGCCGCTGAGGCGGCTTTCCATCTCGCGCACTTCGCGCGGCTCGACGCCAAGGCTTTCCGCCACGCGATGCACTTCGTCGTTGTTCAGCCACGCCAGGCGCTTCTTCTGGCTACGCAGGTTGAAGAACAGCTTGCGCTGAGCCTTGGTGGTAGCCACTTTGACGATGCGCCAGTTGCGCAGAATGAACTCGTGGATCTCTGCCTTGATCCAGTGCACAGCGAACGACACCAGGCGCACGCCCATTTCAGGGTTGAAGCGCTTGACGGCTTTCATCAGGCCGACATTGCCTTCCTGGATCAGGTCAGCCTGGGCCAACCCGTAGCCGGCATAACTACGGGCGATATGTACGACGAAACGCAGGTGGGCCATCACCATCTGACGAGCGGCCTCGACATCCTGCTCATAATAGAGACGCTCGCCCAGATCACGCTCCTGCTCGACCGTCAGCAGCGGGATGCTGTTGACCGTGTGCACATAGGCTTCCAGGTTTGCACCGGGTACCAGGGCATAGGCAGGTTGCAACGATGTGGTCATTCAAGAACCTCCGACTTACAAAACTCGCACCTTGTGGGCGCTGCCAACATTGACCTGGAACGACGGTACAAGTTCCGCAGTGAAGAAAATGTCAATGCTGGCACGTAAAAACTATCGCGGCGCCAGCTCGTTCAAGTGGCGGGCGACTGCAATCCATGCACCGATATACCCCAACAACACTGCTCCGATCAAGAGCGACAGACCATCGGAAGCCGGAACGCCGCCCAGGGCGAAGTCACTGCCATACAGCCCGGAAAGCCCTACCACCGCCTCGTTCAGCCAGTTCAGGCCAAACGCCAGGATGCCCCACGCCAGCAGGCCTGCGCCCAGGCCATACAGGGCGCCCATGTACAGGAACGGCCGGCGCACGTAGGCGTCGGTGCCGCCGACCAGCTTGATCACTTCGATCTCGATACGACGGTTTTCAATGTGTAGACGAATTGTGTTACCGATTACTAACAGCAGGGCAGAAATCAGCATTACGGCCAGGCCGAAGACGAAGCGGTCACCCAGCTTGAGGATGGCTGCCAGGCGCTCGACCCAGACCAGGTCCAGTTGCGCCACGTCCACCCGCGGCAGCTCCGCCAGGCGCTGACGCAAGGCGTCCAGGGCCGGCTTGTCGACCTCGGTCGGGGTTACCACCACCACACCCGGCAATGGGTTGTCTGGCAGTTCGCGCAAGGCCTCGCCCAGGCCGGACTGCTGCTGGAACTCCTCCAGGGCCTGCTCGCGGCTTACATACTGGGCGTCCGCCACGCCAGGCATGCCCTTGATCTCGTCGCGCAGCGCTTCGCCATCGCGGCTGCCGGCATCAAGCTTGAGGTACAGCGAAATCTGCGCAGCGCGCTGCCAAGAACCGCCAAGCTGCTCGACGTTCTTCAGCAACAAGGACAGGCCCATCGGCATGCTCAGCGCCACTGCCATGACCAGGCAAGTGAAGAAGCTGCCGATCGGCTGCTTGCCCAGGCGGCGCAGGCTGTCGGCCAAGCTGGCACGGTGGCTTTCCAGCCAGGCATGCAGCAGGGTGCGGAAGTCCGGGCCATCATCGTCTTCACCGCGCTTTTTCTTCGCAGGTTGCGGATCGGCCGGTTTCGGTGCGACCCGCTCGGAAACCTTCGGCGTGCGTGTAGTGTTCATTGCCCGGCCTCCCCATCGCCGATCAAGCGGCCGCGTTGCAAGGTCAGCATGCGGTGGCGCATGCGCGCGATCAGTGCCAGGTCGTGGCTGGCGATCAATACCGTCGTGCCCAGGCGGTTGATGTCCTCAAACACGCCCATGATCTCTGCAGCCAGGCGCGGGTCGAGGTTACCGGTGGGTTCGTCGGCCAGCAGCAGAGCCGGCTGGTGAACAATGGCGCGGGCGATACCCACCCGCTGTTGCTGCCCGGTGGAAAGGTCGGCCGGAAACAGCTCGCCCTTGTCGGACAGCGACACGCGCTCCAGCGCCGAGTCCACGCGCTTGGCGATCTCGACCTTGGACAGGCCGAGAATCTGCAGCGGCAAGGCAATGTTGTTGAACACGGTGCGGTCGAACAACAACTGGTGGTTCTGGAACACCACGCCGATTTGCCGGCGCAGGAACGGGATTTGCGCATTGCTGATCTGGCCAAGGTCCTGCCCGGCCAGCATCAGCTTGCCGCTGGTCGGGCGCTCCATGGCCAGCAACAGGCGCAGCAGGGTGCTCTTGCCTGCGCCGGAGTGGCCGGTGACGAACAGGAATTCGCCCCGGCGCGCCCGGAAACTCAGCTCATGCAACCCCACATGACCGTTGGGATAGCGCTTGGCAACCTGCTCGAATCGGATCATGGTCAATCTCGCTCGGCGAACAGAGCCTTGACGAACGGCTCGGCTTCGAAGGTACGCAGGTCGTCGATGCCTTCACCGACGCCGATGAAACGGATCGGGATGTTGAACTGCTTGGCCAGGGCGAAGATCACCCCGCCCTTGGCAGTGCCGTCCAGCTTGGTCAGGGCCAGGCCGGTCAGCTCGACGCTCTGGTTGAAGTACTTGGCCTGACTGATGGCGTTCTGGCCGGTGCCGGCGTCAAGCACCAGCAGCACCTCGTGCGGCGCCTCAACGTCGAGCTTGCCGATGACCCGGCGGACCTTCTTCAGCTCTTCCATCAGGTTGTCTTTGGTGTGCAGGCGGCCGGCAGTGTCGGCGATCAGCACGTCGACGCCACGGGCCTTGGCGGCCTGCACGGCATCGAAGATGACCGAAGCAGAGTCGGCACCCGTGTGCTGGGCGATCACCGGAATCTGGTTACGCTCGCCCCACACCTGCAACTGCTCGACCGCGGCGGCGCGGAAGGTATCACCGGCAGCCAGCATGACCTTCTTGCCTTCCAGTTGCAGCTTTTTCGCCAGTTTGCCAATGGTGGTGGTCTTGCCGGCGCCGTTCACGCCAACCACAAGGATCACATAGGGTTTGTTCTGGGCCTGTACCTTCAGCGGCTGCTCGACCGGGCGCAGCAGCGCAGCCAGTTCTTCCTGCAACGATTTGTACAGGGCATCGGCATCGGCCAACTGCTTGCGCGCGACCTTCTGGGTCAGGTTCTGGACAATGGCCGAGGTAGCCTCCACACCCACGTCGGCAGTCAGCAGGCGCGTCTCGATTTCATCGAGCAGGTCGTCGTCGATGACCTTCTTGCCGAGGAACAGGCTGGCCATGCCCTCGCCGATGCTGGCACTGGTCTTGGACAGGCCTTGCTTGAGGCGCGCGAAGAAGCCGGGCTTGGCCTGTTCGACGGGTGCAGCAACAGGCGCCGCCGGGGCGGGTACCGCGCGTTCCGGGATTGCGGGCGGTGCCTTCGGCTCCAGGTCCGGCACCAGGGCCACGGGCTCTTCGGCAACCGGCAGCACCAGGTTGCTGACCGGCGCTGCGGTCTCGACAGGGGCAGACTCGACAGGGGCCGCCTGCAAGGGCATGGACGCAACCGGCTCTGGCTCAGGCGCCTGCAATGGCTGGGACGCCACCGGTTCAGGGACGGGGGCCTCGACTACCGGGGGCCGGGCCGGTGCGGCGTCCGGCTGCGGCTCAGCCAGCTGTGGGGCAGCAGGGGCCTGAACGGGTTCGGGGGCCTGTGGCGCTTCGGCGGCAGATCCCTCGACCGGAGCGGCTGCAGACTGCTCGACAGCGGGGGGTTCATGCGCGGGCACGCCCGCTCCCGCAGGTGGCTGCGGCTTCTTGCGAAACCAGCTGAACAGGCCTTTCTTCTCACCAGCCTCGGCCGGCGCTTTTTTGTCGTCGTTGGAACCAAACATGGAAGACGGCTATCTCAGGGTAGCGATAGGCCAGCTATGGCCAATCGGGAATTCTCTCTACGCAGAACAGACTATCTTGAAGCCGGCTGGTTCATGCGCAATGTTTTGACTTAGTGTCCTGTGGGCCAGAACGGCGACAGGCATGGTCGCCAGGCAACCGGATCAGTATCCTAGCACCTCCTGGCCCGCCGACGCTAAACCCAGCGGGCCGCCGAACAGGTTAAACACCGTATGAACGCTCTAGCCCGCCGCGCCGCTGGCCTGTTGCTCGGCACGCTCTGCCTGCCGCTCGCGGCCTTTGCCGCCGATGTGCAACCCACCCACGAATTCATCCTCGACAATGGCCTGAAGGTCGTGGTCCGCGAAGACCATCGCGCCCCGGTGGTGGTCTCGCAGATCTGGTACAAGGTCGGCTCCAGCTACGAGACCCCGGGCCAGACCGGCTTGTCCCATGCGCTGGAACACATGATGTTCAAGGGCAGCGCCAAGGTCGGCCCCGGCGAGGCCTCGCGCATTCTGCGTGACCTCGGCGCCGATGAAAACGCCTTTACCAGCGACGACTACACCGCCTATTACCAAGTGCTGGCCCGCGACCGCCTGCCGGTAGCCCTGGAACTGGAGGCGGACCGCCTGGCCAGCCTGCGCCTGCCTGCCGACGAGTTCAGCCGCGAAATCGAGGTCATCAAGGAAGAACGCCGCCTGCGCACCGACGACCAGCCCAATGCCAAGGCATTCGAGCTGTTCCGCGCCATGGCCTACCCGGCCAGCGGCTACCACACGCCGACCATTGGCTGGATGGCCGACCTGGAGCGCATGAAAGTTGAGGAACTGCGCCACTGGTACGAGTCCTGGTACGCCCCCAACAACGCCACCCTGGTGGTGGTCGGTGATGTCACCGCCGCCGAGGTCAAGGGCCTGGCGCAGAAGTATTTCGGCAATATTCCCAAACGCGCCGTACCGCCAGCCAAGCTGCCACTGGAACTGGCCGAACCTGGTTGGCGCCAGTTGACCCTGCACGTACGAACCCAGCTGCCAAGCCTGATCTACGGCTTCAACGTGCCCGGCCTGCCCACCGCCAAGGACCCTCGGACGGTACATGCCCTGCGCCTGATCTCGGCACTGCTCGACGGCGGCTACAGCGCCCGCATGCCGGCCCGCCTGGAGCGTGGCCAGGAACTGGTGGCCGGCGCGTCGTCCAGCTACAACGCCTTCACCCGCGGCGACAGCCTGTTCCTGATCTCGGCGACGCCGAATGTGCAGAAGCAGAAAACCCTCGCCGACGTCGAGAAAGGCATCTGGCAGCTGCTTGAAGAACTCAAGAGCACGCCGCCCAGCGCCGAAGAGCTGGAACGCGTACGCGCTCAGGTCATCGCCGGCCTGGTCTACGACCGCGACTCCATCAGCAGCCAGGCCACCACCATCGGCCAGCTGGAAACCGTCGGCCTGTCCTGGAAGCTGATCGACAGCGAACTGGACGAGCTCAAGCGCGTCAACCCGCAGGACATCCAGAACGCCGCGCGCACCTACTTCACCCGCGAACGCCTGAGCGTTGCCCATGTACTGCCCGAGGAGTCCGCCCATGAGTGATCGCCGCGCACCACGCCCAACCCTGCTGGCCACGGGCATTCGTGCCCTGGCGCTGGCGGCAGTGCTGGCCGCTCCGGCCATGGCCGATAACGCTGCCAAGGCCGACAGCAGCGCAGCCCGCCCGGCCAACACCTTGCAGTCGCTGGCCGAACTGAATGGCAAGGCACCCAGCCGGCGTCAGCTGAACATCCAGCACTGGAACACCGCCGAAGGTGCCCGGGTGCTGTTCGTCGAGGCCCGCGAACTGCCCATGTTCGACCTGCGCGTCACCTTCGCTGCCGGCAGCAGCCAGGACGGCGGCACGCCAGGCCTGGCCGCTCTGACCAACGCCATGCTCAACGAGGGCGTGGCCGGCAAGGACGTCAGCGCCATCGCCGAGGGCTTCGAAGGCCTGGGCGCAGACTTTGGCAACGGTTCCTACCGCGACATGGCCGTCGCATCGCTGCGCAGTCTCAGTGCCAAGGACAAGCGCGAACCGGCCCTCAAACTGTTTACAGAGGTGGCGGGCAAGCCAACATTCCCCGAGGATGCCCTCAAGCGCATCAAGAACCAGATGCTGGCTGGCTTCGAATATGAGAAACAAAACCCCGGCAAGATCGCCGGCAAGGCCCTTTTCGGCAAGCTCTATGGCGACCACCCCTACGCCCACCCAAGCGACGGCACCGCAGAGAGCATCACGGGCATAAGCCTTGCCCAGCTGCGCGCGTTCCACGCCAAGGCCTATACCGGCGGCAATGCGGTAATCGCCCTCGTCGGCGACCTCAGCCGTGCAGAGGCCGAAGCCATCGCCGCCCAGGTGTCTGCCGGCCTGCCCAAGGGCCCTGCGCTGGCCGCACCGGCCCAACCCACAGACGCCAAGGCCGGCCTGACCCACATCGACTTCCCGTCCAAGCAGACCCACCTGATGCTGGCCGAACTGGGGATCGACCGCCAGGACCCGGACTGGCCAGCCCTGTCGCTGGGCAACCAGATCCTTGGGGGTGGCGCCTTCGGTACCCGGCTGATGAGCGAGGTGCGAGAGAAGCGTGGCCTGACCTACGGCGTTTACTCGGTATTCAGCCCGATGCAGGTACGCGGTCCGTTCATGATCAACCTGCAAACCCGTGCCGAGCTCAGCGAAGGTACGCTCAAGCTGGTGCAAGGCATTCTCGCCGACTACCTGAAGACGGGCCCTACCCAACAGGAACTGGACGATGCCAAGCGCGAGCTGGCCGGCAGCTTCCCGCTGTCCAATGCCAGTAATGCCAGCATCGTCGGCCAACTGGGCGCGATCGGCTTCTACAACTTGCCGCTGACCTGGCTAGAGGACTTCATGCAACAGTCCCAGGCCCTTACCGTCGAACAGGTCAAGGCAGCCATGAACAAACACCTGTCAGCCGATAAACTGGTGATCGTCACCGTTGGCCCGAAAGTGCCACAAAAACCGCTGCCAGCACCCACTGACAAGCCCTCCGAGCAACCGCTCGGGGTACCGGAGCACTAATGCCAAGATCCACCCCTCCCGCCCGCCCGCAAGCGGGCCAAAGCAAGGGCCAGGGCCACCTGCGCATCATCGCCGGCGAGTGGCGCAGCCGCCGCCTGGCGGTGCCGGAAGGCGAAGGCCTGCGGCCAACGCCTGACCGCGTACGGGAAACCGTATTCAACTGGCTGGCACCCTACATCGAGGGCGCCCGCGTGCTGGACGCCTTCACCGGCAGCGGTGCCTTGGTGCTCGAAGCCCTGTCCCGTGGGGCCGAGGATGCCGTGGCGCTGGACAGCAACCCTGCGGCCATCGCCAACCTGAAGAACAACCTCGAAATCCTGCGCTGTCCTCGCGGGCAAATTCTGCAAACCGACGCCCTGCGCTACCTGCAAGGCCCGGCCAAGCAGCAGTTCGATGTCGTGTTTCTCGACCCGCCGTTCCACCAGGACTTACTGGCCAACACCTGCAACATGCTGGAGCAGCATCAGTGGTTGAGCGAGCAGGCATGGGTCTACACAGAAAGCGAAGCGGCACCCTCGACCTTGCAGCTGCCAGGCAACTGGCGCCTGCACCGCGAGAAGAAGACCGGCCAGGTGCACTACGCGCTCTGGCAGCGGGGCTGATTACCCGCGGGTTGTGTGTACTTAGTTACCGCACCCCATCTGCGCCATGGTTGAAGCTGCTCCTTCATTTCCTGAAGGAGCAGTTCAACCATGGCCGAACACCCCTCCCCGCCGCTAATGGCAGGCTCGAAAGGTTCTTTTACCCTCGCCAACGGCCTGCACGTCTGCCTGCGTGAAGACCACCGTGCGCCACTGGTCAGCGTGCAGCTGTGGTACCACGTAGGCTCCAGCTACGAACCTGAAGGCCACACCGGCCTGTCCCATGCCTTGGAGCATCTACTGTTCGAGGGCAGCAGCAAGCTGGCGCCTGGCCAGTACTCAACCCTCATGACCCGCTTGGGCGGCGACCCGAATGCATTCACCTATGCGGATGCCACGGTATTTCCGCTCACCTTGCCAACCCGCCACCTGGAAATTGCCCTGGAGGCCATGGCTGATGTCATGGCCAGTGCCACCCTCGGCGATACGCCCTTTGCTCGGGAACTGGCAGTGGTCATGGCTGAGCGGCGCGAGGCAGTGGACAACAATCCTTGGGCATTGGCACTGGAGCATCACGACTTGCTGGCTTACGGCAATAGTGGCCATGGCACGCCTGTCATTGGCCACCTGTCAGATCTGGAGAGCCTCACTCCAGCCGCAGCGCGTACCTGGTACCAGACCTGGTATCACCCCAACAATGCCACCCTCGCCGTGGCCGGCGACATCAGCCTGCTACAACTGCAAACCTTGGTGACGCGCCACTTTGCGGCGATCCCCGCCCATCGCTTGCCGATGCAGCCCTTACCCACGGGGCCCTCCTCCCACGGCCGGCGTTTTCAGACGCTGCGCCTGCCAGGCTTGCACAACGGCGCGATCATAAGCTTCAAACTACCCAGCCAGCGTACCGCGCAGTCTGCCAGGCAGGCCTACGCACTGCGTCTACTTCCCGATCTGCTTGCCAACGGCTACAGCAGCATCCTCCAGCGCAGGCTGCTGCTGGACGAACCCATCCTGCAATACATGAAAGCGACCTATGAACCCTGGCAGCGCGGTGACAGCCTGCTGACCCTTTACGCGTTCTGCAGCCCACACGTAACCCCTGAGACCGCGGCCGAGCGGCTGATGCAGGAGATCGAAGCGTTTCGCCAGTCAGCGCCAGCCAAGGAACACCTGCAACGTGCCAAGGCTCGTCTGCTGGCCAGGCTGATTTTCGAACGGGACGACATTGCCGAACAGGCCCAAACCATGGGTAAACAGGCCGCCTGTGGCTTGCCGGTCATTTCGCTCGAGGAAGAACAACAGGCCATCGAGACCGTGACAGCCGAGCAGGTAGGCCTGGCTGCCTATGAATTCCTCACCGATTCCCGTGCAGCCTTCACGTTCACGCACCACAAGGAAAGCGCTCATGACTGACTCAACGACCCCGCAACAGCCTGCCGGAGCCAACAACCTTTACGGCGGGCTGCTCTCTGCCCAGGGACTTGACCTGAACCAGTTCGAAACCATCCATACACCGGTTCAAGCGTGGAAGACGACTACGGGCACGGACGTCAAATTCGTTGAAGCACGGGAACTGCCAATCGTTGACGTGATACTACGGTTCAAGGCCGGCACTACGCAGGACACTCTGTACCCTGGCCTGGCAGCCTTGACGCTCTCCATGCTCGATGAGGGTAGCCAGGCCTACACGGCTGCCCAGCAGGCTGAGCACCTGGAGCGCCTGGGCGCGGTCATGGAAAAACAAGTACGTCTGGAACATGCGACGCTGCGCCTGCGCAGCCTTAGCCCTCCTTCTTTGCTCGACCCGGCCTTGGCGCTGCTTACCGACCTCGTGGCCCACCCTGTCTTCCACCCAATGGCCCTGACCAAGATCAAGCGCCAGTTGCTGCAAAACCATGCATCGCGCGAGCGGCTACCCATTTTCAGAGCACGTAGCGAAGTCTTCCGACACCTGTTCAACGGGCATCCTTACGGCAACCCTCTGGGCAGCACCGCTCAAGGTATCGAGGCCATTACCCCTGAGGACTTGCGGTCATTCCACCAACGCGCCTACTGCGCCAGCAACCTTGAGATGGTCGTGGTAGGCGACCTTTCCCTTGCACAAGCCCAAGCCATCTCACAGCAGATCAGCCAGGCCCTGCCGCAAGGCTGGTCGGCCACCGAACTGCCGGCAGCCCCATCGGCCCCCAGCGCGACGATAGTCGTCGAACAGGCCGGTGCCAGCAGTGCGGTCCTGCTGGCACTGCCCATGAACGTACCCGCCAACGATCCGGAGTTTCTGGCCCTGACCTTGGCAAGCGCTGTTCTGGGAGAGGGCCTCGAGTCGCGCTTGATGGTGGAGTTGCGCCAACGACGCGGCCTGACCTACGGCGTGCACACGCATGTATTGCCATTGAGTGCAGGCGGCCTGTTCACCGTGGAATGGGAGGTTGCGCCCCAGCATGTGCAGGGCTCGCAGGCACTGGTAGAAACCCTGCTGCAGGCGTTCATCGACCAAGGGCCCACCCAGCTGGAGCTGCAACTGGCACGCAAACAGCTGGAAGGGCAGTTGCTGCGAGGGATCGCGCAGAACAGGCAACTGGCAACACTGCTGACGGAAGTAACCCATCAGCGGCAACCTGCCGATCATCTCGACACGTACAGCGCCCGTATTGCCGAACTTACCCCGGCAGATGTCCGAGCCGTCATGCAGCGCCGGCTGGCCCTGAGCCGCAAGGTACTTGTCAGTGTCGGACCAGGCGTTCAGCAACAGCCGCTGCCAGCCCCCGACCAATAGCGCAGGTACTGTGGCGCTGTTTCGTGGCAAGCTAGCAAGGCACATCATGAGCCACCCAGCATGCCCAGCCACAACGCCACATTCCGTCCGGCCATCGGCCTGTCCAATCCCCACCTGCAGACCCTGTGGGGGCCACTCTGGCGCAAGCTGCCTGAGCTGCAGCGCGACCGCGAGCGACTGTGGCTGGCCGACGGCGACTTCATCGATCTGGACTGGCATGGCCCGCACCAACCCCATGCGCCACTGGTACTGGTGCTGCATGGGCTGACCGGCTCGTCTCACTCGCCTTACGTGAAAGGCTTGCAGCAAGCGCTGCAAGGTCGCGGCTGGGCCAGTGTGGCAGTGAACTGGCGAGGTTGTTCAGGCGAGCCCAACCTGTTGCCGCGCAGTTACCATTCCGGCGCCAGCGAAGACCTGGCGGAAATTGTCAGCCATCTTCGCGCCCAGCGCCCGCTGGCGCCGCTGTATGCAGTGGGTTATTCGCTGGGTGGCAATGTATTGTTGAAATACTTGGGTGAGAGCGGCGTCGCCAGCCAACTGGAGGCAGCGGCTGCAGTTTCGGTGCCGTTTCGCCTGGACCACTGCGCCGACCGTATCGGCCAAGGGTTCTCCAAGGTGTATCAGGCGCATTTCATGCGCGAGATGCTGGCGTATGTTCAGCTCAAGCAGCGGCACTTCCACGACCAAGGCCAGCATGAACAGCTGGCGACACTGGAGCGCCTGGGCCAACTCACCAACTTGCGCACATTCTGGGACTTCGACGGTAAAGTCACTGCACCGCTCAATGGCTTTCGCGATGCGCACGACTACTATCGTCGCTCATCCAGCCACTTCTTCCTCGGCCAGAACCGCACGCCCACGCTGATCATCCATTCCAGCGATGACCCCTTCGTGTCCAGCCACAGCCTGCCGACGACCCGTGAACTGTCACCACAAACCCGCTTCGAACTGCATGACCGCGGTGGGCATGTGGGCTTTGTCGATGGCAGCCTGCGAAATCCGGGGTACTACCTGGAACGACGGATTCCGCAGTGGCTGGTGGACGGTAGCTAGCGCTCGAATGCGTAAAGGCTGCGCGTCCCCTGTGGGAGCGGGCATGCCCACGTACACCGGCATTGCCGGTGCCAACCACCGCGGGGGCCCGCTCCTACAGGGGCTCAACCCGGTCTGCTTACTCGCCGGTGGCCACAGCATGCTGCGGGTTGTTGATCCACTCGCTCCACGACCCCGCATACAGCTTGCCCAGCGGGTACCCCGCCAGGGCCATTGCAAACAGGTTATGGCAAGCGGTTACCCCAGACCCGCAATAAGACACCAACTGCTCCGGCGCTCGTCCACCCAGCTTTTCGGCAAAACGCTGCTTTAGCTGATCCGCCGGCAAAAAACGCCCGTCAGCCCCCAGGTTGTCGGTAAACGCCGCGCACTGGGCCCCGGGAATATGCCCTGCCACCGGGTCGATAGGCTCCACTTCACCGCGAAAACGCGGCAAGGCACGCGCATCGATCAAGGTCAGGTCTGCACTACCAAGGCGCTTGCCCAGATGGTCGGCATCGATCAGCAGCTTCGCGTCAGGTTCCCCACTGAAAGTGCCCTCACGTTTGGGCGGCGGGTCCAGGCTCAACGGCAGGTGCGCCGCGTGCCAGGCCTTCAGGCCACCGTCCAGAATCGCCACACCGCTGCGCTTGCCCAGCCAGACCAGCAGCCACCAGGCGCGGGCGGCAAAGGCGCCGGGGCCGTCGTCATACAGCACCACCTCGCTGTCATTGTCCAGGCCCCACTCTCGCAGGCGCTCGACCAGCCGCTGGGCATCGGGCAGCGGGTGGCGCCCGGTGCGCCCCTTGCTCACCGGCCCGCTGAGATCCCGGTCCAGGTCGGCAAAATGCGCCCCCTCAATATGCCCCTGGGCATAGCTGCGCTGGCCATAGTCCACATCCTCGAGGGCAAAGCGGCAGTCGAGGATCACCAACTTGGGCGAGCCCAGACGCTCGGCCAACTGCTGCGGGGTGATCAATTGCGCAAGGGGCATGACAATCTCCTGATCGATGGCACAAGAGCCCTGGGCTAGTGCTCCAGGGCCTGGTTGAACGGTACATGGAATTCCTGACACAGCGCGTCCACGGCAGGACGGGCATTGTCGGTGACGAAACCGAGCTCCAGCACCAACACCTGATAGACGCCGCGCTTGAAGGCTTCTTCACCCAAGTGCGCGGAATGTTCACGTGTGGTGCTGAGAAAACGTACCCATGATGTCAGCACGATCCAGGCATTTATGGTCAGCGATTCGATCTGCGCCGGCACCATGGCCAGGATCCCTGCCTCGACGAAGCCGCGGTAGATCGCCTGGCCCTGGCGCAGGCAGCGTTCGGAAAAACGCCGGTAACGGGCGGCCAGTTCGGCATCGCTGTCCAGCAGATGTTCCAGGTCACGGTGCAAGAAGCGGTAGTTCCACATCGCCGCCAGCAAGGCCTTGAGGTAGAAGCGCTTGTCTTCCACGGTTGCCGCGCGGCCCTGCGGCGGGCGCAGAAAGCTGTCCACCAGCGCTTCGTACTGGCTGAACAACAGGGCAATGATCGCCTGCTTGTTGGGGAAGTGGTAATACAGGTTGCCGGGCGAGATTTCCATGTGCGCGGCAATGTGGTTGGTACTGACGCTGCGTTCGCCCTGCTGGTTGAACAGCTCCAGGCTGTTCTGCACGATGCGCTCTCGGGTCTTCATGCGCGGGGCCATGCTCAGCTCCCAGTCTGCGGGCTTTCATCAAAGGTTTATCTTACGGCGTATTACAGATGGAATGCACCGTTGAGCGGCATGGAAAAATTCGCACCATGGTACAAATTAGAGTATAGGCTCTAGGCAACCCCGGCCCGGACTCGACACCACCATGAACTCGCCCAGTGCCTTGCCCCCTCTGCAATTCGACCTCGACCTCGCAACGACGTTCGCGGCCCAGCGCCAGGCCTTTGCCGGTAACCCGCTGCCACCAGCGGCGCAGCGGCGCCAGTGGCTGAAAAGCCTGCGTGAAGCCTTGCTGAGCAGCCAGGCAGGACTGATCGAAGCCATCAGCCAGGATTTTGCCGGGCGCAGCGCCGATGAGACCTTGCTGGCCGAACTGCTACCGTCGGTGCAGGGCCTGCGTCACGCCGAAAAGCACTTGCAAAGCTGGATGCGCACCCGCCGACGCCGCGTCGGCCTGGCGTTCCAGCCGGCCAGCGCACAGGTGCGCTATCAACCCTTGGGCGTGGTCGGCATCATGGTGCCGTGGAACTACCCGCTGTTCCTCGCCATCGGCCCGTTGACCTGCGCCCTGGCCGCCGGCAACCGGGTCATGCTCAAGCTTAGCGAGGCCACGCCCGCGACTGGCCTGGCCCTACAGCAACTGCTCGAGCGTGTGTTCCCCACAGACCTGGTCAGCGTTGTGCTCGGTGAGGTCGAGGTGGGCCAGGCCTTCGCCCGCCTGCCGTTCGATCACCTGCTGTTCACCGGTGCCACCAGCGTGGGCCGCCAGGTGATGCAGGCTGCCGCACACAACCTGACCCCGGTCACCCTGGAGCTGGGTGGCAAATCCCCCGCTATTGTTTCTGACGATGTGCCGCTGGACAGCGCCGCCGAACGCATCGCCTTCGGCAAGACCCTCAACGCCGGCCAAACCTGCGTCGCCCCCGACTACGTACTGGTGCCGCGCGAACGGCTGCCCGCCTTCAGCGACGCCTACCAGCGCGCCGTGCACCGACTGTACCCGCGTATTGCCGACAACCCCGACTACACCGCCATCATCAACCCGCGCCAGTTGCAGCGCTTGCAGCACCTGCTGGACGATGCCCGCGCCAAAGGCGCGCAAGTACTCGACTTGTACCCAGGCGAAGCCCCTCAGGGGCGGCGCCTGCCACCACACTTGCTGCTGGATGTGAACGACAGCATGCAGGTGATGCAGGACGAAATCTTCGGCCCGCTATTGCCGTTAGTGCCTTATGACGGCCTCGACCAGGCCTTGGCCTACATCAACCAGCGCCCACGCCCACTGGCGCTGTACTTCTTTGGCTATGACCGCCACACCCAGGAGCATGTGCTGCGTCACACCCACTCCGGCGGTGTGTGCCTGAACGACACCTTGCTGCATGTTGCCCAGGACGATCTACCCTTCGGCGGCATCGGCCCTTCAGGCATGGGCCACTACCATGGTCATGACGGCTTCCTCACCTTCAGCAAGGCCAAGGCAGTACTTGCCAAACAACGCTTCAACGCCGCACGGCTGATCTACCCGCCTTATGGCAAAGCCTTGCAGCGCTTGGTCTACAAACTGTTCATCCGCTGAGGATCGCACCATGCACCGCCGCGACCTGCTGCGTTTCAGCCTCGGCGCCAGTGCTTTTCTGGCGGGTGCCAGCCTGGTGGGGTGCAGCGTGCAAACCGCCGCGACCGGCTATCAGGTACTCCGTGACGACGACCTGCCCCTGCTGCGTGCGCTGATCCCGGTGGTCCTGGCCGGTACACAGGCCACCGATGCGCCGGTGTTGCGCAGCCTCGACAACAAGCTGGCGGCGTTGTCGCCGGAAATGCTCAAGCTCACCCGGCAATTATTCGACGTGCTCAGCCTGCCGCTGACTCGCGGCCCGCTGACCGGCGTCTGGGGCAGTTGGGGCCAAGCTTGCGCCACGCAGGTCACGGCGTTCCTGCAGCGTTGGCAGGACAGCTCGCTGAACCTGCTACGCATGGGGCACGCCTCGTTGCTGCAACTGCTGCAAATGGCCTGGTACGAACGCCCTGAATCCTGGGCAGACTGCGGTTACCCGGGCCCACCGAAAATCTGAAAAACAACAAGAGCATCGCCAATGCCTGTCCCCGACCCGTTTCGCCAAGGCCTCGAACGCGGCTGGATCACCCACGACGCCTCGCGCCTGGAGCACGACCTGTTTCTGGAGGCCGACATTGCCGTGATCGGCAGTGGTGCCGGCGGCGCCACCAGTGCGCAGATGCTCAGCGCTGCCGGTTTCAAAGTACTGCTGATCGAAGAAGGCCCCCTGAAAACCAGTAGCGATTTCCACCTGCTGGAGAGTGAAGCCTACGCAAGCCTGTACCAGGAAGGCCTGGGACGCATGAGCAAGGATGGCGCCATTACCATCCTGCAGGGCCGCGCCGTGGGTGGCACCACGCTGGTGAACTGGACCTCAAGCTTTCGTACCCCGCCGCAAACCCTGGCGCACTGGGCCTCGGTCCATGGCGTGAACGGTTTGGGCGAGGATGAACTGCGCCCCTGGTTCGAGCGCATGGAGCAGGAACTGGGCATCAGCCCTTGGGCCTTGCCGCCGAATGCCAACAACGAGGTGCTGCGCCGGGGCTGCGAACAGCTGGGTTACCGCTGGGGGGTGATCCCGCGCAATGTGCGCGGCTGCTGGAACCTGGGCTACTGCGGCATGGGCTGCCCGGTGAATGCCAAACAATCGATGCTGGTGACCCGTATACCTGCCACCCTCGAGCAAGGCGGCGAACTGCTGTACCTGGCGCGGGCCGAGCGCTTCACCCACAACGGCGAACGCATTCAGAGCCTGACATGCCAGGCCCTGGACGCCCAGGGCATACACCCTACTGGCCGGCAGGTCAGCGTGCGGGCACGTCATTACCTCCTGGCCGGTGGCGGTATCAACAGCCCGGCCCTGCTGCTGCGCTCTGCCGCGCCCGACCCGCATGGTCGCCTGGGCAAGCGAACCTTCCTGCACCTGGTCAACTTCAGTGCGGCACGCTTCAGCGAGCGTATCGACCCCTACCATGGCGCCCCGCAATCGATCTACAGCGATCACTTTCAGTGGCAAGGCGGCGTAGACGGCCCGGCTGGCTACAAGCTGGAAGTACCGCCGCTGCATCCGGCCCTGGCCAGCACCCTGCTGGGCGGGCACGGCCACGAGAGTGCCCAGCGCATGGCCGAGCTGCCCCATACCCATGTGATGCTGGCGCTGCTACGCGATGGTTTTCACCCCGAAAGCCAGGGCGGGGCCGTGGAACTGCGCGGCGATGGTTCACCCGTGCTCGATTACCCGGTCACCGACTACCTGCGGGATGGCCTGCGGCGCGCCTACCGCAGCATGGCGCACATACAGTTCGCCGCTGGCGCCACCCAGGTAACCCCAGTGCACAGCGACGCCAGCGCCGCCTCTCGCCTGGAACAGGCCCTGACCATGATCGACAAACTGCGCCTGGAGCCCTTCCGCACGCGCTTGGGCAGTGCCCATGTGATGGGCGGCTGCGCCCTCGGCGAAGATCCGCGTCAGGCGGTGTGCGACAGCCTGGGGCGCCATCACCAGCTGGAAAACCTGTCGATTCACGACGGCTCGCTGTTCCCCACCAGCATCGGCGCCAACCCGCAATTATCGGTGTATGCCATCAGCGCCAGGCTCAGCGAAGCACTGGTCAGCCGCCTGGCACACAGCGCATGACAACGAACATGGCCCCTGTCTATAGTGCCATCAGTCGGCCGCATGACTTGGCCGGGGCGCCGTCGCTGCGCTACCATCCGACTCCCCAACGCACTCCAGCCAGGATGACGCGATGAACCGAGTGTTGTACCCGGGTACTTTCGACCCCATTACCAAAGGCCATGGCGATCTGGTCGAGCGCGCTTCGCGGCTATTCGACCACGTGATCATCGCGGTGGCGGCCAGCCCCAAGAAAAACCCCTTGTTCCCCCTGGAACAACGGGTTGAGCTCGCCCGTGAGGTCACCAAGCACCTGCCCAATGTCGAAGTCATCGGCTTCTCTTCCCTGTTGGCGCATTTCGCCAAGGAACAGGGCGCCAACGTCTTCCTGCGTGGCCTGCGTGCGGTGTCCGACTTCGAGTACGAGTTCCAGCTGGCGAACATGAACCGGCAACTGGCCCCCGATGTCGAGAGCCTGTTCCTGACGCCGTCGGAGCGTTATTCGTTCATTTCCTCGACCCTGGTCCGGGAGATTGCTGCGCTGGGCGGTGATATCAGCAAGTTCGTCCACCCGGTGGTGGCCGACGCACTGACTGAACGCTTCAAGAAGTAAGCCTGACGCCTGATTGTCGCGCCCGCGTGCACTGCGGGCGCGAATGCGGCACAATTGTGCCCATTGCGTTGAACATGCCCGGGCTGTGAGCCCCGGCCGGAGTCCCCATGTCCCTGATCATCACCGACGATTGCATCAATTGCGACGTCTGCGAACCCGAGTGCCCGAACGAGGCTATCTCCCAAGGCGAAGAGATCTACGTGATCGACCCTAACCTGTGCACCCAGTGCGTAGGCCATTACGACGAGCCGCAGTGCCAGCAGGTCTGCCCGGTCGACTGCATCCCGCTGGATGAAGCGCACCCGGAAACCGAAGAACAGCTGATGGCCAAGTATCGCCGGATCACTGGCAAGGGCTGATCACTGCCCTTCGCTGCACGGTCCCTGTGGGAGCGGGCATGCCGCGAACACCGGCGTAGCCGGTGCCATTCATCGCGTCGCCTGCTTCGCAGGCTTGCCCGCCCCCACAGTTACCGCGCCAACGTTCAGGTTTTGCTTCAACAGGTTTGCAGCGAACGTTTCAGCGTTGGCAGCGCGGGCAGTACACGCTCGCCCTCTGCCCCAGCTTCACTTCGCGCAACTCAGTGCCGCATACCTTGCACGGCTGCCCGCCACGCCCGTACACAAACAGTTCCTGCTGGAAGTACCCCGGCTGCCCGTCGCCACCGATAAAGTCGCGCAGGGTGGTACCGCCCTGCTCGATGGCCGCCGCCAGCACCCGTTTGATCTCGATCGCCAGTTTCAGGTAGCGCGCCCTGGAAATCCCGCCCGCCTCCCGGCGTGGGTCGATACCGGCGGCAAACAGCGCCTCGGTGGCGTAGATGTTGCCCACCCCTACCACCACCGCGTTGTCCATGATGAACGGCTTGACCGCCATCGACCGCCCGCGGGACAGCTGGAACAGCCGTTCACCATCGAACAGGTCGGTCAGCGGCTCAGGCCCCAAGCGCAGCAGTAGCTCATGGTTCAGAGGGTCCAGGCTCCACAGCATGGCACCAAAGCGGCGTGGGTCGGTGTAGCGCAGCATCAGCCCGGACTCCAGCTCGATGTCGACATGCTCATGCTTGGCCGCCGGCAAGCCCAGCTCGACCAGCCGCAGGTTACCCGACATGCCCAAGTGGCTGATCAGCGTACCCACTTCGGCATTGATCAACAGGTACTTGGCACGTCGCTCCACGCTGACGATGCGCTGCCCTGACAGGCGCACATCGAGGTCTTCCGGAATCGGCCAGCGCAGACGCCGGTCGCGTACCACCACACGGCTGACGCGCTGGCCTTCCAGGTGTGGCGCAATACCGCGCCGGGTGGTTTCTACTTCTGGCAATTCCGGCATGTGTCAGTGTCCGCCCAACTCGCGAATGTTCTGCTTGAGGTTTTCGAAATCGTATTCCGACAAACCAATGTAATCGAGCACCAACGGGCCGACCACATTCCATTCGTGGTCCACCGCCTGGTTGCCCAGCACACGGTAGGACGCGCAGATATGCTCGGCCATCTTCAGCACCGCCAACAGGTTTTTCAGCTGGCTCTGGGTATTGCGCGAGGTATCGTCGCGGAACACGGCCAAGGCATTGTGGTGGTTGGCGATGGCCGCACTGAGGTGCTCGGGCAAGCGCCAGGATTTGGCTGTGAAGTAGCCGACCACTGAATGGTTGGTGTTGAACGTGCGGTTTTCGGTATCGACCACGCGTGTTTCTTCGTCGGCCTTGGCGTATGCCTCTTCCAGCACGTCCATGTAATTGGGGAAGCGCTTGAGCATCAACGGCACGCCACAGTCATGGAAGAGGCCAAGGGTATAGGCCTCGTCCGCCGCCTGTATGCCGGTACGCTTGGCCAGCGTCAGGCAGGTCATCGCGACGTCCTGGGCGGTATCCCAGAAGCGGTTGAGGGTAACGATGGTCTCGTCACTCATCTCGCCCTTGATCGACTGGGCGTTGATCAGGTTGATGATCGACCGGCTCCCCAGCAGGTTTACCGCACGCTGGATCGAACCGATCTTGTTGGACAACCCGAAGTGCGGAGAGTTGACCAGCTTGAGCAAGGCGCCAGAGAGGCCCGGGTCCTGGGAAATCAGCTTGGCGATGGTTTCCAGGTCTGGGTCAGGCATGTACTGCTCGAACTGCAGATCGACCATGATCTGCGGTTGAGGCGGGATGGTGATGCCTTGCAAGGCTTGCTGGATCTGTTCGGCGCTGAGTTCTTGGGACATACGTACACACTCGTTTAGGACGGGGGATTTTAACCCTCTCAGCGCCCCCGGGCACCACACCTGTAAAAGCTAAAGCACTGCAGACACGCTATAATCCCGCTCTTTTTCCCGGAGCGACGTCATGTCCCTGCCCAGCCTTCGCCTCAAAGCCAATGCCGACCGCCGCCTGCGCGCCGGCCACCTGTGGGTCTACAGCAACGAAGTCGATGTCAGCGCGACCCCTTTGCAAGGCTTCCAGGCGGGTCAGCAGGCCATTCTCGAGGCAGCCAACGGCAAGCCGCTGGGCATCGTCGCACTGAGCCCGAACAACCTGATCTGCGCCCGTCTGCTGTCACGCGACATCAAGCTGCCGCTGGACAAGTCGCTGCTGGTACACCGCCTGAATGTCGCCCTGTCGCTGCGCGAGCGCCTGTTCGACCAGCCGTGCTACCGCCTGGTCTACGGTGACTCCGACCTGCTCCCAGGCCTGGTGGTCGACCGTTTCTTCGATATCCTCGTGGTGCAGTTGGCCTCGGCCACCATGGAAGCGCACAAGGATGACGTGATCGCCGCACTGGTGCAGGTGCTCAAGCCCAGCGGCATCCTGTTCAAGAACGATTCGGCCGCGCGCGATGCCGAAGGCCTGCAGCGCTATGTCGAGACCGTCTACGGCGAAGTGCCGGACTGGGTGCCGCTGGAAGAGAACGGCGTCAAGTTCGAAGCCCCGGTGCGCGAAGGCCAGAAGACGGGCTGGTTCTACGACCACCGCATGAACCGCGCCCGCCTGGCACCGTACGTGAAGGGCAAGCGTGTACTCGACCTGTTCAGCTATATCGGTGGCTGGGGCGTACAGGCCGGTGCCTTCGGCGCCAGCGAAGTGTTCTGTGTCGATGCCTCGGGCTTTGCCCTGGACGGCGTGGAGCGTAACGCTTCACTGAACGGCATCAGCGAGAAGCTGACCTGCATCGAAGGCGACGTGTTCGAAGCCCTGCGCGAGCTCAAGGCGGCCGAAGAACGCTTCGACGTGATCATTGCCGACCCACCTGCCTTCATCAAGCGCAAAAAAGACCTGAAAAACGGCGAAGCGGCCTACCGCCGCCTGAACGAACAGGCCATGCGCATGTTGAACAAAGACGGCATCCTCGTCAGCGCCTCGTGCTCGATGCACCTGCCCGAGGACGACCTGAACAACATCCTGCTGACCAGCGCCCGCCACCTGGACCGCAACATGCAGCTGCTCGAGCGAGGCGGTCAGGGCCCGGATCACCCGGTACACCCGGCCATCGCCGAAACCCGCTACATCAAAAGCATCACCTGCCGGTTACTGCCAAACAGCTGATATCTGCCAAAAAGGGCCACCCAGCGGCCCTTTCCTGCCGCAATCCCCCCGCCAACCATCCACATCTGCATTCCCTCACCGCGCCAGCGGTGTAGAATCGGCCTATTCATCGCCAGTCATCCCCGGCGGGTTTATGAGCTCTGGTCAAGCACGCGGCGATCCCGCGCGGTCTTGGCCCCATCCGTGCCAGTGGCAACCGGCCTGCGGCGCAAAGGACAAGAGAAGCTCACTCCCCTATTTGTGACCTGATTAAGCCGCCAGGAGTGTTTCATGCCTGATTATCGTTCCAAGACTTCCACCCAAGGCCGCAACATGGCCGGCGCCCGTGCCCTGTGGCGCGCCACCGGGATGAAGGACGAAGACTTCAAGAAACCGATCATCGCCATCGCCAACTCGTTCACCCAGTTCGTTCCGGGCCATGTGCATCTGAAGGACCTGGGCCAGCTGGTCGCCCGCGAAATCGAACGCGCCGGTGGCGTGGCCAAGGAATTCAACACCATCGCGGTCGATGACGGCATCGCCATGGGCCACGACGGCATGCTGTACTCGCTGCCAAGCCGCGAAATCATTGCCGACGCGGTGGAGTACATGGTCAATGCGCACTGCGCTGACGCCATCGTCTGCATCTCCAACTGCGACAAGATCACCCCCGGCATGCTGATGGCCGCCCTGCGCCTGAACATCCCGGTGATCTTCGTTTCCGGCGGCCCGATGGAAGCCGGCAAGACCAAGCTGGCCAGCCACGGCCTGGACCTGGTCGATGCCATGGTCATCGCGGCCGACTCCACGGCCTCCGACGAAAAAGTCGCCGAATACGAGCGCAGCGCCTGCCCGACCTGCGGTTCGTGCTCCGGCATGTTCACCGCCAACTCGATGAACTGCCTGACCGAAGCCCTGGGCCTGGCCCTGCCGGGCAACGGTTCGACACTGGCCACCCACTCCGACCGCGAGCAGCTGTTCCTCACGGCCGGCCGCACCATCGTCGAGCTGTGCAAGCGCTACTACGGCGAGAATGACGAGTCGGTCCTGCCACGCAGCATCGCCAACTTCAAAGCGTTCGAAAACGCCATGATGCTGGACATCGCCATGGGCGGCTCGACCAACACCATCCTGCACCTGCTGGCCGCAGCACAAGAAGGTGAAGTGGCGTTCGACCTGCGCGACATCGACCGCCTGTCACGCAAAGTGCCGCAGCTGTGCAAAGTGGCGCCAAACATCCAGAAGTACCACATGGAAGACGTCCACCGCGCCGGCGGCATCTTCAGCATCCTCGGTTCGCTGGCCCGTGGTGGCCTGCTGCACACCGACCTGCCGACCGTGCACAGCCGCAGCATGGAAGAAGCCATCGCCAAATGGGACATCACCCAGACCGATGACGAAGCGGTGCACACCTTCTTCAAGGCCGGCCCGGCCGGTATCCCGACCCAGACCGCATTCAGCCAGTCGACCCGTTGGGAAACCCTCGACGACGACCGTGAAAACGGCTGCATCCGCAGCTTCGAACACGCCTACTCGCAAGAGGGCGGCCTGGCCGTGCTGTACGGCAACATCGCACTGGATGGCTGCGTGGTCAAAACGGCCGGCGTGGACGAATCGATCCACGTGTTCGAGGGCACCGCGAAGATCTTCGAAAGCCAGGACAGCGCCGTGCGCGGCATCCTCGCCGACGAGGTGAAAGCCGGCGACATCGTCATCATCCGCTACGAAGGCCCGAAAGGCGGCCCGGGCATGCAAGAAATGCTCTACCCGACCTCGTACCTCAAGTCCAAAGGCCTGGGCAAGGCCTGCGCCCTGCTCACCGACGGTCGCTTCTCGGGCGGTACCTCGGGCCTGTCGATCGGCCACGCCTCGCCAGAGGCCGCGGCGGGCGGTGCCATCGGCCTGGTGCGCGACGGCGACAAGGTACTGATCGACATCCCTAACCGTTCGATCAACCTGCTGGTCAGCGATGAAGAGCTGGCGGAACGCCGTGTCGAGCAGGACAAGAAGGGCTGGAAGCCAGCCGAGGTCCGTCCCCGCAAGGTAACCACCGCGCTCAAGGCCTATGCCCTGCTGGCCACCAGTGCCGACAAAGGCGCTGTGCGTAACAAGGCGATGCTGGAAGGCCTCTGAGGTGCTTTTGGCGTGAAATAAGAACCGGCGCCCTGGGCGCCGGTTTTTTTATGCCTGCACCGGCCCCTTCGCGGGCACGCCCGCTCCCACAGGGGCCGCACAGGTAGGGCAAGATTTACTGGATCTGCTCCGGCGTGACAATCACCCAGTTCTTGTCCGCCGTCACCGGCAACCCTTCCTTGGCCTGCGCTGCCGCATTTTTGGCAATCATCCCGTTGAGCTGGTCCATGTACTTGGCCTTGCGGTTTATCCACAGGTGGATACCACCTTTGCCCACATCCACCCCATGGAACTGCATGTAGCCATCGCTGGTCGGCGTGTCGCCGCCCACCAGCACCGGTTTCTTCCACTCATCGATGTAGGTAAGGATCGCCGCCTGCTTGCCCGCCATCCAGGTGGCTGGGGTCCACAGGTAAGGGGTCAGCTCCAGGCCCTCGTTAGCCTTGGCATCGTAGTGCCCGGCGCTGATCTGCTTGCGCGCAGTGGTCAGCTGTCCGCTGGTGCGGTCCTTGAGCAGCAGGCTCACGCCAATCACGTTCTGGGGCTTCACGTTATAACCATACTTGGGGTCCGAGGCGACCATGCGCACCAGCTCCTCGGAGGCCGCCGAAATCACATAGACCTCGATGCCGTTCTCCATCAGCTTGTTGTACAGCTCGGCCTGGCCCTTGAAGACCTTGGGCGGCTGAACCTCGATGGCCTTGACCTGGTCGCCTTCGTAATAGGTGCTGGGGATCGGCTTGGTCGAAGCCATCAGCTCATCCACCTGCACCTTCAGCTCCTGCAAGGTAAAGCCGGAGAACACCTGGGCTACCCACGGGTAGCAGACCATGTCATCGATTTCACACAGCCGGTAGTAATAACTGAACAGGCTTTCCTTGTGCTCGGCAGTGTCCTTGAACGGCATCAGCTTCAACGAAGGGTCGAGCTTGTCGCGGCTTAGCAGGCCCTTGTTTTCCATGAACGGAAGCAAGGCTTCTTCCAGGTCATAGCGGTAACTGGTGTTGTCCATGTCGAATACCGCGTAGTTACCCTTGTTGGCATTGGCAGCGATCATGCTGTCGAGCTGTTTGGCCGCGTCAGCAGGCCAGTGTTTGAGCTCCGTGGCGAAGCTTTCGATACTGAACAGCAGGGACAGGCCAATGGCGGCGGCTTTCACAGCGACTTTCATGTACGAATCTCCTGAAATGACTCAGAAACGCTAGTGCAACAATCCCCACTGCAAGCCCCCGATAACGACCTCCAGGCAGCCGCAAACGCCTTGTTCATTGCAATCTGCGACATCCCGTTATTCCATAAACGACTATGCAAATTCCATTTGGGTATAAATTCGTTTGTTTTCAGGCTGTTAGCATTTCCGTTCGCAATCGCTCACAGAGGCGATGCCACTTCTGCTTTTTTCTGCTGGAGCTTCAATGAATCTGCCGCTGTCACTCAACCTGCTGGCGTTCCTGGCCCTGTTGCTGGGCCTGGCACAAACCCGCCGCACCGACTGGAGCCTGGCCAAGAAGGTACTGCTTGGCCTGGTGCTGGGCGTGGTCTTCGGCCTTGTGCTGCACACGATCTATGGCGCTGGCCACCCCGTGCTCAAGGCAACCATCGCCTGGCTCGATCTGGTCGGCAACGGCTATGTCGGCCTGCTGCAGATGATCGTCATGCCGCTGATCTTCGCCTCGATCCTCAGTGCCGTGGCACGTTTGCACACTGCCTCTTCGCTGGGCCGCATCAGCGTGCTGAGCATCGGCACCCTGCTGCTGACCACGGCCATTGCCGCCCTGATCGGCATTGTGTTGACCAACCTGTTCGGCCTCAGCGCCGAGGGCCTGGTGGCCGGCGCCCAGGAAAGCGCACGCATGCAGGTTATCCACAGTGACTACGCGGGCAAGGTTGCCGACCTCAACATCCCGCAACTGCTGCTGTCGTTCATCCCCAGCAACCCGGTAGGCGACCTGGCGCGGGCCAAGCCGACCTCGATCATCAGCGTGGTGATTTTTGCCGTGTTCCTCGGCCTGGCCGCGCTCCAGTTGATCAAGGACGACGCCGAGAAGGGCGAGCGCGCCCTGTCGGCCATCGACACCCTGCAGGCCTGGGTAATGCGCCTGGTGCGGGTCGTGATGAAGCTGACCCCCTATGGCGTGCTGGCGTTGATGACCAAAGTAGTGGCCAGTTCCAACACGGAGGACATCCTCAAGCTGGGCAGCTTCGTGGTGGTGTCGTACCTGGGCCTGGGGTTGATGTTCGTGGTGCACGGCATCATCCTCGCCGCCACCGGCGTGAGCCCGCTGCGCTTCTTCCGCAAGGTGTGGCCGGTGCTGACCTTCGCCTTCACCAGCCGCTCCAGCGCCGCCAGCATTCCGCTGAACATCGAAGCACAAACCCGCCGTCTGGGCGTGCCGCAATCGATCGCCAGCTTCAGCGCATCGTTCGGCACCACCATTGGCCAGAACGGCTGCGCCGGGCTCTATCCTGCCATGCTGGCGGTGATGGTCGCGCCAGCGGTAGGCATCGACACCTTCGACCCGCTGTGGATCGCCACCCTGGTGGCCATCGTCACGCTGAGCTCTGCAGGGGTTGCCGGCGTGGGCGGCGGTGCCACCTTTGCCGCGCTGATCGTGCTGCCAGCCATGGGCTTGCCGGTGGAACTGGTGGCGTTGCTGATTTCGGTGGAGCCGCTGATCGATATGGGCCGTACGGCGTTGAACGTGAACGGTTCGATGACGGCGGGCGTTGTCACCAGCCAACTGTTGAAAGAGACTGACAAGGAAGTGCTGGCCGGTGATGAACATGCCGAGCTGAGCCACACCTGATAGATCGCCGGGGGCGCGTTGCGCCCCTTTCGCAACAAGTTCGTTCGTGTCTTGCTCAAAATCCGAACACCCTGCGGTCTCCCGTAGGAGCGGGTTTACCCGCGAAAGGGCCAGGCCTGCCGGCCAATTTCACCCGCCGTTCACCGTTGCCGCCGCTATCGTATTCGCGGGTAAACCCGCTCCTACTGGGTGGTGGATACACATCGGGGGTCGGACACAGGCCGCTGTAGGAGCGGGTTCACCCGCGAAAGGGCCGGGCCTGCTGGCCAATTTTCACCCGCCGTCCACCGTTGCCGCCGCTATCGTATTCGCGGGTAAACCCGCTCCTACTGGGTGGTGGATACACATCGGGGGTCGGACACAGGCCGCTGTAGGAGCGGGTTCACCCGCGAAGGGCTGCAGAGCAGCCCCCAACAATCTCACCCCTTATCCCAAACCTCGAAGTGATACACCGGCTTACCTTCCTCAGCCTGTGCCTCGCTAGAAGTCAGCCTCCACTGCCCTTCATCAAACGCCGGGAACCACGCATCCCCCTCTGGCGCCAACTCAACCCGCGTCAGGTACATGCGGCTGACCAGCCCCTTCTCCAGCGCCTGCCCATACAGCTGCGCCCCACCAATGAGCATCAGCTCACCGACGCCCTGCTCGCGCGCCCACTGCTCGGCCCGCACCAACGCCTCTTCAAGCGAGGCGAACACTTCGGCACCTGCAAGTTCAAGCCCCGGCTGGCGGCTGACCACGATGTTCAGCCGCCCAGGCAGCGGCCGCCCCAGCGAGTCCCAAGTCTTGCGCCCCATGATGATCGGCTTGCCCAGGGTGGTGGCCTTGAAGTACTTGAAGTCCCCCGGCAAATGCCAGGGCATGGAGTTGTCGATGCCGATCACGCGGTTCTCGGCATAAGCCGCGATCAGGCTGAGGGGGAGTGATGTATTCATGCCAGCGAGGATAGCACCGGGCGTGTGGGTTATGCTTCTGCCTTGACCTGTGCAATGGAAGACCTTGTGACTGCACCCACGCCACTGGACAAGCGCTGGCTCACCGAAGCGGTACGCCTGCGCGAAGAACATGCCGGCCCGCTGGAAGACCAGGAAGCCAACCGCTACGCCCGCCAGCTAGGTGGCGACCTGGCCACGCGCATCGAAACACGTGCGCTGTTCCTGGCCGAGCGCGATGACATGACCGGCGCCCTGCGCCATTGGAAGCAGGGCGCGCGCCTGGCGCTGCTGGCCTTGTTGCTGATGGCCGTGCTCAGCGGCGCGGGCCTGGGGCTGGCCGCCCTCGGTGACGGGCAGCGCCCGGTGAATGTGTTCTGGGCGCTGGGCAGCCTGCTCGGGCTGAACCTGCTGATGCTACTTGGCTGGGGCATGGGTTTTGCCCTGAGCGGCGAGCATGGCGCAGGGCTGGGCCGCTTGTGGCTGTGGCTAAGCGAACGCTTTGCCCGCGATGCCAAGGCCGCGCACCTGGCGCCAGCGCTGCTGGTGCTGCTGCAACGTCAACGCCTCAACCGGTGGCTGCTCGGCCTGTTGGTACACGGCCTTTGGCTGCTGGCGATGCTCACCGCGCTGGGCATGCTGCTGGTCTTGCTGGCGACCCGGCGCTATGGCTTTGTCTGGGAGACCACCTTGCTCGCCGCCGAGCCGTTCATTCACCTGACCCAAGCGCTGGGCGCCCTCCCCTCGTTGCTGGGCTTCGCCGTGCCCGACGAAGCCATGATCCGGGCCAGCGGCGACAGCCTGCCAGCCCTGGACGTGGCCCGCCAGGCCTGGGCCAGCTGGCTGCTCGGCGTGGTGCTGGTATACGGCCTGCTGCCCCGCCTGCTGCTGGCCGGGTTATGCCTGTGGCGCTGGCGCCAGGGCCGTGAACGCCTGACGCTGGACCTGGGGTTGCCCGGTTACGCGCAACTGCGCGAGGCACTGATGCCGCGCAGCGAGCGCATTGGCGTGCAGGATGCTGCCCCGCAAGCCTTGCCGCAGTTTGCCGCCGGGCAGCTGGAAAGCGGCAGCAGCGGTGCCCTGCTGGTGGGCCTGGAGCTGGACGACCAGCGCCCCTGGCCACCTGCCTTACCGAAAAGCGTGACCGATGCCGGCGTGCTCGACAGCCGCGAATCACGCAACCGGCTGTTGGAACAGCTCAGCCGCTTCCCACCGGCACGCCTGGCCATCGCCTGCGACCCACGTCGCTCGCCGGACCGCGGCAGTTTGGCGCTGCTCGCCGAACTGGCGCGCAATGCCGGCGCAACCCGTATCTGGCTGCTGCAGGCTGCACCAGGCCAGCCCCTCGATGCCGAGCGCCTGGGCGATTGGCACGAGGCCCTTGACCGCCTTGGCCTGCAACATGCCGACACCTCACCGCTGACCTGGCTGGAGCATGGCCATGACTGAGCCACTGAAACTGGCCGTGGTCGGCCATACCAATGTTGGCAAAACCTCGCTACTGCGCACCCTGACCCGCGACGTCGGTTTTGGCGAAGTGTCCCACCGCCCCAGCACTACCCGCCATGTGGAAGGTGCGCGGCTGTCTGTGGACGGTGAACCCCTGCTGGAGCTGTACGACACGCCCGGCCTGGAAGATGCCATCGCCCTGCTCGACTACCTTGAACGTCTGGAACGCCCGGGCGAGCGCCTGGATGGCCCGGCCCGGCTGGAGCGTTTTCTGCAGGGCAGCGAAGCGCGCCAACGTTTCGAGCAGGAGGCCAAGGTATTGCGCCAACTGCTGGCCAGCAATGCCGGGCTGTATGTGATTGATGCGCGCGAGCCGGTGCTGGCCAAGTACCGCGACGAACTGGAAGTACTGGCCAACTGCGGCAAGCCGTTGCTGCCGGTGCTCAACTTCGTCGCCAGCAGCCAGCACCGCGAACCGGAATGGCGTGAAGCCCTTGCCCGGCTTGGGCTTCACGCATTGGTGCGGTTCGACAGCGTGGCCCCGCCGGAAGATGGCGAGCGCCGTTTGTACGAAAGCCTGGCGCTGCTGCTGGAAAACGCCCGCCCGGCGCTGCAACGGCTGATCGACGACCAGCAGGCGCAGCGCTTGGCACGCCGGCACAGCGGCAAGCGCCTGATTGCCGAACTGCTGCTCGATTGCGCTGCATGCCGGCGCAGTGTCGAGGCCGAACCGGCGGCAGAAGCCCGGGCCATCGCGGCGCTGCGTCAGGACATTCGCCAACGTGAACAACGCTGCGTCGAAGCCTTGCTCAAGCTGTATGCCTTCCGCCGCGAGGATGCCCATGCCAGCGACCTGCCATTGCTGGACGGCCGCTGGGGCGATGATTTGTTCAATCCAGAGACGTTGAAACTGCTGGGCGTGCGCCTGGGCAGCGGTGTGGCGGCGGGTGCTGCGGCCGGTGCCGGGGTCGATTTGCTGGTTGGTGGCCTTACCCTCGGCGCAGCGGCGCTGGCCGGGGCGATTGCCGGTGGCGCGCTGCAGACGGCGCGCAACTATGGGTCACGGTTGATGGGCAAGCTCAAGGGCAAGCGCGAGCTGACCGTGGACGACACTGTATTGCGTTTGCTGGCCTTGCGTCAGCAGCAGTTGATGGTGGCGCTGGATAACCGCGGGCATGCAGCGCAGGACAGCATCAGGCTGGGTGAGCTGGATGAAAAGGCCTGGCGCGAGGGCAAGTTGCCGGAGGCGCTGGTCAAGGCGCGGGCGCACCCGCAATGGTCCACCCTGAATCCCGGGGCGAAGCTGAATCAGGCTGAGCGGCAGGAACAGCTGGAGGCGCTGGTTTCACAGATTTGAGCCAGCAGGCCCGGCCCTTTCGCGGGTGAACCCGCTCCTACGGCGGCCTGTGTAGTGTGCCCACCCCCAATCTGCGTAGGAGCGGGTTTACCCGCGAATACGGTGGCGGCGGCAACGGTGAACGGCGGGTGGAGACTGGCCAGCAGGGCCGGCCTCTTCGCGGGTGAACCCGCTCCTACACGGCGGCCTGTGTCCAACCCCCGATGTGTGCCCACCACCAATCTGTGTAGGAGCGGGTTTACCCGCGAAGAGGCCGGCCCTCAATAGTGAAGCGTTACTGCTGGGCCACCTTCTCCGACTTGCCGTCATAGCGCTTGCGCCATTCGGCCAGAATCTGGTCACGGTTTTTAGAAGCCCAGACAAAGTCGTTCTTGATCAACCGCTGCTCATAATCCGCCGGCAGCTCGGTCTGCGGCTTGGCGATGCCCGGCGCGGCCAGTACGGCGAAGTTTTCCTTGTAAAGTTCCATGGCCGCCGGGCTGGCTGAGAAATCGGCCAGGCGCTTGGCCGCATCGGCCTTGGGCGAGCCTTTGATCACTGCGGTTGCCTCGATCTCCCAGCCCAAACCCTCCTTTGGCAACACGATGTCCAACGGCGCGCCTTGGCGCTTGAGCTGAACGGCCGGGTATTCGAACGAAATTCCGATCGGGAACTCGCCCGCCGCCGCCAACTTGCACGGTTTGGAGCCGGAATGGACGTACTGGCCGATGTTCTGGTGCAGCGCATCCATGTAGGCCCAGCCCTGCGGCTCGCCAAAGGTTTGCAACCAGGCACTGACATCCAGGAAGCCGGTGCCGGACGAGGCCGGGTTGGGCATGACAATCTTGCCTTTGTACTCAGGCTTGGTCAGGTCCTGCCAGCTCACCGGTTTGCTCAGGCCCTGTTTCTCGGCCTCGATGGTGTTGAAGCAAATGGTGGCGGCCCACACGTCCATGCCGACCCAGGCTGGCGGGTTGGCGGCGTCACGATAATTGCCGGAAATCTTGCCCAGGTCCTTGGGCGCATAAGCTTCGAGCATGCCGTTCTGATCGAGTATGGCCAGGCTCGATGCCGCCAGCCCCCACACAGCGTCGGCTTGCGGGCGCTCTTTCTCCGCCAACAGCTTGGCAGTGATGATGCCGGTGGAATCACGCACCCACTTGATCTCGATATCCGGGTTGGCTTTCTCGAAGGCCTGTTTGTAGGTTTTCAGCTGCTCGGCTTCCAGAGCGGTGTAGACCGTCAGCTGGGTAGCAGCGGCCGAAGCCTGCAGGCTGAACACGGCGGAAACGGCAGCGGCAAGGGCAAGGTGCTTGTGCATGGGTAGGTTCCTATCAGGTCAGACGGTCGCGGCGCGTTGGCGCCAGGCTTGGGAGCGGCGCAGCAGGCCGCGCGAGGCTGCAGCCAGCAACAGTGAAGCGCCGGCACTGGTCAGCAGGATCAAGGTGGACATGGCGGCGGCACCGCCAACGTTGCCGGCGTCGTCCATGTTCAGCACGGCAACGGCAGCCAGGAGGGTGTCGGGGCTGTACAGGAAAATCGCTGCCGACACGGTGGTCATTGCCGATACGAACAGGTAGCGGATGATGTCCAGCAGTGCCGGCAGGCAAATCGGCACGGTCACGCGCAGGAAGTGCCTGTACAGCGGCGCTTTCAGCGACATCGCGGCAGCCTCGAACTCGCCGTCGAGCTGGCGCAGGGCGGTGGTCGCGGTCATCTGCGCGGTGGTCAGGTAATGGGCAATGGTGCACACCACCAGCAACCCCATGCCGCCGTACAGCACATGCAGCGGGTTACCGTTCAGGTTGAAGAAGAATACGTAGCCCAGGCCCAGCACCAGGCCCGGCACGGCCATGGGGATGAAGCTGAGCAGGCGCAGCGCATGGTTGAGCAGGCGTTGGCCCTGGGTCTTCTCCATCAGGAAGGCACCGGTGAAGATCACGATGCTGCCGATCAGTGCGGTGCCAATGGCCATGGTCACGCTATTGCGGTAGGCCAGCCAGCCGCCACCGGCAGTGTCTTCGAACAGGTAGTGGCGCAGCGACAACGACAGGTTGTAGGGCCAGAAAGTGACCAGCGAGGAGTACACCGCCATACCGATCACCACCAGCAACGCCGCGCACACCAGCAGCACAATGGTCAGGAAGCAGGCATCACGACCGCGTGATGGCTTGGGTTCGAACACCTGCGCACGGCCACCCATGGTGTCGCCCTGGCGTCTACGCAGCCAGGCGTCGACGGTAAAGCTGAACAGGGCCGGCAACAGCAGCACCATGCCGATCAGCGCACCACGGCCGAACTGTTGCTGGCCCACCACCGCCTTGTAGGCTTCCAGCGCCAGCACTTGATAGTCGCCCCCCACCACGACCGGTACACCGAAGTCTGTGATAGTCAGCGTGAATACCAGGCAGAACGCCGCGAATACTGCCTGGCGCGAGGCTGGCCAGGTGATGCTGGTGAACGCCCGCCACGAGCCTGCCCCCATGCTGGAGGCCGCATCGAACAGGCGAGCATCGGCCAGTGACAGTGCCGACAGCAGAATCATCAGCGCATGCGGGAAGGTGTAGATGGCCTCGCCCAGCACGATGCCCCAGAAGCCGTAGATATTGTCGCTGAGCAACCCACGCAGCAGGCCCTGATTGCCAAACAGGTAGACCAGGGCGATCGCCGGCAGCATCGACGGTGCCAGCAATGGCAGCAGCGAAATCCCCCGCCACAGGCCCTTGGCCGGGATCAACGTGCGTTGCAGGGCAAAGGCGAACAAATAGGCCAGCGGTACCACAATGGCCGCGACAGTGAAGGCCACCGACAGGCTGTTGCCAAGCAACCAATGGAAGCTGGCGCTGGTGAACAATTCACGGGCCGCCAGCAAGCCACCGCCCTGGCCCGCTTCACCGCTGAAACCACGCCAGAAGATCGCCAGCAACGGCATCAGCACGGCCAGCACCAACAGAATCAGCAGCAGGCTCTTGCCGCCGATGACGAACAGCCGGTCACCCAGGGCGATGCCAGCACGCGGCGCGACGTTGGCCTGGCTCAACGGCAGGGACATTGGCGCGGCCATCTCAGGCAAACACCTGCAGGCTCTGCGGCGGCAACGCCACCCAGATGTCCTGCGAACCCAGGCGCGGCATGGCCTCGGGTGCCAGTTCGGCCAGCAGGGCATGGCCTGGCAGGGCCTTGAGTTCAAAGCTCATGCGGCAGCGGTTACCGAGGAAGGTGATTTCGCGGACCATGGCCGGGAACAGGTTTTCTTCGTGCACCACCGGGTTGACCGTGATCGCCTCCGGGCGGCAGAACAGCCGGCCACTGCTGGCCTGGGCTGAACCCGGCGCCAGGCGCATGTTCATGTCCCCGACCAGGGCATGGCTGTCGCTGCGGCGTTGGAACGGCAGCCAGTTGCCCTGGCCGACGAACTCGGCCACGAACGGCGTGGCCGGGTGGTCATAGATTTCCTGCGGGGTGGCGTACTGCTCGACCTGGCCGTTGTTCATCACCGCAATGCGGTCGGCCATCAACATGGCCTCGTCCTGGTTGTGGGTAACCATCAACGTGGTGATGCCCAGTTGGCGCTGCAGCTGACGCAGTTCGGTGCACAAGTGCTCGCGCACCCGGGCGTCCAGCGCCGACATCGGCTCATCGAGCAGCAGCAGCGATGGCGACGGTGCCAGCGCGCGGGCCAAGGCCACACGTTGCTGCTGGCCACCGGAGAGCTGGCCTGGGTACTTCTTCTCGCTGCCAGACAGGCCAACCAGTTCGAGCATTTCGGCCACCCGCTGACGGGCCTGCTCGCGACCACTGCCCGTCAGGCCATAGGCGATATTGGCTTCGACGGTAAGGTTGGGAAACAGCGCATAGGACTGGAACAGGATGCCGTAGTCCCGCGCCTGGGGTGACAGCTTGGAGATATCGCGTTCGCCGATGTACAGCGTACCGCGGTCCTGGCGCTCCAGGCCGGCAATGCAGCGCAGCAGCGTGGTCTTGCCACAACCGGACGGGCCGAGCAGGCACACCAGTTCGCCCGCGGCGATGTCCAGCGAGACATCGTTGAGCGCCGTAAAGGCACCGAAGCGCTTGTGGATGTTGCACACTTTTATCTGTGCGCCGGGGGTGGTGTGGTTCATGGCATGGCCTCATCGAAGAGATGGGGCCATGCTAGGCAGGCTGTGCGAAGGTTCTGTGGCTTTAAGGCAAAAGCCGGTGATAGTGGTATAGGCAGATTTAGTAGTGGCCTGTGCCGGCCTCTTCGCGGGTAAACCCGCTTCTACAACGGCATGCATGTTCGCGGAAAATGCAGGCACGCGGGTACGCTGAAATGTAGGAGCGGGTTTACCCGCGAAGAAGCCAGCAAAAATCTAGAACTGCGAACCGGCCACTTCCTGCGCCACCCCCAGGAATGCCGCTGGCAACCGGGCCTGGCGCCGTTCCTTCAGGCAATACAGGTACTCGTGCATCACCGGCGCATTCTCCAGCGCCAGCACCCGGAGTTCGGGGTTGTGCGGCACCTCATGGCGGGCAATCACGCTGATGCCGATATTGCGCAGCACCGCTTCGCGAATCGACTCGCGGCTGCCGATTTCCATCAGGGCGCCGGCCTTGACCCCGGCCTCCTGCATCATCTGCTCGGTCAGCTTGCGTGTGGTCGAGCCCTTCTCGCGCATCAGCAGGCAATGCCCCGACACCACCTCGATCGACACCGTCTGGCGTTGGGCCAGAGGGTGGTTGCGGTGCACCGCCACCACCAAAGGGTCAGTGCCCAGTATCCGCCGCACCAACCGCGCGTCCTCCACCCATTGCGACGACGCGGCAATATCCACCCGGTAATCCTCGAGCATTTCCAGCACCTGCTGCGAGTTGCCGATCTCCACCGCCACTTCAACCTGCGGTAAGCGTTCGCGATAGATCTTGACCAGGTCGAGAATGTAGTAAGGCGCAGTGGCCGCAATGCGCAGGCTGCCCTGGGCCTGACCACTGTTGCGCAGCTCGAACTCGATGTCGGCTTCCTGCTGCAGCAGCGCCTTGACCATCGGCAGCAGGCGTAAGCCCTCCTCGCTCAACACCAGGCGCCGCCCGCCGCGGTAGAACAACTCCACGGCGTACTGGCCTTCCAGGCTGCGGATCTGCGTGGTCACCGTGGGCTGGCTGAGGCCAAGCTTCTTCGCCGCCTGGGTGATGCTGCCCAGACGGGCCACCATGTAGAAGGCCTTCAGCTCGGAACTCAGCATGCACGTCCTCTATTTGCGCAAAAGGCGCAAGCCGTTGAACACCACCAGCAAGCTCACGCCCATATCAGCGAACACCGCCATCCACATCGTGGCCATGCCGGCAAAGGTGATCGCCAGAAATATCGCCTTGATGCCCAACGCCAGAACGATGTTCTGCATGAGGATCGCCGCACTTTGGCGCGACAGCCTGACGAAGGCCGGGATTTTGCGCAAGTCATCGTCCATCAGCGCCACATCAGCCGTCTCGATGGCGGTGTCGGTGCCGGCAGCAGCCATGGCAAAACCGATTTCGGCGCGGGCCAGCGCCGGGGCGTCGTTGATGCCGTCACCGACCATGCCTACCCGATGGCCTTGGGCGTACAACGCCTCAATGGTTTTCAGCTTGTCGGCCGGCAACAGGTTGCCCTCGGCGCGGTCGATCCCCACCACGGCGGCAATGGCCTGCGCAGTATGCGGATTGTCACCGGTCAGCATGACAGTCTTGATACCCAGTTGATGCAATTCGGCGATCGCCTGACGGCTGCTGTCCTTGACCGTGTCGGCCACGGCGAACAGTGCCAGAGGGCCGGATCGGTCGAGCAGCAGGACCACGGTCTTGCCCTGGCGCTCCAGCGCATCAAGCTGGGCCTCCAGCGCTGGCGAACACAGCCCCAGTTCCTCGACCAGGCGGTGGTTGCCCAAGTGGTAGACCTCACCGGCGATGACACCACGCACGCCACGCCCGGCCAGGGCGGCGAAGTCACTGACCTCGCTCAAGGCCAGGCCTTGCTGCTTGCCGAACTCGGCAATGGCGCGGGACACCGGGTGGTCCGAACGCTCGCCCAGGCTGGCCGCCAAGGCTTGCGCACGGTCTTCGAACAGCGGCGCCAGCACCTTGGCGTCAGTCTGCACCGGCTTGCCATGGGTAATGGTGCCGGTCTTGTCCAGGGCCAGGAAATCCAGGTGGCGGCCACCCTCCAGGTACACGCCACCCTTGATCAGGATGCCTTTGCGCGCAGCGGCGGCCAGGCCACTGACGATGGTCACCGGGGTCGAGATCACCAGCGCGCAGGGGCAGGCCACCACCAGCAGCACCAAGGCGCGGTAAACCCAGTCGAACCAGGCGCCAGCCATGAACAGCGGGGGCAACAGCGCCACGGCCAGGGCAATGGCGAATACCACCGGGGTGTAGATACGCGAGAAACGGTCGACGAAGCGTTGGGTAGGCGCCCGCGCGCCCTGCGCTTCCTCCACAGCCTTGATGATCCGCGCCAGGGTCGACTGCCCGGCAGCGGCGGTGACGCGAAACTCCAGCGCCCCCGCCTGGTTGATGGTGCCAGCGAACAGCTTGTCGCCCACCCCCTTCTCCACAGGCAGGCTTTCGCCGGTAATCGGCGCCTGATCGACGCTGGATTGCCCGCTGGTCACTTCACCGTCCAGGCCGATGCGCTCACCGGGGCGCACCCGAACCAGTGCGCCGATGGCCACCTCACGCACTTCCAGCTCGCGC
This sequence comes from Pseudomonas sp. USTB-Z, assembly GCF_019691255.1. Classification (NCBI taxonomy): domain Bacteria; kingdom Pseudomonadati; phylum Pseudomonadota; class Gammaproteobacteria; order Pseudomonadales; family Pseudomonadaceae; genus Pseudomonas; species Pseudomonas sp. USTB-Z. The sequence goes on from NZ_JAECZP010000001.1 coordinate 427,749, forward strand.
CACTGGCCATCGGCCTGCTGCACCGTAGCCACGTCCGGGGTCAGCTGCATCAACCCGCCGATGGCATTGCGCGCACGGTCCAGCGAGCGCGCTTCGATCAGTTCGGCAACGGTGAAGAGCACCATGACCATCGCCGCCTCCGGCCACTGGCCGATCAATACGGCCCCCGTCACGGCGATACTCATCAGCGCATTGATGTTGAGGTTACGGTTTTTCAGGGCAATCCAGCCCTTCTTGTAGGTACCCAGGCCGCAACCGAGGATCGCGGCAAGCGCCAGTCCCGCTACCACCCACTCAGGGGCCAGTGCAGCAAAGTGCACGATTTCGGCGGCGATCGCGGCGACGCCCGACAATGCCAGTGGCCACCAGCGGGCCTTGGCCGGTTGGGGCACGCTGGCGCTGCCGTCGTCCTGGGCGGCAATCGGCTCGGCCTTCATGCCCAGGCTGTCGATAGCCCGCTCGATATCGGCGGTGCCGTCCAAGGTGTGGCGCACGCCAAGCACGCGGTTGATCAGGTTGAATTCCAGCTGTTCGATACCGGCCAGCTTGCTCAGTTTGTCCTGAATCAGGTTCTGCTCGGTGGGGCAGTCCATGGCATCGATGCGGAAACGACTGAGTTGTGCCTGGGCACTGGCCGTTTCGCTCAGTTGCACCAGCGGCGGCGCGGCTTTGGCGCCGCAGCAGCTGTGGCCGTGGGCAGCATGGCCATGGTCGTCATCACCATGAGCGTGATCGTGCGGATGCTTGTGTTCGTGGCTGACAGGCTGGTTCATGGGGTCATCCTTAAATTGAGCCTGTTGCCAAGTGAACACCCTGTAGCCACTATAGGGTCAAGCCACTTGCTGGAGATTTCGTGATGAAGATCGGAGAACTGGCCAAAGCCACCGACTGCGCGGTGGAAACCATCCGCTACTACGAGCGTGAAAACCTGCTGCCAGAGCCGGCGCGCAGCGAGGGCAACTACCGGTTGTACACCCAGGCCCATGTGGAGCGGCTGACCTTCATCCGCAACTGCCGCACGCTGGACATGACCCTGGACGAAATTCGCAGCCTGCTACGCCTGCGCGACAGCCCCGACGACGCGTGCGGCAGCGTCAATGCGCTGATCGACGAGCATATCGAGCATGTTCAGGCGCGGATCGATGGCTTGGTGGCATTGCAAGAGCAGCTGGTGGAGCTGCGGCGGCGCTGCAACACGCAGGGGAGTGAATGCGCGATCTTGCAGCAACTGGAGACAAACGGGGCGGTATCGGTGCCGGATACCGAACATTCGCATGTGGGGCGGAGTCACGGGCATTGAGCCAAAAGCTTCGCGGGTGAACCCGCTCCCCCAGGGACCGCGCACGACTTAGGCCTGTGCAGTACCCTGTGGGAGCGGGTTCACCCGCGAAGAGGCCAGTTCAAACAATGGAGATCTATCAGACCGCCATCGGCGCTGTCATCGGCGCATGGTGCTCATAGCCTTCCAGCCAGAAATCACTCGGTTCGATCTTCTCCAGCCACTCCGGCTCGTACTTACCAGTCTCGGCAAACGACGGCACACGGTCGCTGATGACCAGCTTCGGCGCTTCCAGCGGCTCGCGCTTGAGCTGCTCGTTGAGCATGTCCAGGTGGTTTTCATACACATGGGCATCGCCGATGAAGTAGGTGAACCAGCGCGGTGTATAGCCGGTCAGGCGGCCGAACAGCGACAGCAGCGCCGCGCCTTCGGTGAGGTTGAACGGCGTGCCCAGCCCCAGGTCGTTGGAGCGGATGTAGAGGGTCAGGGAAATTTCCCTGGTCTCGACATTCGGGTGGAACTGGTACAGCAAGTGACACGGTGGCAGTGCCATTTCGTCCAGTTGCGCGCAGTTCCAGCCGTGGAACAGGATGCGGCGGCTACCCGGGTCGTTGGCGATGGTGTCCAGGCACTGGCGCACCTGGTCGATCGCCTTGTACAGGATGACGAACGCGACGCCGTCCTCTTCGTCCTGGGCAATACGGCGGAAACCGGCTTGCTCGGCCATTTCGATGGCCGCCGGGTTGCTCAGCGGGATGCGCTTGTAGCCCGGCCACTGGCGCCATTGCACGCCATAGATCTCGCCCAGGTCGTCATGGCCCTGACGGAACGGGTTGGCCAGCCACTGGGCGTTTTCGTTGGCGTTCTGGTCCCAGACCTTGCAGCCCAGCTCGCGGAACTCACCGGCGTTCTTCACGCCACGCAGGAAACCGACCATTTCACCGATCGCCGACTTGAACGCCAGCTTGCGCGTGGTAATGGCCGGAAAGCCCTTCTGCAGGTCGAAACGCAGCATCGCGCCCGGCAGGCTGATGGTGCGGATGCCGGTGCGGTTTCCCTGCAACGTGCCGTTATCAATGACGTCGCGGACCAGGTCCAGATACTGTTTCATGGCTTACCTGTAGCAAAAACGGCAGGGGGATCGCCCCTGCCGTGGGATTAATCAGGCGGGTTTCGCCGTGGGCTTGCGATTATAAGCCCACCAGATCAGACCGAGGCCAGCCAGGATCATCGGCACACAGAGAATCTGACCCATGGTCAGCCAGCCCCAGGCGATGTAACCCAGTTGAGCATCCGGCACCCGCACGAATTCGACGATGAAACGGAAGATACCGTAGAACAGCGCGAACATGCCTGACACCGCCATGGTCGGCCGCGGCTTGCGCGAGAACAGCCACAGGATGACGAACAACGCCACGCCCTCAAGGGCGAACTGGTAAAGCTGCGACGGGTGGCGCGGCAACTGGGCCGGGTCGCTGAACGGCGGGAAGATCATCGCCCATGGCACGTCGGTGGGTTTGCCCCACAGTTCGGCGTTGATGAAGTTGCCGATACGCCCGGCACCCAGGCCAATCGGCACCAGCGGGGCGACGAAGTCCATCAGCTCGAAGAACGACTTGTTGTTGCGCTTGCCGAACCACAAGGCCGCCAGCATCACGCCGATGAAGCCGCCGTGGAACGACATACCGCCTTTCCATACCTCGAAGATCAGCGTCGGGTTGGCCAGGTAGGCGTGCAGGTCGTAGAACAGCACATAGCCCAGGCGCCCGCCGACAATCACCCCCATCGACAGCCAGAACACCAGGTCGGACAGCTTCTCGCGGCTCCAGGTGGGGTCGAAGCGGTTCAGCCGGCGTGAGGCCAGCAGCCAGGCACCGCCGATGCCGATCAGGTACATCAGGCCGTACCAATGGATTTTCAGCGGCCCGATGGCCAAGGCCACGGGGTCTATCTGCGGGTAAGGCAGCATGGAACTTCCTCTCGATTCAAATCAAAAAGCTGAGGCCAACACAGAACAACAGGGCTGCGAACAGGCGTTTCAACAAACGGGGCGACAGCTTGTGCGCCAGGCGCGCGCCGAAGCGGGCGAAGAACATGCTGGTCACGGCAATGCCGACCAGCGCCGGCAGGTACACGTAACCCAGGCTGTGGGGCGGCAGGTGCTCCTCGTGCCAACCCAGCAGCATGAAGCTCAGGGCACTGGCCACAGCAATCGGCAGGCCACAGGCCGATGACGTGGCCACTGCCTGCTGCATGGGCAGGCTACGCCAGGTGAGGAACGGCACCGTCAGCGAACCACCGCCAATGCCGAAAATGGCCGAAGCCCAGCCAATCACCCCACCTGCACCGATCAGCCCAGGTTTGCCGGGAACGCCACGGCTGGCCTTGGGTTTGAGGTCAAGGGCCATCTGCGCGGCGATGACCAAGGCGAACACACCGATGATCTTTTGCAGCAGTGGGCCCTGGATCAGCGAAGCGGTCTTGGCACCGACACCGGCCCCCAGGAGGATGCCGATGGTCATCCAGATGAAGATCGGCCATTGCACCGCCCGCTTGCGGTGGTGCTCCCGCACGGCGTTGATCGAGGTGAAGACGATGGTGGCCAGTGACGTGCCAACGGCCAGGTGAGTCAGCACCGAAGCGTCGAAACCCTGCAGGGTAAAGCTGAACACCAGCACCGGCACGATGATGATGCCGCCGCCCACGCCGAACAGCCCGGCCAGCACACCGGCACAGGCGCCCAACAACAGATAGAGCACGAATTCCATTCGGCATCCCCTAGAAATCAATCCGGCATGGTAACGGAAGCCGGGCTCGGGGCTCTAGTGAACTCTGTGTCAGGATGGATCCGCATCGTTCCTGTGGGTACAGTGACAAAAAAACACAGAGGCCCAACCTATGTGCCTGATCGTATTTGCCTGGCGGCCGGGGCACGCCCTGCCGCTGATCGTGGCGGCCAACCGCGACGAATTCTATGCCCGCCCCACTCAGCCCCTGGCGGCCTGGGAGGATGCACCTGGGGTGCATGCCGGGCGCGACCTGGAGGCAGGCGGTACCTGGCTGGGCGTAGGCCCACAGGGGCGCTTTGCCGCGCTGACCAACATCCGCGACCCGGGCCAGGCGCAGGGGCCCCGCTCGCGGGGTGAGCTGGTGGCGGCGTTTCTGCAGGGCGAGCTAGGGGTTGAGGCTTACCTGGACCAGGTGACCAGCCGTAGCGGGCAGTACTCGGGGTTCAACCTGCTGGTGGGTGATGGGCAGCAACTGGGTTATCTGCATGCCCGTGAGGCCACGCCGCGCCTGCTGAAGGCTGGGGTTTACGGGCTTTCGAACGCCGGGCTGGATACACCGTGGCCGAAGCTGGTGAAGGCACGTGACGGGCTGGAAAACCTGCTGGACACGCCGGAGCCGCACAGGCTGCTGGCTTTGCTCGCGGATAACGAGCCCGCGGCTGATGGTGACCTACCCGAAACAGGCGTGGGGTTGGCAACCGAGAAGTTGCTATCGAGCGTCTTCATCGCCAGCCAGAATTACGGGACACGGGCGAGCACAGTGCTCATTGTGGATGATCAGGGGCAAAGACGGCTGGTTGAGCGCAGTTTCGGGCCTTTTGGCGGGCATTTGGGGGAAATTGAGTTGTTGGCCTGAACATTCGATGTTGTCTGTTCGGGCCTCTTCGCGGGTAAACCCGCTCCTACCACGGATTTGGACACACATCTGGGGTTGGACGCAGGCCGTTGTAGGAGCGGGTTTACCCGCGAAGAGGCCGGACCTGCTGGCCAATCTCCACCACCCGTTCACCGTTGCCGCCGCCATCGTATTCGCGGGTAAACCCGCTCCTACAATAATCGGGTGACACACATCGAGGGTTTAGGCGCAGGCCGGTTGTAGGAGCGGGTTCACCCCCAAAGAGGCCGGGACAGGCCGCATCACCCTCACAAGGTTTTATTAGCCCCAGGCCCAATCATCCGCGCCAACCCAAGGTTCTTCAGGGCCAGCTGCAGCGAGCTGTGGATAACCTGCGGGTTGTCATGGCTCAAGGCCTCGGCCAGCAGTTCCTTGGCCTTGCCCATATTGATCTGGCGCAGCATCCACTTGACCTTCGGCAGGTTGGTGGCGTTCATCGACAGGCTGTCGAAGCCCATGGCCATCAACAGGACCGCTGCCGCCGGGTCACCGGCCATCTCGCCGCAGATGCTCACCGGCTTGCCTTCGCCATGGGCGTCGCGCACCACCGTGTTCAGCGCCTGCAGTACCGCCGGGTGCAGGTAATCGTACAGGTCGGCGACCCGCGGGTTGTTGCGGTCCACCGCCAACAGGTACTGGGTCAGGTCGTTGGAGCCTACCGACAGGAAGTCCACCTGCCGCGCCAGCTCCTTGGTCTGGTACACCGCCGCCGGGATTTCCACCATCACACCCACGGGCGGCATCGGTACATCGGTACCTTCGTCACGCACTTCACCCCAGGCACGGTGGATCAGGTGCAGCGCCTCTTCCAGCTCGTGAATGCCGGAAATCATCGGCAGCAGGATGCGCAGGTTGTTCAGGCCCTCGCTGGCCTTGAGCATGGCGCGGGTCTGCACCAGGAAGATTTCCGGGTGGTCGAGGGTGACGCGGATGCCGCGCCAGCCGAGGAACGGGTTTTCTTCCTTGATGGGGAAGTACGACAGAGCCTTGTCGCCACCGATGTCGAGGGTACGCATGGTCACCGGCAGCGGGTGGAAGGCCGCCAGCTGCTCACGGTAGATGGCCAGCTGCTCTTTCTCACTGGGGAAGCGCTGGTTGATCATGAACGGCACTTCAGTGCGGTACAGGCCTACCCCTTCGGCGCCGCGCTGCTGGGCACGGGCCACGTCAGCGAGCAGGCCAGTGTTGACCCACAGGGGCATGCGGTGGCCGTCGGGGGTGACGCACGGAAGTTCACGCAGTGCATCCAGCCCTTGGGCCAGCTGGCGTTCCTCCTCGACCACTTCGCTGTACTGCTTGCGCAGCACTTCGCTGGGGTTGGTGAACACCTCGCCCTTGTAGCCATCGACGATCAGTTCAATACCGTCGACTTTGGAGTATGGCAGGTCGACCAGGCCCATCACCGTGGGGATGCCCATGGCACGCGCGAGGATGGCGACGTGGGAGTTGCCCGAGCCGAGTACCGAGACCAGGCCGACCAGCTTGCCTTCCGGCACTTCACCGAGCATGGCCGGTGTCAGTTCCTCACTGACCAGGATGGTGTTGTCGGCATACACCAACGACTGCGAGCGCGCTTCCTGCAGGTAGGCCAAAAGGCGGCGCCCCAGGTCCTTGACGTCGGAGGCACGCTCACGCAGGTAGTCGTCGTCCATCAGCTCGAAGCGGTTGACGTGCTCACCAACCACCTGGCGCAGGGCGCCCTGGGCCCACTGGCCGGTCTTGATGACCTCGGTCACCTCACCGCCCAGGGCTGCGTCTTCCAGCATCATCAGATAGACGTCGAACAGCGCACGCTCTTCCGGGCGCAGCTGGGTGGCCAGTTTGGCCGACAGCTTGCGCATGTCGTCGCGCACACCTTCCAGGGCGTTCTGGAACAGCTTGAGTTCGGCGTCGATGTCATCGACGGTCTTGTCCGGGACCACTTCCAGGTCGGCCGGCGGCAACATCACCACCGCACGCCCCACCGCGGCACCAGGCGAACCCGGCACACCCACGAAGCGCGCTTCCTGAATACCTTTGCCCTGACGGCCCAGGCCACGGATCGAGCCGGTAGCCTCGGCGTGGGCGATAACCCCGGCAAGCTGGGCGCTCATGGTGACCAGGAAGGCTTCCTCGCCCTCATCGAACTGACGGCGCTCCTTTTGCTGGATGACCAGTACCCCGACCACACGGCGGTGGTGGATGATCGGCGCACCCAGGAAGGAGGCGAATTTCTCTTCGCCGGTTTCGGCAAAGTAGCGGTAACGCGGGTGGTCGGCGGCGTTTTCCAGGTTCAGCGGCTCTTCCCGGGTACCGACCAGGCCAACCAGGCCTTCGTTGGGGGCCATGCTGACCTTGCCGATGGAGCGCTTGTTCAGGCCTTCGGTCGCCATCAGCACGAAGCGGTTGGTTTCCGGGTCGAGCAGGTAGACCGAGCAGACCTGGCTGCCCATGGCTTCCTTGACGCGCAAGACAATGATCCCCAACGCCGACTTGAGATCTTTGGCGGAGTTTACTTCCTGGACGATCTTGCGCAGCGTATTGAGCATGGCTCGGGGTCGAACTCCGTCGTCAGTCGCGCGTCAACAGACGCGGTGCTAGCTCTTTCAGGGCGCGCCGGTACACCTCGCGCTTGAATGTCACAACCTGGCCCAGCGGATACCAATAGCTCACCCAGCGCCAACCGTCGAATTCCGGCTTGCCGGTCAGGTCCATCCGCACCCGTTGTTCGTTGCTCAACAGGCGCAGCAGGAACCACTTCTGCTTCTGGCCGATGCACAGCGGCTGGCTGTGGGTACGTACCAATCGCTGGGGTAAACGATAACGCAACCAGCCACGGGTGCAGGCAAGAATTTCTACATCGTCGCGTTCAAGGCCAACTTCTTCGTTCAGCTCGCGGTACAGGGCGTCTTCCGGCGTCTCGTCAGGGTTGATACCACCCTGGGGGAATTGCCAGGCATCCTGGTTGATCCGTCGAGCCCATAGCACCTGCCCGGCATCATTCGTGAGAATGATCCCGACATTGGGGCGAAAACCATCCGGGTCGATCACGGCAGCAACCTCGCAAACGCATGTCAACGCATTGTTCCACAAAGCTTGCGAGCGCAGCAACGCGCCCGCCAAGCTTATGTGCAGCTGCGTGAAAACTCCGTATTCTGCGGGCCTACCCTGTGGCTGATGCGAGTGACCGCGATGCGCCTGGCTTTATTCGACCTGGACAATACCCTCCTCGGTGGCGACAGCGACCATGCCTGGGGTGACTATCTTTGCGAGCGCGGCATTCTCGACCCGGTCGCCTACAAGCAACGCAACGACAGCTTCTACCAGGATTACCTCAATGGCACCCTGGACCTTCAGGCCTACCTGGCCTTTTCCATGGAAATCCTGGCGGCAACACCCATGCCCCAACTCGACGAATGGCACCGCGATTTCATGCGCGACTGCATCGAGCCCATCGTCCTGCCCAAGGCCCTGGCCTTGCTGCAGCAGCACCGCGAGGCGGGCGACCAGCTGGTGATCATCACCGCTACCAACCGCTTCGTCACCGCACCAATCGCCCGGCGCCTGGGGGTGCGGGTGTTGCTGGCAACCGAATGCGAGGTGCGCGACGGCCGCTACACCGGGCGTAGTACCGATATACCGTGTTTCCGTGAAGGCAAAGTGACGCGGCTGGAACGCTGGATGCTGGAGAACGGCTTTGATCTTGAGGACAGCTACTTCTATAGCGACTCGATGAATGACCTGCCGTTGTTGCAGCGGGTGACGCATGCAGTGGCTGTGGACCCGGCCCCGGACCTGCGGGCCGAGGCGGATAAGCGTGGATGGCCGGTGATCTCGCTGCGGGATTGAGGTTTTCCGTGCCGGTCTTTTCGCGGGCACGCCCGCTCCCACAGGAATCACCACAGGCCTTGAGGGCTGCGCTGTACCTGTAGGAGCGGGTTCACCCGCGAATAGGCCGGCACAATCAGCACAAGGCTGTCAGACCGGCTTGGCCCCCATCAGCCCGGCAATGGACAGGAAGCAAACCCCACTGAATACCGCCAGCGCCAGGGTAAACCGCAACCCCACCACCTCGGCCTTGCGCAGCCGGTTCAGCCGCACCAGCAGCCACCACACGGCAAACGCGCCAAATGTATAGATGACACTGGATGCCAACACCCAGGTCTGCCCCAGTGGCCAGCCCACCAGGTGTACCAGCCACCAGCCGGTGAACGGCATGCTCACCAGGCACAGGCCCATCACCAACCAGACGAACACCAACGGCCGGCGCAGCAGCTTGGCGTAGGCTTCGGCATCGCCCTGGCGGCGGGCGCGCCAGGTCCAGATCGCCAGGCCCAGGGCGCCCAGAAGCAGCAGCGCGGTGGCGATGATGTGCAGGGTCTTGAGCGTGGTCAGGTGTTCCATGTCTCGGTCGTCCTTAAACGGGCATTTTGCGGTCGCTTCTTCGCGGGCTTACCCGCTCCTGCCAAGGTATCTCAGGCCTTGAGGCCTGCGCGTTACCTGTGGGAGCGGGCAAGCCCGCGAACGGGCCATCAGCCCTAGCTTAGCCGCTCAGCCCAGGAACAGTTTGTAGGCCGGGTTTTCGGTCTCGTCCCAGTACGGGTAACCGATCTTGGCCAGCGCTGCCGGCACCAGGTGACGTTCGTCCTCCGGCACCTGCAGCCCCGCCACCACGCGCCCATCAGCCGCGCCATGGTTGCGGTAGTGGAACATCGAGATGTTCCAGCGCCCGCCCAGCTTGTTGAGGAAGTTGAACAGCGCCCCCGGCCGCTCGGGGAATTCGAAGCGCAGCACCATTTCATCGCTGGCACCGGCCGAGTGGCCGCCGACCATATGACGAATATGCAGCTTGGCCAGTTCATTGTCGGTCAGATCGGTAACCGGGAAGCCCTGCTCGGTCAGTTGCTGCACCAGCGCTGCGCGGGGGTCGTTTTCCGGGTGGGTCTGCACCCCAACGAAGATATGCGCTTCGTCAGAGGTGTGCTTGCGGTAGTTGAACTCGGTGATCTGACGCTTGCCGATAGCCTCGCAGAAGGCCTTGAAGCTACCCGGGCGCTCAGGGATGGTCACGGCGATGATCGCCTCGCGCTTCTCACCCAGCTCGGCACGTTCGGCCACATGGCGCAGGCGATCGAAATTGACGTTGGCACCGGAGTCGATGGCCACCAGGGTCTGGCCGCTGACGCCGTATAGCTCGACGTACTTCTTGATGCCCGCCACACCCAGCGCGCCAGCAGGCTCGGTGATCGAGCGGGTATCGTCGTAGATATCCTTGATTGCTGCGCAGATTTCATCGGTACTGACAGTGACGACTTCGTCCACATGGTGGCGGCAGATATCAAAGGTGTGCTGGCCAATCTGCGCCACCGCCACGCCATCGGCGAACAGCCCGACCTGCGGCAGCACCACACGCTCACCGGCAGCCATGGCCGCCTGCAGGCAGTTGGAATCGTCCGGCTCGACACCGATTACCTTGATTTCCGGGCGCAGGTACTTCACGTAGGCAGCAATGCCGGCGATCAGGCCGCCACCGCCCACCGGCACGAAGATCGCATCCAGCCGGCCAGGGTGTTGGCGCAGGATTTCCATGGCGACGGTGCCCTGCCCGGCGATGGTGTGCGGATCGTCGTAAGGGTGAACGTAGACGAAGCCCTTTTCATCGACCAGTTTCAGCGAATAGGCCAGTGCCTCAGGGAACGAGTCGCCATGCAGCACCACCTTGCCACCGCGCGAGCGCACGCCTTCGACCTTGATCTCCGGAGTAGTCTTGGGCATCACGATGGTGGCCTTGATGCCCATTTCGCGCGCGGCCAGGGCCAGGCCTTGGGCGTGGTTGCCGGCCGAGGCGGTGACCACGCCACGGGCCAGTTCTTCCGGGCTCAGCTGGGCCAGTTTGTTATAGGCGCCGCGGATCTTGAACGAGAATACTGGCTGCAGGTCTTCGCGCTTGAGCAGAATCTGGTTGCCCAGGCGCTTGCTCAGCTGCCCGGCACTCTGCAACGGGGTTTCGACGGCAACGTCATAGACGCGCGAGGTGAGGATCTTCTTGACGTACTGTTCGAGCATCGGGAAAGCATCACTGGGCCGCGGGACGAGGGCTGGGAGTCTACCCCAGCGCTACGTCGGGCGACCACAGCAAAGCCGTGCGAGCCGTTATACTAGGCAACTTTGAAACCGCCCTGCCCCTTCCGGAGCCCGCATGACCCAGGACCAACTCAAACAGGCCGTCGCCCAGGCCGCTGTCGACTTCATTCTGCCCAAGCTGGATGAAAAGAGCGTCGTAGGCGTCGGTACCGGTTCGACCGCCAACTTCTTCATCGATGCCCTGGCTCAGCACAAGACCGCGTTCGACGGCGCAGTCGCCAGCTCCGAAGCCACTGCCCAGCGCCTGAAGGGCCATGGCATCCCGGTCTACGAACTGAACAGCGTCAGCGAGCTTGAGTTTTACGTGGACGGTGCTGACGAGAGCGACGCACACCTGCACCTGATCAAGGGCGGCGGCGCAGCCCTGACCCGCGAAAAGATCGTCGCGGCCGTGGCCAAGACCTTCATCTGCATCGCCGACGGCAGCAAGCTGGTGCCGGTACTGGGGGCCTTCCCGCTGCCGGTCGAAGTAATCCCCATGGCCCGCAGCCACGTGGCACGTCAGCTGGTGAAGCTGGGTGGTGACCCGGTGTACCGTGAAGGCGTGGTCACCGACAACGGCAACGTGATCCTGGATGTGTACAACCTGCAGATCACCAACCCGGTGGAGCTGGAAGCACAGATCAACGCCATCGTCGGCGTGGTGACCAACGGCCTGTTCGCGGCGCGGCCGGCGGATCTGCTGCTGCTGGGTACCGCTGAAGGCGTGAAGAGCCTGAAGGCCGAGTAAAACCCTTCGCGGGTAAACCCGCTCCTACAAGGTACCCCACCGGCCTGGAACCGTGGCGATCTCTGTAGGAGCGGGTTTACCCGCGAACAGGCCCTGATAGGCGATCAATCAGTCGGCTGCTTGAACACATAGAACAGGTTGGGCTCACTGACCAGGTAAATGGTCCCCGCTTCGTCCATCGCAATCCCCTCGGCCTGCGGCACCGTCGCCTGCAACCCCTGGAAGCCCTTGCGCAACGACAAGGTACTCAGCGGCTGGCCCTGTACATCCAGCTCCAGCACCAACCGCGACTCGTCCGACAATGCCAGCAAATGCCCGCTGCGTTCATCGAACTGCAAACTCGACAAATCCCGCACAAACAACCGTGAATCGCGCTTGCGGTCCTGCACCACATGCACGGCGTAGGGCTTTTCCGGATTGTCATGCGGGAAGCCATGCACCTCATAGATCAGCATCGGGTCACGCTCCTTCGCCACGAACAGGCGCTTGCCCGCCGAATCGTAGGCCAGGCCCTCGAAGCCTTTGTTGCCATTGAGGCCAATACCCAATGTCAGCTGTTCGGCATCACCGGCATCGAGAAACATCGTGTCGTCTTCCAGCCGTACGCGAATCAGCCGTTGCTGACGCTCGTCGGTGATCACATAGCTGTTTGGCCCAACGTACTCCACAGCCTCCGGGTCGCCGAAGCCAGTCAGCGGCACACGCCGCAGGATACGGCCATCCAGCGACAGCTCGATCAGCTCCGAACGGGCATTGGTGACCGTGAAGAGGGTTTTGCGGTCGGGGTCGTAGGTCAGCGCCGAAATGTCATCATCCAGCCCTTCGATCGGCTGCGCCTCCAGCACCACCCGGTAGCGATCCAGGCCAATGCTTCGCTCCACAGGCTGCCACCAGGTCTTGAGATTGAACCAGCCACGCTCGAACAGGCGAAACTCCTGCCCGGCCCAGCCAAGCAGGAGCAGACCAAGGGCAGCCAGAACAAGAAACAGGCGAACAAAACGACGCATAGGGACAGACTCGACACAGGGGTGGCGAATCTAATCATGAATGGCTGAAGCAAAGCTTAATGCAAGCGTCAGGCAATTCTGATGATGTTGTCAGTTCTTTTTGAATCGATAGAAAAGCGCCGGCTCGCTGACCATGTACAAGGTGCCCTTGTCGTCCATGGCCACCCCTTCAGCCCGCGGAATGGTGCCTTCAAGCCCGTTGAAGCCGCCCAGCAGCGTCATGAAGCTGACTTGCTGGCCCTGCTCGTCCAGCTCCAGCAGCATGTTGGAGTCGGCCGAAAGCACCAGCAGGTGGCCAGTACGCGGGTCGACACCCAGCGCAGACAGGTTGCGCAAGTCGAGCTCATCGCTAGGCAACGGCTGCTTCTCACCCTTGAGCGGGCTGCGGCCATCGGTGTTCCAGGTGTACAGCTTGGGCGGGCGCTCCTCACCAATGATCAGGCGCTGGCGCAGCGGGTCCCAGGCGACGGCCTCGAAGCCCTTGTTGCTCTTGGCCGAAGGGCCCAGGTCGTGGCTCGGGAAGTCGTCGTGATTCAGTGCAGTGGTCTGCGCGTCCACCTTGACCACGGTCAGGTCATGCAGGCGCTCGTCGGTGATGGCCAGGTTGCCGTCTTCCAGCACCGCGATGCCTTCGGGGTTGTTCCAGCCGTTGAGCGGGATCTTGCGCAGTACATCGCCCTCCAGGCTCAGCTCGACCAGGAACGGGTTCTTGCCCATGACCGCGAACAGGGTGCGGGTCTGCGGGTTGAAGGCCACGTCCGAGGCTTCGTCATCGTCCATGCCCGGCAGCGGTTTGGCGTCGATGTCCACCTGGTAATCCGGCAGCCACACGCTATCGCTGCGCTCGGCGGTGCTTTCGAAGCTTTCTTTTACCCACAGTGCACCGCGGTCATCCCAGTGCATGGCCACGGCCACGCCATAGCCGATCACCGCCGCCACGGCCAGGCCGAAGGGCCAGCGCAGGTAGAAGCGACGCTTGGGAGTTGCCGGGGCGCTGGAGGAGGATGGCATGCGGTGATCCTGGGGAAATAGGCGTAGGTGCGCGCATTATCCGGATTGGGTGTGAAAAATCGGTAAACAGTGCCGGCCCATTCGCGGGCATGCCCGCTCCCAAGGTGCTGCAATCCCTGTAGGAGCGGGTTTACCCGCGAAGAACGCGACGCGTTCCCTGTAGGAGCGGGTTTACCCGCGAAAAAGGCGACGCGGTTTCGAGTTAAAGCACCCGGCTTTCGAAGCGGCTCACACCCGGCAGTTCCAGCACCAGCTCGTCACCGACATTGAACGGCCCAACACCCGCCGGGGTACCGGTGAGGATTACATCCCCCGCTTGTAGCGAGAAATGCGCTGCCATGTACTGGATCATCGGCACGATCGGGTTCAGCATCATCGCGCTGTTACCCTCCTGGCGCACTTCGCCGTTCACGGTCAGGCGCACCGGGATGTCTGTCACGTCCTCAAAGCTGGCGGCCGAGACGAACGGTGGCAGCACGCAAGCGCCGTCAAAGCACTTGGCCAGCTCCCAGGGCAGGCCCTTTTCCTTCAGTTTGGCCTGCACGTCGCGCAGGGTCAGGTCCAGCGCCGGTGCGTAACCGGAAATGGCGTCCAGCACCTCTTCCTCGCTCGGGTGGGTCGACAGCGGCTTGCCCAGCAGCACGGCAATTTCAACCTCATAGTGCACCGACCCACGCTCGGCCGGGATCTTGAAGCCACCTTCGGCCGGCACCACGCAGCTGCCTGGCTTGATGAACAGCAGCGGCTCGGTGGGGATCGGGTTGTCCAGTTCCTTGGCATGCTCGGCATAGTTACGGCCGATGCACACCACCTTGCCCAGGGGGAAGTGAATGCGCGTGCCGTCTACGTACTGGTGCTGGTAACTCATGGCCGACTCCTTCTGGATACTGCTTTTTATTCAGGTGCGAAGATCTTACCCGGATTCATGATGCCGTTAGGGTCGAACACGGCCTTTATTGCCTTCATGCAGGCGATTTCTTCGGGGGAGCGGCTGTAGCCCAGGTAGTCACGCTTGGTCATGCCCACGCCATGCTCGGCAGAAATCGACCCGTTGTAACGCTCGACGATCTCGAACACCCACTTGTTGACCTTGGCACACGAAGCGAAGAAGTCGTCCTTGCTCATATGCTCAGGCTTGAGGATGTTCAAGTGCAGGTTGCCATCACCAATATGGCCGTACCACACCACTTCATAGTCCGGGTAATGCGCTGAGACGATGGCGTCGATATCGCGCAGGAACGCAGGCACTTTCGAGACGGTGACGGAAATGTCGTTCTTGTACGGTGTCCAGTGCGAGATGGTTTCCGACAGGTACTCGCGCAGCTTCCACAGGTTTTTCAGCTGGCTTTCGCTCTGGCTCATCACCCCGTCCAGCACCCAACCCTGCTCGACGCAGTGCTCGAAGGTAGCCAATGCTTCATTGGCAACCTCTTCAGTGCTGGCCTCGAACTCCAGCAGCGCATAGAACGGGCAATCCGTCGCGAAGGGCGCAGGCACATCGCCGCGGGCGAGGATCTTGGCCAACCCCTTGTCGGAGAAGAATTCAAAAGCGGTCAGGTCCAGCTTGCCCTGGAAGGCGTGCAGCACCGGCATGATAGCGTCGAAGTCCGGTGTGCCCAGCACCATGGCGGTGAGGTTGCGCGGTGCGCGGTCCAGGCGCATGGTGGCCTCGACCACGAAGCCCAGCGTACCCTCGGCACCAATGAACAGCTGGCGCAGGTCGTAGCCGGTGGCGTTCTTGATCAGGTCCTTGTTCAGTTCCAGCAACTCGCCCTTGCCGGTGACCACTTTCAGCCCGGCCACCCAGTTGCGGGTCATACCGTAACGAATCACCTTGATCCCGCCGGCATTGGTGCCGATATTGCCGCCAATCTGGCTGGAACCGCTGGAAGCGAAGTCCACCGGGTAATAGAGACCTTGCTCTTCGGCGTAGGTTTGCAACTGGCGGGTGACGACCCCTGGCTGGCAAACCACAGTACGGTCGAAAGCATTGAAGCCAAGGATCTGGTTCATGTAGTCGAAGGCGACGACAACCTCGCCATTGGCCGCCACGGCGCCGGCAGAAAGCCCGGTGCGCCCGCCAGAGGGCACCAGCGCCACCTTGTGCGCATTGGCCCAGTGCACAATGGCTTGCACCTGTTCTATCGTTTTGGGGAAGACGATGGCGCTGGGCGCTGGCGGATAATGCTTGGTCCAGTCCTTGCCATACGCTTCGAGGGAAACCGGGTCAGTCAGGACCTTGCCAGGGTCGACAAGGGTCATCAGTTCTTCAATAACAGCGGGGTGGGTCATCGCTGGAACTCTCGACTTATTCATGGTCACCCTGAGCACTCTTCACCTGTCGGGATAAGCTCAGATTGTGTCGCGTATGCTAGCATAGCCCTCCCGCTGTTCATGCTAAGGCTGCCCTCGCGCCTGGCATCACCCCTCGCCAATTTATCTCCGGGATACAGGTTTACGCAGATGAGCAAGACTTCTCTCGACAAGAGCAAGATCCGGTTCCTTCTTCTTGAAGGTGTGCACCAGAACGCGGTCGATACTCTCAAGGCCGCCGGCTACACCAACATCGAATACCTCACTGGTTCGTTGCCGGAAGCCGAGCTGAAGGAAAAGATCGCTGATGCCCACTTCATCGGCATCCGGTCGCGTACCCAGCTCACTGAAGAGATCTTCGACTGCGCCAAGAAACTGGTCGCTGTTGGCTGCTTCTGCATCGGCACCAACCAGGTTGACCTGGAAGCTGCCCGCGCGCGCGGTATCGCCGTGTTCAACGCACCGTACTCCAACACCCGTTCGGTGGCCGAGCTGGTGCTGGCCGAAGCCATCCTGCTGCTGCGCGGCATCCCTGAGAAGAACGCCTCCTGCCACCGTGGTGGCTGGATCAAGAGCGCGGCCAACTCGTTCGAAATCCGCGGCAAGAAACTGGGCATCGTCGGCTACGGCTCGATTGGTACCCAGCTTTCGGTACTGGCTGAGAACATGGGCATGCAGGTGTACTTCTTCGACCCGCTGACCAAGCTGCCACTGGGCAACGCCGTGCAGGTCACCAGCCTGAACGAGCTGCTGGGCCTGGCTGACATCGTCTCGCTGCACGTGCCTGAACTGCCCTCCACCCAGTGGATGATCGGCGAGAAGGAAATCCGCTCGATGAAGAAGGGCGCGATCCTGATCAACGCCGCCCGTGGCACCGTGGTCGAACTGGACCACTTGGCCGCTGCCATCAAGGACAAGCACCTGATCGGCGCCGCCATCGACGTGTTCCCGGTCGAGCCACGCTCCAACGACGAAGAGTTCGAAAGCCCGCTGCGCGGCCTCGACAACGTGATCCTGACGCCGCACATTGGTGGTTCCACCGCCGAAGCCCAGGCCAACATCGGTCTGGAAGTGGCCGAGAAGCTGGTCAAGTACAGCGACAACGGTACCTCGGTGTCCTCGGTCAACTTCCCGGAAGTGGCCCTGCCGGCTCACCCAGGCAAGCACCGCCTGCTGCACATCCACGAAAACATCCCGGGCGTGCTCAGCGAGATCAACAAGGTCTTCGCCGAGAACGGTATCAACATCTCCGGTCAGTTCCTGCAGACCAACGAGAAAGTCGGTTACGTGGTAATCGACGTTGACGCCGAGTACTCGGACCTTGCGCAAGAGAAACTGCAACAGGTCAAGGGCACCATCCGTTCCCGCGTCCTGTTCTAAGTCTCGGTGCAGCATGAAAAAGGGAGGCCCTGAAGGCCTCCCTTTTTTTATTTCACTTCAACCGTGATCTTCTTCGACTCGACGCTAGGCTTGAACGGCACATGATACTGGTCACCCAGAATCAGTTGCAGGGTGTGCTTGCCCGGGGTCAGGGTAATGCTGGTTTCGGTCTGTGCCTTGCCAAAGTGCAGCACTTGCGGCCCCTTCGGCAGTGCGACGCCGGCCTCTGGCATCAGGCTGGTCGGCAGTGGCATGTCAGCCACCGGCTCTTTGTCGACATCCACCAGCAGATGGTGGTGCCCGGTGTGCGGGGTTTGGTCACCCGCAGGCTTGAGGCCCATACCCTCGATACCGAACTTG
The DNA here is from genome assembly GCF_019691255.1 of Pseudomonas sp. USTB-Z. Taxonomy (NCBI): domain Bacteria; kingdom Pseudomonadati; phylum Pseudomonadota; class Gammaproteobacteria; order Pseudomonadales; family Pseudomonadaceae; genus Pseudomonas; species Pseudomonas sp. USTB-Z. Next base: position 445,636 of record NZ_JAECZP010000001.1, read on the forward strand.
ACGGTGAAGGTTTTGTCGACCGTGGCACCATCGGCGGGGGAAACGATGAAGACCTTCGCCTCCTTGGGCGGCTCCTGGCTCTTCAGGGCGTCTGCGGCACTGGCGAACACCGACGCTCCCATCAGCAGACCGGCAACGGCAGCACGCGAAAATAGGCTGTTCATTCACTTCTCCTGTGATTCACTTATTGACCGCAGCCTGTCATCCAAACGCGGCGGTAGTTCACCTTAGTTGAAATATGCGCCAAGGTGTTCACATTGCCTGGCAGAAATATTTCAGTCAGGGTTAAACAATGCCGAGGCTTGAAGGTCATAGGCTGCGCTCGATCACGGCGAGGAAGAAAGCCGTGGCGATCGATTTCAAACTGCTAAAAGAAAAGGGGCATACATGCGTTCGACCATAGGGGTACTGCTGGCAGTACTGATCAGTCCATTGGCTCAGGCAGAGCTGATCGACGAAATCGCCGACCGGGGCGAACTGCGCATTGCCGTACAGGCCGAGAACTCGCCATACGCCTTCAAACAAGACGACCACCTGACAGGTTTCGACATCGAATTTGGCCAGGCCCTGGCCAAGGAACTGGACTTGCGCGCCGAGTTCGTCGAAGCCCCGTCTGCCGAAGTGCTGGCGGGTGTCGAGAGTGGCAAGTACGACATCGCGTTCGCCCCGTCGAGTGAATCGCTCACAGGCGACGGCCCGCTCGATGTAAGCCTGCCGATTGGCGAGAAGAAGCTGGTGATCCCGTTTCAGAAGGACAACCCGGCTTTTGAAAGCGCCGTAAACAATGCGTTGCAGCGCTTGAAAGACAGTGGCCGGACTGCCGAGCTTGAGCAGAAGTGGTTCAAGGGTGTGCAGGAGACTGCAGGCGGGCAGTGAGGTCTTCTTTGCAACCTGTACCCGCTAATACAGTGGCGGCGGCAACGGTGATCGGCGGGGGAGATTGGCCAGCAGGGCCGGCCTCTTCGCGGGTGAACCCGCTCCTACACGACGGGCTGTGTCCACCCCCCGATGGGTGTCCACCACCGCGGTAGGAACGGGTTCACCCGCAAAAGGGCCGGCGCAGGTTCAAGCAGATCTATCAGCCAAAGCCCGCTGCGCCTGGTCCAGCTCCAGCTCGCTGAACACCTGCACGCCCGCCCGCCGCAGCAGCGCCGTGGTTACCCCTTCCCCCGCCACTTTCACCCCCCTGAAGGTGCCATCATAGGTCAACCGGTTGCCACACGAAGGGCTACCAGACTTCAGCACCGCTACGCGAATGCCATGCCGCCGTACCAGCTCCAGCGCCAACTGCGCACCCGCCAGAAACGCGGCACTGACATCTTCACCCGTCACCGTCAGCACCTGCGTGTCGCCATCGAGCACTGCGCTGCCCTGCCCTCCCAGGATCTCTGCTGGTGGCCGCGGTGTCGGCAAGCCACCGGCTACCTCCGGGCACAACGGCACCACGCGCCCTTCGGCCTGCCACTGCTGCAACAAATCGGGATGACCGCTTGCCCGGCCGTCATAGCGTACTGGCTGCCCCAACAGGCAGGCGCTCACCAGCACCTTGGGCCTCTCAGAACGGGTCATTGCCACGCCGCCTGAACCAGCCGGTCAATGACAGCCGCTCACGCCCGGCCGGCAGGACTTCGTGAGGCACTTCGCCCGACAGGAATACCACCAGGCAACCGGCCACTGGCTCGACATCGTGCTCGACACCGTCGGCCAGGAACATACGCAACTGGCCACCGTCATGCGATTGCCAGCCTTCATTGAGGTAAAGCACCGCCGAGACCATGCGACGGTCATCGTCGCGGAAGCGGTCCAGGTGCCGGCGATAGAACGCCCCCGGTGGGTACAGGGCAAAGTGGCATTCAAAGTCTTCCAGGCCCAGGAAAAGGCCTTGGTTGATTGCCAGGCGCAGCTGATCCATCGCCGCCAGGTACAGGTCGCAGGCCTCGGCCTGCCCCGGGTCGATCCACTGGATCTGGTCACCGCGAATGGCTTCGCGCACCTCCTGGGTAGCACCCCGCCCAACCCCTGCGGGGTTCAGTTCGCCTTCGGCATCACGGCGACGGCACTCGGCCGCCAGCGCGCGCACCAGGTCGGCAGGCAGAAAGTGCGCCTGCTGGGACCAGCCATGGGTGGCCAGATCGTCGACGACGGCCGCAAGCATCGGGTGTTCAGGGGATATGTGCATGGCGCGCATCATATCCATTCGCCCTGTCGCCGCACAGCGCCACTTGGCCGAGAAACACGCGGGTATCTCGACAAACCGGCGCCGGGCCAAGGACAATAGCCACCTGCCGACAGGAGTCCTGAATGCGCCGTCTGTTTTCCCTGATTCTGCTGATGATCTGCACCATGCCTGTCTGGGCAGACAACCTGGATCAACTGTACAAGGCCGCCGGCTGGCCCGACCAGCGCGCCCACTTCAACGATGCCCTGACCGCTGCCCAGGAGCGCTACCGCAACAGTTTGCCACCCGCCGTCTACCAGGCGCTGGTCAACAACAGCAACCAGCGCTTCCAGGCCCAGGCGGTGGACCGTCGCGCCCAGGCAAAGCTGCGCGCCACCCTGGCCAACCCGGCACCGGCCCTGGCCTTCTTCCAGTCACCGCTAGGGCGCAAAGTGGTGGCGGCCGAGCTCAAGGCCACCCGAAAGGACGAACTGGCCAAGAACGCCAAAGGCCTGCCCAAGATCCAGGCCAGCGACGATCGTCTGCTGGTCATCGGCCACCTGGCCCAAGCCCTGCCTGCGCGTGAAGCCGGCGCCGAAGTGAGCCTTGCCATCGCCGGTGTAGCCGCCGACAGCCTCAGCTCGATGATCCCCGGCCTGTTCGGCGGCGGCCAGGCCCAGAGCCTGCTGGATGGCCAGCGCCAGCGGTTGATGGGGCAGATTGGCGAAGACCTGAACAACACCCTGCTGTACGTCTACCGCGACCTGTCCGATGCCGAGCTGGAAGCATTCGCCACCTTTGCCGAGTCGCCAGAGGGCAAGGCTTACTACCAGGCGGCCCTGGCCGCTGTACGCGCCGCCCTGGCGGTTGGTCAAAGCACCAACGACCTGAAGTGATCAGCCCAGGCGCTGGTCGATGAAGTCGAAGTAGCGCTGGCGGATGCCCGGCAACTCGTTGGCCAGGTGGTGACGGGCCTCGGGCAGCATCAGGATCTGTGGCTCGGCAAACTTGGCCTTGAGCACTTCGAGGTTGTAGGGCCAGTCCACCGTGCCATCTGCCTCCCCCTGCACGATCAATGGCCGACGCGCACTGCGCGGCGCGGCCTCGATGCGTTTGACCCAGGCGATCAGTGCGCCCACCCAGGCCGTTGGCAGGCGACGCGGTTGCAGCGGGTCGGCCTCCAGGAACGGCAGGAAGGCCGGGTCGTTGGTGTTCTCACTGAAGCGCCGTTCGATGCCATTGACGAAGTGGCGCAGCACGCAATAACTGAACTTCGACCAGCGCCAGGAACATGGCCGCACCAGCGGGGCCAGCAGGATGACCTGGCCATCGACGGGGCTGCGTGCGCCCTGGTGCAGCAGATGGTCCACGGCAATCGCCCCCCCCGTGCTCTGCCCACAAAGGTGCCACGGGTGCGGCAGTTGCAGCGTGTGCGCCTGTTCGAACAAGGCCTCCAGCACCTGCTGGTACACCGCGAAGTCAGTGATGCTGGCCCGCTCGCCGCTGGACAGGCCGTGGCCGGGCAGGTCGCAACTGATCACCGCAAAACCTTGCTTGAGTGCCCACGCAATCACATGCTGGTAGAGGCCCATGTGGTCGTAATAGCCGTGCAGCAGGAACAACGTCGCGCTGGGCTGCTCGGGTAGCCAGGCCTGCCCGACCAGGTCGAACCCCGCCGCCTGGAAGCCGCCCAGCCAGCTGTGTGCCGGCAGGTCCAGGCCATAGAAGCGCTGGTAGTCCTGCGCTTGTGCCGACAGTGGCTGGCGAGTGGTGAACGGCGCCAGGCTGGTGCGCAGGCAGTCGGGGTGAAAGGCAGGGGGCATCGGGTACATCCACATTGATGCAAGTATTGATCTGGAATCTTCAGCTCTGGCCGGCGCCATGGCAAGCTTGCTCACCTCCAACAACCAGCACCGAACTAATTGTGGGAGCGGCCTTGTGTCGCGAAAGGGCCGCGCAGCGGCCCCAGCGATCTATGCATGATGCCGAGATCCTGGGGCCGCTGCGCG